>JAODNA010000181.1 GCA_025465135.1 Frankiales bacterium | reverse complement strand
CCCGGGCGGCGGCAGCGCTCATGCTGCGGCCCGCAGGCGCTCGGCGGCGCGCAGGCGGACGGACGCCGCGCGCGGGTTGGTCTGGATCTCGGCTGCGGACGCCTTCTCCGAGCCGCGCACCAGCAGCCGGAGCTCGGGCTGAGCGCCCTCGGGGACGAACGGAAGGTCGAGGGGGACATCGCTGGTCGACCGCGCGACGAGCTCGGACTTCACGATGCGGTCCTCGAGCGACTGGTAGGACAGGACGACGATCCGGCCGCCTACGGCGAGGGCGTCGACGGCGGCCGGGATCGCGCGGCGCAGGACACCGAGCTCGTCGTTGACCTCGATCCGCAGCGCCTGGAAGGTGCGCTTCGCGGGATGGCCGCCCGTTCGCCTCGTCGCGGCCGGGATCGCACTGCGCACCAGCTCGGCGAGCCGGGCAGTGCTCACGAACGGCTCCTTGCCGCGCTCGCGGACGATGGCGTCGGCGATCCGGCCGGCGAAGCGCTCGTCCCCGTAGTCGCGCAGGACGCGGGCGAGGTCCTTGCCCGCGTAGGTGTTGACGACCTCCGCCGCGGTGCGGCCGCGCGTCGGATCCATCCGCATGTCGAGGGGCGCGTCCTGTGCGTAGGCGAAGCCGCGGTCCACCTCGTCGAGCTGCAAGGAGCTGACGCCGAGGTCGAACAGCACGCCCTGCACGCGGTCGAGACCCAGGCCGGCGAGGACCGCCGGGAGCTCGTCGTAGACGGCGTGCACGAACGTGGTGCGGCCGCCGTACGACGACAAGCGGTCGTCGCTGCGGCGCAGGGCCTCCGGGTCTCGGTCGATGCCGACGACCCGGGCCGGCGTGGCGTCGAGAAGCGCCTCGGCGTGACCGCCCATGCCGAGCGTGCAGTCGACGACCACCGCGTCCGGGCCCGTCAGGGCGGGGGCGAGGAGGCCCACGCAGCGGTCGAGCAGCACCGGCACGTGGGCCGGCCGGCCTGGGGACGTCACGTCAGCCGAGCAGGCTGAGCGTCGCCTGCGCACCGATGGTCACTGCCGCCGTGAGTGCCACCGAGATCCCCAGCAGCAGCAGGCTCTCCCGCAGCTCCGCGCCGAGGCCGGGCCCGTCGTCGGAGGTCTGCAGGGCGTGCGTCGTCGTGCGGTCCATCTCGACCCTCTCGGTGCAGCGTGGTTCTGTCTCGTTCTCTGCCGGGCTCGCGGACCCGTTGCCGTGCTGCGGTGCGCTGGCGAGCTGGTGCTCCTGCCGCCAGGTCCCCGCCCGCTCCCCGCCTGGCGCCGGGGAAGGTGCGCCAGGAAGGGAGCGGTCGGAGGCCTCGTGACAGGGGCTACAGGAAGGGCGCCCCCTCGTCCTGGTCGGCGAACGCCTGCTCCTTCTCGGCGTCGTAGGCCGCCCAGGCGGCGGCGTCCCAGATCTCGAGCCGGGTGTTGGCACCGATGACGACGCAGTCCTTCGTCAGGCCGGCGTACTGCCGCAGGTTCGGTGGCACCGTCACGCGGCCGGTCTTGTCGGGGATCTCGTCCGACGCGCTGCTGAAGAACATCCGGCCGTACTCGCGGGCCGACTTCGACGCGAGCGACGCGCTCTGCAGCTCCTCGGCCTTGGCGGCGAAGGCGGCGCGGGTGAAGACGTAGAGACAGCGCTCCTGGCCTCGGGTGATCACGACACCTCCCGCCAGCTCGTCCCGGAACTTCGCCGGCAGGAACAGCCGGCCCTTGTCGTCGAGGCGCGGGGTGTGGGTGCCGAGAAACAACGCCCTGCCCCCTCGCCGCTCCGATGTCCACCACCTTACTCCACTTTCCCCCATCGTCAACGCGAATCGCAGACTGAAGCCCCACTTCTGTCCCACGGCCCGGCCTCGCGCGCCGGCCTGGCTGCCGCCGGACGACGGGTGCGCCGCCGGAGCGCGGCTGCTCTGCCGCGAGAGGCGGGGGCGGCGGGCGGGCACGCCGGCGGACGGTTGTCGAACCGTTGTGGTCCAGAGGGTGCCGCGAGGCCGCCCGGATGCGAGCATGATGTGACTGGAACCAGCCCGGCCACCCGGCCGCCGTCACAGGAGGCCCCCTCGGTGGTGCGTCGCTCCCCTCGTTCCGGTTCTGCCCCCGCCGCCGGCCTCGACGACCTGCTCGAGTCGTCCCGGCGGATCCACGCCAACATCGAGCAGGTCATCGAAGGAAAGTCCGACGCGATCCGGCTCGCGCTCGTCGTGCTGCTGGCCGAAGGGCACCTGCTCATCGAGGACGTCCCCGGTGTCGGGAAGACCCTGCTCGCGAAGGCGCTCGCCCGCTCGATCGACTGCTCGGTGCGCCGCATCCAGTTCACGCCCGACCTGCTGCCGTCCGACGTCACCGGCGTCAGCGTCTACAACCAGGAGTCGCGCGAGTTCGAGTTCAAGGCGGGGGCCGTCTTCGCCAACCTCGTCGTCGGCGACGAGATCAACCGCGCCTCACCGAAGACGCAGTCGGCTCTCCTCGAGGCCATGGAGGAGCGGCAGGTCACGGTCGACGGGATCACCTACGTCCTCGAGGCGCCGTTCATGGTCATCGCGACGCAGAACCCGATCGAGATGGAGGGGACCTACCCCCTTCCGGAGGCGCAGCGCGACCGCTTCACGGCGCGCGTCTCGATGGGCTACCCGTCGGCGAGCGCCGAGCTGGAGATGCTCGAGACCCACGGCGGCGCCGACCCGCTCGACGACCTCGAGCCGGTCGCCGACGCGCTCGAGGTGCGCAAGCTGATCGAGGTCGTGCGCGGCATCCACGTGTCGGAGGACGTACGCCGCTACGTCGTCGACCTCGCCACCGCCACCCGCGAGTCACCCGACCTGCGGCTCGGCGCCTCACCGCGTGCCACCCTGCAGCTGCTCCGGGCCGGCCGGGCCAAGGCGGCGCTCGAGGGCCGCGACTACGTCCTTCCGGACGACGTACAGGACCTGGCCGGACCCGTGCTCGCGCACCGGCTGCTGCCCACTGCGGAGGCGCAGGTCTCCCGTCGTACGCCGGAGGCCGTCGTGTCCGACCTGGTCGCCCGGGTTCCGCTCGCCGATGCGGCCGCGACGCGACGGCGATGAACCGCCGTTGACCCGAGCCCTCGCCGCGCTCAGCGGCCTGACCACGCGCGGCCGGTGCCTGCTCGCGGCCGGGGTCGCCCTCACGCTCTGCTCGCTGGCCCTGGGGCAGCGTGACCTGCTGCGGGCCGGGGTGTTCCTGGCCGTCCTTCCCGTCGCTGCGGTCGCCGTCGTCGCGCGGACCCGCTACCGCCTCGCCTGCGCCCGCCGGCTCGAGCCGCCGCGGGTCGAGGCCGGCCGCGTGGCCACGGTGCGGCTGCGTCTCGACAACGTCTCGCGACTGCCGAGCGGCGTGCTCCTGATGGAGGACGCCCTGCCCTACACGCTGGGCGGGCGGCCGCGGTTCGTGCTCGACAAGATCGAGCCGCGTGGCGTCCGCGACGTGAGCTACCCGGTCCGCGCCGACACCCGGGGCCGCTACAGCGTCGGCCCGCTCGCGGTGCGGTTGACCGACCCGTTCGGCCTCTGCGAGCTGACCCGCTCGTTCGCATCGGTCGACGACCTGATCGTCACACCGGTCGTCAACCCGCTGCCGACGATCCGGCTCGGCGGCGACTGGGCCGGCGGCGGCGACTCCACCGCCCGCTCGGTTGCGGCCAGCGGGAGCGACGACGCGGCGACGAGGGAGTACCGCCACGGCGACGACCTGCGCAAGGTGCACTGGCGGTCGACCGCGCGCGTCGGCGAGCTGATGGTGCGCCGTGAGGAGCAGCCGTTCCAGAGCCGCGCCACCCTGCTGCTGGACGGGCGGCTGAACGCACACCGCGGGGACGGCCCCGGCTCGTCCTACGAGTACGCCGTCAGTGCGGTCGCGAGCATCGCGGTCAGCCTCGTCCGCGCAGGCTTCCTGCTGCGATTGGTCAGCGAGAGCGGTGAGGACATCGGCCCGCCGCAGGTCGCCCTCACCGAGGGCGTCGTGCTCGACTCGCTCGCTCTTGTCGAGACCTCACGCGGGCACTCGCTCGCCCCCGCGACCGCGCGGCTCCGCAGCGGGATCGACGGCGTTCTCGTCGCGGTGCTGGGCTCCCTCGACGTCGAGGACGCCGAGCGGCTGGCCCGCCTCCGCGTCGGTGCCGGCACGTGCATCGCGGTCGTGCTCGACGTCGACAGCTGGGCGCCGATCAGCGCGCGGCAGCGCACGGCGGCGCAGCAGGGTGCCGACCGGACCGCGGCCTTGCTGTCCGCCGGCGGCTGGCGCATCCTGCCCGTCTCCTACGGCACGACGCTGTCGTCGGTGTGGCCGCTTGCGGCTGCCCGCGGCTCGGTGACCGGAGTCACCGCATGAACCGCACCCCACCACGTCGCTCGCTGCGCTCACGACGCATCGGGGACCCCGCATGAGCAGCCGGGAGCGGCTGACGCTCGCCGTCGCACTCGCGGTCGCGCTGGGCTCGGCCGCCGTCGTACCGCTCTACTCCGACCTGCACTGGGTGCTGCGCGCTGCCGGGGCCATCGCCGCGGTCGCCGTCGCCGGCCTGGTGACGCGACGGGCCAACGTGCCCGGCGTCCTGCAGCCGATCGCCGCAGCTGCGGCGCTCTTCTTCTACGTCTGCCTCGTCTTCGCGCGCACGACGCTGGCCTTCGGGCTGCTGCCGACGCACACCACCCTCACGGCCCTGAACAACCTGCTGCAGGCGGGTCTCACCGACATCGACCGGCTGGCGCCGCCGGTGCCGTCCAACACGGGGCTGACGCTGATCGCGGTCCTCGGGGTCGGCGCCGTCGCGATCGCGGTCGACCTGGTGGCCGTGGTGCTCGGCCGCGCTGCGGCCGCGGGCCTGCCGCTGCTCGCGCTCTTCGCCGTACCGTCCGCGGTGCTGCCCGGCGGGCTCGGCTGGATCCCCTTCGTCTTCGTCGCCGCGGGATGGCTGTCGCTGCTGCTCGTCGAGGGAAGCGACCGGGTCAGCCGGTGGGGCACGCCGCTGCAGACCGACCGTCCCGACCGCAGCGCGCGCTACGACGACACGTCACTCGGACGCGTAGGTCGTCGTATCGGCGCGGCTGCCCTCAGCGTCGCCGTCATCGTCCCGGCACTCATCCCCGGCCTGAACGCGCGGCTCATCGGCGGCGGGAGCGGCGACGGCCCGGGCGGCGGCTCGCACACGACGACGACCTACAACCCCATCACCAAGCTGCGCGACGACCTTCGACTGCCGAAGCCGCACGATGTGCTGGTCTACAAGACCTCCGACACCACCCCCGACTACCTGCGGATGACGACGCTCGACCAGTTCAGCGACGCGGGATGGTCGTCGTCGAAGCTGTCCGGCAACCCGAAGCGCGACGGTGTCAAGGGCAAGCTGCCCGAGCCGAGCGGCCTGACCTCCGCCACGGTCAAGCAGGTCACGGTGCAGATCCAAATCAAGAGCCTCGACGCGCAGTGGCTGCCGACACCGGCCGTGCCGAGCCGCGTGCAGGTCGATGGGCCGTGGCTGTACGACGAGCGCAGCGAGACCATCTTCGGGATCCGCACCGGCACCAAGAAGCTGAAGAAGCCCTACACCGTGACCGCGATCCGGGCGCTGCCGGACCGCACCCTGCTCGCGGGCCTCGATGTCGGCGGGCCAGCCGACATCGAGCAGTACGCGCTCGACCCCGGCACCGAGGTCACACCGTACGTGCGGGCGAAGACCGAGCAGGTCATCGCGGGGGCCACGTCCGACTACGCGAAGGTCGCCGCCATCCAGGCGTTCTTCGCGCCGACGAACGGCTTCCGCTACTCCGAGACGACCCAGGTCCCGGGCATCGACAGCTCCAGCGCGCTGGAGGACTTCCTCAAGGGCAAGCGCGGGTTCTGCGAGCAGTACGCGTCCGCGATGGCGGCGATGATCCGCATCGCGAAGGTGCCGGCCCGCGTCGCCGTGGGCTTCACCGCCGGCACCCCGCAGCGCGACGGCAGCTACAAGGTCACGACCGACGACGCGCACGCGTGGCCCGAGGCGTGGTTCAGCGGCACGGGCTGGGTGAGGTTCGAGCCGACGCCGCGCAGTGACGGCCAGACCGTCGTCCCGGCCTACGCGACGGTGGCCGGCGCAGGGCAGAACGGACCCAACGGACCGCTCGAGCCCACCGACCTGCCGCCCGCCGGTGCGGCGGGTCCGGCCGCCGGCGAGGACCCCCTGCAGGCGAAGCTGGACCGCCTCGACAACGCGACCCCGGCCGCCCCCGACACCGCGGCACCCGCCGGCCACCGCCGTACTACGTCTCTCGGTCTCCTCGTGCTGGTCATGCTGGCCGTGCTCATGGCGGTGCCGCGACTGCTGCACGTCGGGCGGAGACGCCGACGCTGGCGGGCGGGTGGCGCGCTGGCGGGATGGGAGCAGGTCTACGACGACGCGGTCGATGTCGGGTACGTCTGGCGGCCCGCCGACTCGCCCAGAGCGGCAGCGGCGGC
>JAODNA010000169.1 GCA_025465135.1 Frankiales bacterium | reverse complement strand
CAGCTCATGGCCAAGAAGACCGAGCGCGAGGACCGGGACCGCCGGCGCCGTCAGCGCGAGGCGGCCGAGGCAGCCAGAACCCAGGCCGAGCTCGAGCAGGCCCGGCAGGCCGCCGAGGCCGCACTCCCGGATGCCGTCGTCGTCGACCTCGAGCAGCGGCGCGAAGAGGTTCGCGTCGCCACCGAGCAAGCAGCGGTCGACGAGGCGAACGACGCCGCGGCAGTCCGTGCGGCTGAGGATGCCGAGACTGCTCGCCAAGCCGCCGAAGCCGAGCAGGCCCGGCTCGCCGAAGAAGCCCGCCTGGCCGCCGAAGCCGAAGCTGCCCAGGTAGCCGAGGAAGCCCGGCTTGCCGAGGAAGCCCGACTCGCCGAAGAAGCCCGCGCCGCCGAAGAAGCCCGCGCCGCTGAAGAGGCCCGCGCCGCTGAGGAAGCCCGGCTCGCCGAAGAAGCCCGCCTCGCTGAGGAAGCGTTCGCTGCCGAGGAAGCCCGCCTCGCCGAAGAAGCCCGCCTCGCCGAAGAAGCCCGCCTCGCTGAGGAAGCGCTCGCCGCCGAGGAAGCCCGCGTCGCCGAAGAGGCCCGCGTCGCTGAGGAAGCCCGCGTCGCCGAAGAAGCCCGCCTCGCGGAGGAAGCGCTCGCTGCCGAGGAGGCCCGTCATGCTGCGGCCGCGTCGGCGGCCGAAGAGCTGCGCCTCGCGCAGGAGGCCGAGGCCGCTCGACTTGCCGAAGACGCACGGCTCGCGGAAGAGGCCCGGCTCGCGGAGGAAGAGCGGCTCGCAGCGGAGGACGAGGCCCGTCGTACCAAGGAGCAGCCGGCTGCGCGCGCGACCGAAGCGACCGCTGCGGCAGCAGCAGCCGCGTTCGCCGAGCTGAGCGTTGCCGCCTCCGTCGACGTGGCGGAACCCGATCCGGTCGTGACCGAGATCGAGGAGGACGACGACGCGCCGCAGCCCTACGTCGCCCAGGACACCGACACCGCGGCGCTGCTGCGCGAGCTGTCCTCGCTCGGCCTCGACGACGACCCGCCGCCGTCGCCGATCCGCCCGCCGGCACCGAGCGCACCGCGTCCCGTCGCCGCCGCCGCGAAGAAGAAGAAGGGCCTGTTCGGCCGCTGACCTTCGTCCGAGGGCGGGCTAGCGGCGGCGGGGGAGCAGGGTCCGCGTGGCGGCGGCAACCCTCGCGGGTGAGACCGGCTCCTCGAGCGCGGACGGCTCGATCCGGGCGGCCGTGGGGCCGGCGAGCAGGGCAGCGTCGTCCGGCACCTGTCGCTTCACGAGCGCAAGAGCGATCGGCCCGAGCTCGTAGTGCCGCGCCGCCGTACCGACCCGGCCCACGTCGCGACCGTCGAGGCTGACGGCATCCCCGGTACCGGGCAGCTCGCTGTCGCTGCCGTCGAGATGGAGCAGGGCCAGCCGGCGCGGTGGCCGGCCGAGGTTGAACACGCGCGCAACGGTCTCCTGGCCGCGGTAGCACCCCTTGTCCAGGTGCACGGCGGGGCCGAGCCAGCCGACCTCGTTGGGGATGGTCCGGTGGTCGGTGTCGAACCCGAGCCGCGGGCGGCGGGCCGCGACCCGCAGCGCCTCGTAGGCCCACACGCCTGCCAGGTCGCCGTCGTACGACGACAGCTCCGCGCGCGGCACCAGCCGGTCGGAGCCGGAATGCAGCACCGCCCAGTCGGCCGTCACGTCGTCGACGTCGACGCGCGTCATGAAGACCATCCGACGAAGGAAGTCCAGCAGCTCCGGCGCGGTGCCGGGCTCGACATGGGCCCAGACCGCGGAGCCGTCGTCGACGAGCTGCAGGTGGTGCTCGACATGTCCGTGCGGGCTGAGGACGAGCGCCTGCGTCCAGACCCCGGCCGCGAGTGCCGTCAGGTGCTGCGTCGTCAGGTTGTGCAGCCAGTCGAGCCGATCCGGCCCGCTGATCCGCACGACCGGCCGGTGTGACAGGTCCACCGTCGCCGTGCCCGCCGCCAGCATCCGCTGCTCGCGGTACGGGTCGCCGTAGTGCGCGGCGACCCCGGCATCGACGCCGTCCGCGGCAACCGCGCCGGGCCGGGCGAGCAGGGGACTGGTCACACCAGTGCCAGCGCACGGAGCGGCGCCGGGATTCCCCGGACATGCCTGCGGGGCGGCCTCCGTGGAGACCGCCCCGCAGAAAGCACGTGCCTAGTGGATGATCGTCAGGCGCTGGTTGCTGTGCCCGCGACCGTTGTTGACGTTGGTGCTGGTGCGTACGACGAAGTAGAACTTCCCGTCGCCGGTGAAGGTCCGGTCGATGCGCCACTGGTCGTTCGAGCCGGTCTTCGCCTGCGAGGCGATGACCGCGTGGCAGCTGCCGTCGGACTTCGTCGTCGTGTCCGACTCAGCGGTCGGCACGCAGTACTGGTCCAGGTTCGGGCCGGTGGCGTAGCGGTACAGCGTGATCAGCTGACCGGGACGACGAGGCAGGTTGGTGCCCTGGAAGTGGTACTTGCGGGCACCGTCGCGGTAGGCGCTGAGGCTGAGCGACGTGTGCACCGTGATGACCGTGGTCGGGCTGTCGTTGGCCGCGGTCGTCGTGCTGCCGTTGGTGTAGTGGGCGTAGAGCCGCGTGTTGCCACCGGGCGTGACCGGCCAGGAGATGTTGCCCTGGGAGTCGGTCTTCCCACTGCGCACGATGGAGTACGTCGTGTTGGGGCGGCTGTAGGCGTAGACGTCGACCTGGGTGTTCGGGGAACCGTGCACGAACACCATCGACGCCTGGTTGGGAACGATGTCCTTCGGGCTGACCGCGATCCCGAGCGGCGTGCCGCAGGATGTCGTGCTGCTGGCGCTGGCGCTCGCCGACGGGCTGATGGTCGCCGTCGGGGTGGCACTGGGGGTGGCCGCCGCGAACAGCGGGACCGGGAGCGCCGTTGCGCTGCTGGATGCGGTCGGGCTGGCCGTCGTGGAGGAGGTGGCGCTCGCGGAGGGCGTTGCCGTGCCCACCGGCGAAGCCGTGCTGCTCGGGCTCGCGGAGCCGCTCGGGCAGGCCGACGCGGTCGAGCTGGCCGTCGAGGAAGCACTCGGGGTCGGCGTTGCGGCCGTCACCGTGTAGCACTTCGCGCAGGCGGCGCTCGTCGACCCGTCAGTGAGGGTGGCGGTGACGTCGTAGTCCGCGGCAGTCGCGGTCGAGGCGGTGACGATCGTCGCCCGAGCCAGGGTGCGGCTGACGAACTGCACGCCGGTGACGGTCACGCCGGTGGCCGCGGTCGTCGTACCGGCTCCGAGGACCTTGATCGCGACGCCCTTGCTGAAGTTGGTGCCGTTGACGTCGAAGATCTTCGTCGTACCGGCCGCCTGGTCGTGCTGGCTGCCCGTGCGGTTGGGGTCGTCGAGGCTGGTCACCGTCGGGGGCTCGGTGGACTG
Source organism: Frankiales bacterium (assembly GCA_025465135.1). GTDB lineage: Bacteria > Actinomycetota > Actinomycetes > Mycobacteriales > SCTD01 > RYN-124. Next base: position 3,010 of record JAODNA010000169.1, on the reverse strand, counting down.
GATCACCGTGAAGGCCGGGCAGGGCGACTCACAGGCATTGGTGATGCCGGTGGCGGCGTCGCGCACGACAGCCTGGTAGGCACCGGGCGCAGCGTTCAGCAGGTCGAAGTCGCCGCTGATCGACGTGCCGTTGGACGTGGTGTGTGACACCGGGTCGAGGGAGAGCGCGTCGCGCGTGGAGCTGCCGGGGTTGCCGGTGAACTCGAGGCGCGGTACGCCGTTGGGCGTCACGTTGGGGCCGTTCATCGTGACGGTGCAGAGCGGCGTTGTCGCCGGCCGGCAGCCCGCGGTGCCCGGGTCGTTGACCCCGGAGGTCGGCGAGATCCCCGACAGGGCCGGACCGGAGACGAAGAAGCAGGCCGTGCAGGTCACCGAGTTGCCGTCGAGGTTGGTGATCCGCATGCCGCGGGCACCCGGTGTCGCAGCAGAGTCGACCTTGGCACGCCGCAGGAGCTGGACGCGCGTCGTGATGCCCGCGGTCGTCACGGTGCCGGAGTTGGTGTCGTCGCTCGTCGGCGCCGCGTTGGCGGTGATCAGCGGGTCGACACTGCCGTCGGGAAGCAGGAAGCTGACCGTCGTGCCGCGCTCGAAGTTGTTGCCGGTGATCGTGATGTTCTTGCCGGTGTTACCGGGGCGGAGCGATGTCGGTGAGATCGACGTGAACGTCACCGCGCCCGGCGACAGGACGGTGAAGCAGGAGCCGCAGTTGTCGGTCCCGCCCCCGCCGATGATCCCCAGGCCGCCTGGCTCCTGAGTGCCTACGGAGGTCACGTTGTAGACCCCGGCGTCGGCGGGGCCGTCGTTGCCGAGGCCGTCACCCATGTCCGTGAAGTTGACCGTCGTGGTGCCCGTGTTGTCGGGACCTGTGGGCGGGGTGTTCCGCGCGGTGGTCACGGTGAACGGCGTACCGCCGCCCACCCGGGCGAAGGTCTCCGTGCTGCCGAACTCGAAGTCGGTGTCCGTGCCGGTGAAGGTCAGCGGCTTGGCGGCGTCGGTGTTCAGCGCCCCGCTCGGCGAGACCGAGAGCCCGCCGTTGGCGGCGTTGCTCGACGGGGCGAGCAGCACCCCCGCGACGAGGGCCGAGCTGGCAAGAAGGGCGCCAGCCGCCAGGCGGCGGCGTACGACGAGGTTCATGGGACTCCTGTCCGGTGTGACGGCGGTCGGCCCGACGGTAGTCGGGTGGTGCGTTCGGCCGTAGTGCTCAGTACCTAGGACGCTGCGATCACGGCAAGGTTCGCCTCGGTGGCAGGTGTTCCTGCCCGGCGACCCACCCTAATCGGACATTTCACCCCGCGTCGAGCAGGCCCGGCACCGGCCGAAGACCGCGAAGTGGCCGACGTCGACGGAGAAGCCACGCTCGGCGGACAGCCGGCGTACGACGTCGTCGACCACGGAGTTGGCCACCTCGTCGACCCCGCCGCAGTCGCGGCAGACGAGGTGGACGTGGTCGTCGTCGCTCGGGATGGAGTAGGTCGGTGCCCCGTGCCCGAGGTGCGTGTGCTGGACGAGCCCGAGCTCCTCGAGCAGCTCGAGCGTGCGGTAGACGGTCGAGATGTTGACGGCGGTGGCGGTACGGCGGACCGCGCCTGCGATCTCCTCCGGCGTGGCGTGCCCGAGCTCCCCGACGGCCTCCAGCACGAGCTGGCGCTGAGCGGTCAGCCGGTAGCCCCGGGCGCGCAGCTCGGCCTGCCACCCCTGCGCGGCGGGCACGCTGCGTCCCATGGCCGAACACTAGCCTCCGGGCCATGGCCGAAACGGTGCTGGCGCTGCTCGATCCGGCGGGCGGCGAGCCGACGCTGGCCGACCCGACAGCGCCCGTGCTGCGCGCGGACGACTTCGGAGTCGTACGCGGGGAGTCGGTCTTCGAGACGATGCGCATCGCGGGCGGCCGCGCCCGGTTCGTCGACGCGCACCTGGCCCGCCTCGCCCGTTCCGCGCAGCGGCTCGCCATCGACCTGCCGCCCGGGTGGGACCGGCTCGCGGAGGTGGCCGCCGGGGCCTACGCACAGCCAGACGGCGTACTGCGGCTGACCTGTTCGAAGGGGCCGCCGGGCGGCGCTCCGGTCGGCTTCGCCCTGGCGAGCGAGATCCCGGCCGAGACGATCCGGGGACGTGAGCAGGGGGTCCGGGCCATCACGCTGACGCTCGGCGTCACGGCCGGCGTCCGGGCGACCGCTCCGTGGCTCCTCGGCGGGGTCAAGGCGACGTCGTACGCGATCAACATGGCGACCCTGCGTCACGCCCAGGCCGAAGGCGTCGAGGACGCGATCTGGGTGAGCACCGACGGTGAGGTCCTCGAGGCGCCCACGTCGACGGTCGCCTGGGTGAAGGACGGCCGGCTGGTCACTCCGCCGGCGGGCGAGGTCGCACTGCTGCCCGGGACGACCCTGGACGTGGTGCTCGGGCTGTGCCCGGCGCCGTACGAGGTACGGCGAGGCACGGTGGCGGAGCTCGCCGAGGCCGACGAGGTGCTTCTGCTGTCGAGCGTGCGGGGCGTGGCCCCGGTGACCGAGCTCGACGGCCGGCAGCTCGGCACCGGGCCGCTGACGGCGCAGCTGCGGGAGTCCTTCGAGGCCGCCCTCAGCTACTCGTAGGAGTCGCGGATCTCGGTCAGGTGCTCCTGCGTGAGCAGGTCCTCGCTGTGGGGGCCGAGGGCCAGGTCCATGAGCAGCGACAGCGGCACGCCGCTGGACAGCAACGCCATGGGGGCGGGAGTCACGGGCACCTCCGGGATGAGCACATGCCTTGTTGTCGGGAGACCAAAGGTGCAGAAGAACCACCGACCGGGTGATCAGCCACTAGTCCGTACGCCGATCCGACCGGGGCTCCCGGCGCGCCCCCGAATTTGTCGATGACAACTCGCCGCTCGCCACCTAACCTGGTGGTACACGGGAGAGGAGGTGGTCCAGGACTTTGTGTACTTCTGGGACTCGTGAGGTGGCTGTCCGCTAGGACGCCGTAGCAGGACAGTTGCTGGATCACAGATGCGCCTCCTACGGGCGCACCGGCG
>JAODNA010000123.1 GCA_025465135.1 Frankiales bacterium | reverse complement strand
CCGTTGGCCGGAGCCAGCCGCCCCGGTGCCGGGGCCGCGGCGGTCTTCGGCGCGACCGCCGTACCGGCGAGCAGGCCGGGGACGGCCGCGACCAGGCTGGCCCGGTCGGTGTAGTCGGCGCCGGAGCTGTTGCGGACCACGTTGATCTCGGCTGACGCGTCGACGCCCGCTGACTTCCCGGCGGCGGACGTCGCGCTGCTGCCGTCGCTGCCGCCGAGGCGGCTGATGCCGTAGCCGGCGCCCGCGAGCAGCAGTACGACGGCAGCCGCGGCCGGCAGCCACTGCCGCGTCGGACGGGCGGTGGCCCTCGGGAGGGTCGTCACGCCGGCTCCGTCCGGCGCCGCCAGCGCGCGATGGAGCCGGTCCGCGGCGGGTCCGGGCAGCGCGACGGCCGGCAGCGCCCCGAGCTGCGTCGAGATCAGCGCGGACGCGACCCGGAGCTCGTCGAGGGCGGCGCGGCAGTCGGGGCAGCCGGCCAGGTGGGTGTCGCTGCTCCCGTCGGCGGCCAGGGCGTCCGCGAGCGCGTCGAGGTCGAGGTGCCCACCCGTGGGGGTGCTGCTCATGCCGCACCCCCCTCTGCCGTCGACGAGGTGCCTGCAGGTGGGACGGCAGGGGGCAGCGGCCGGTTCCGCAGATGACCGAGCTGGAGGGCCAACCGCGCCCGGCCGCGCGAGCAGCGGCTCTTGACCGTGCCCGCGGGCACCCCGAGCACGGCGGCGACGTCGTCGACGGGCATGCCGTGCACGTCGACGAGGACGAGCGCGACCCGCTGGTCCTCCGGGAGGAGCGCGAGCGCTGCCTCGATCTCGATCGCGGTCTCGCGGTCGCCGAGCCGGTCGTGCGGATCGGCCGGGCCGCCGTCGTCGGGCATCGGCACGGTGGGTCGCACCTTGTTGCGGCGTACACGGTCGAGACAGGCGTTGACGACGACGCGATGCAGCCAGGTGGTGACCCGGGCGTCCCCGCGGTAGGTGCCCGCCGAGCGGTACGCCGACAGGAGCGCGTCCTGCAGCGCGTCGGCTGCTTCCTCGCGGTCGCCGAGGGTGCGAAGCGCGACCGCCCAGAGCCGGTCCTGGTGCCGGCGTACGAGCGTCGTGAAGGCCGCCTTGTCGCCGGCGACGTGCGCGGCGACGAGCGCGCGGTCGTCGGCGTCGCCGTCGTCGTCGGTCACAGCCGGACGGTAGCGCCGACGGGCCGTCCCGGAGGGCAGGCGCGGAGCGCAGGCGTCGCGGTGTCGGGTCAGCCCGCAGCGCTGTTGAACACGAGCTCGGCGATGCCCTCGCGGAACCGCCCGCCCGCGCCCTTGGGCAGGGACGTGAACCAGACGAGCCAGTAGCGGGCCGGTCGCGGGCCGGTCGGCGTCAGCGTCGCGATCTGCTTCGCGTCGGACTGCCGGGCGACGGTGGTGAAGGAATCGGCGTTGTCCCCCACGAGGTCCGTGCTGCGGAGCTCGATGCTCGCCCCGGGCGTCGCGAGGCCGACCTGCACGCTCGCGATCCGGGTCGGCCGGCCCAGGTCCACGAGCAGGCCCACGCCCGGCTTCAGCCCACCGAAGGCCGCGCTGCCGTAGCCGTCGGTCGTCCAGGCGGTGGTCGGGTCGCCGTCGTAGGCGTTGGGCACGGAGCCGTGCTGCTCCGCGCCGTCGCGCCCGAAGGGGTCGTAGTCACGGACGACCACGGGAGGCTTGCTCAGGTCGATCCGGGACGTCACCGGACCGGCCGTGTCGGGGGACGGGCTCGGCTGGGCGAGCGCGTCGAGCGCTCCCTGCTTGCGCGGCAGCTCGCCCACCTTCTTGCCGAGCGAGTAGGAGCTGATCCCGATCGCGATGAGGACGGCGAGCGCGATGAGCTTCGGCGCGAGCCGCCAGAGCCGCGACGGCCCTCGGCGCGTGGGTGCCGCCGCCGCTGCCGGCGCCCGCAGGTCATGGCCGGCCTCGTCGAGGGCCTGCGCGAGCGCGCGCGGGCTGGTGATCGGGTTGCGCCCGGGCTCGCGACCCGGCTCCAGCGCGCGGACGACGACGGTGTCGAGCGACCTCGGAACACCCGCCCGCACCTGGCGGGGCGCGTAGAGCGCTCCCCCTGCGGGCTTCGGCGCGGCCGCCAGCCCCGCGGCCGGCTGTGGCGTGGACCCGGCCGGCCACCGGGCGGTGAGCATCGCGTAGACGACCGCCGCGAGGTCACGGGTGTCGCGGGCGATCTCCGGCCCCCCGAGCGGCTCGCCGTCGCCGAGGGGAGGCAGCGGGCTGCCGTGCACCGCCGCCGCGACGGCCGCATCCGTCACCCGGAGCCGGCCGGCCGGCGTGACCATGAGGTTGCCCGGATGGATGCGCCCGTGACCGACCCGGGCGTCGTGTGCCGCGCCGACCGCGCCGGCCGCGTCATGCGCGAGCCGGACCGCGTCGGCGGGGTCGAGAGGTCCGTCGCTGCGCAGCAGGTCGGACAGCGTGCGCCCGTCGACCCACTCGCTGATGACATAGGCGACGTCGACGGTCCGGCTGCCGCGGGCAGCAGGACGCTCCTCGAGGGCGGCGTCGTAGACCCGGGCGAGGCCGGGGTGCGACAGCGAGCTCGCGCGCCCTGCGGCCTCCAGGAACGGCCGTGCTGCTGCCGCGCCGGCCCGGCCCGATGCCGGCAGCAGCTTGACCGCGACCCGGCGGGCGAGCACCTCGTCGGTGGCCAGCCACACCGAGGTGGGACCGCCGCCGTCGGAGACCTCGCGGACGAGCTGGTAGCGGTCGGCGAGGACGTCACCGCTGTCGAGCGCGGGGCGTGAGGGAGTCCGGGGTCCGGACGGCGACGTCACGGGCCCTCCCTTCGTCCCACGGCTCGAGCGACGCAGACGGCCCGACGATCGCCCACTGTACGGGCGACGGCCGGGCCGTCAGGACGTGCGGTCGAACGGGTGCAGGCGCGTCGGTCAGACGCGCCCGACCAGGTAGTTGCTGCTGTAGATGGCCCGCTTGCGGACGTGGTCGCCCGACTTCGGCGCGTCCCACATCGAGCTCCCGCCGGCGTAGATGCCGACGTGCCCGATGCTGCCGGAGGAACTGCGGAAGAAGAGCAGGTCGCCGACCTGCTTCGAGCTCTTCGCGATGTGCCGGACGGCGCTGTACTGCGCCGAGCTGCTGTGCGGCAGGCTCTTGCCGAACCGGCTGAACACGTACTTCGTGAAGCCGCTGCAGTCGAAGCGGGTGGGCCCCATGGCGCCGTACACGTAGGGCTGGCCGTTGTGGCGGCTCGCCTCCTGGATGTACGCCGAGCCGGGGGTCGTCGCGTCGGCGGGGGTTCCGGTCGCGACGAGCAGCGAGCCGAGAAGCGCGGTGAGCAGGACGAGCAGGGCCGGGATCCGGCGGGTTCGTGCGGAGGGCGGTGAAGACACCGTGGTGACGTGCGTGGGCACAGACGTTCCTTCCCGGACGCCTGCGAGGTGAGCTGTCGGGTTCGGGCTGGAAAGGTGCCCGGCCGCGTCGTCCCCAAGGTCAGGGACAGTGCGGCTTCACCCCGAGGCCGATCTCAGGTGCGAGATGCGGCCGAAGGACCTGGGTCCCCCGCTCCTGCCCCAAGAGCTTTTGAAGGGCGCGTCGTCAGTCGGGGGGCAGGACTCGGCGTTCCGACTCGACGCGGGTGTGAGGAACGCCGTTCCTGGGTAAGCAGGAGCGGCGCTGGTGCGAACCCTAGAGGGATTCGCGAACGGGTGTCCACCTCCTCCGCCTGCGTTTGGGCTCACAGTGTGAGTCCGGTCACATCAGAATGCCGCTGAAGGCCGATTCGCCCCGATGTAGCCGTCGAGGTAGACCGGCTCGACCTTGACGACGTCGCCGGAGTGCGGAGCCGCGATCATCTGCCCGTTGCCGACGTACAGCGCGACGTGGTGGATCGTGCTCGGGTCGGTCACGTCGTACGCCCAGAACAGCAGGTCGCCCGGAGCCAGCTCACCGAGGCCGACCTGCGGGCCGGCGTACCACTGCTGCGCAGCGGTGCGCGGAAGGGCGATGCCGGCGGCCCGGTAGGCCGTCAGCGTCAGTCCGGAGCAGTCGAACGCCCCGGGTCCCGTGCCGCCCCAGAGGTAGGGCTGACCGAGGTGCTTGCTCGCCTCGGCGATCGCGATGGCGGCCGCCTGGGTGGGAGCCGGTACGTCGGTGGGCAGCAGCGCGAGCGAGGCCCGGCGCTGGGCGTCGGCGAGCGTCTGGGCGGCCCGGGCCGCGGCCGCCGCCTCGGCGTCGATCCGCTGCTGCTCGGCGATCTGGCGCACCTGCGCGTCGGCCTGGGCGAGCAGCGCGTCGGTCTGGGCGAGCAGCGCGCGGACCTTGTCGGCCCGGCCGGCGACGGCGCTCTGCAGCACCGTCTGGCGCGCCGAGAGCGTGGCCAGCTTGGCCTCCGCCTGGCGGCGCGCGGCGAGGTTGTCGTTGGCCGCCGTACCGGCCGTGTGGTCGCCGTCGACCACCCGGCGCACGGACTGCAGCCGCGTGAGCACCTCGGCGATGCTGCTGCCCTGAAGCACGGTCGCGTAGAGCGCGGGCGTCCCGCCCGACATGTAGAGGGCGCGGACCCGCCGCCCGGCGGTGCTCGAGGTGCTCGCCGCGGTGCTCACCGCGTCGTCGACGGCCCGTTCCGCGGTCAGGTGTGCGCTGACGACCCGGCCGAGCTCGTCGTAGGCGGCGTCGTACGCCTCGGTCTCGAGCTCGGCCTTCGTCCGCAGCGCGTCCACGGCGACCCGCAGGGCCCGGGCCTTCGCCTTGGCGTCGTCGAGCGAGGCCGTCGGTCGACCCGGCGCGGCGAGCGCCGCCGTCGGGAGGATCGCGACGGATGCGGTCACAGCGGCCGTCAGCCCCACCGCGAGCAGCAGTGGGACGAGCCGGCGACGACGGGCAGCGGTCACGAGGAAGCCGGCCGGCCCATCCCGGTCTCGACGGCGTCCGCGAAGTGCTTCAGCGGGCCGATCCGTCCCACGACGAGGGTCGTGGCGACGTGGTGGAGGCGCAGCGTGACGGTGCCGTCCTGGGCGACGCTGAACGTCTTGGTCTCGATGCTGTCGTTGGCGCCGATCGTGGCGAAGGCCGCGTTGTAGGCCTTCTGCACGTCGTGGCTCGTCTTGTAGTCGTCCGCGGCGGCTGCCGCGGCGGTGGTCGCGCGGTCCGCGGCCTCGAACCGGGCCTGCGCCAGCGAGATGCCGTCGAACGCGACGAGGCCGAGCACGCCGAGGACGACGACCAGCTTCGTCAGCCAGCCGAGGACGACATCGCCCCGGTCCCCCTGTGCACGCATCACCCGAGAGAAGTCGGCCAGTACCCCGTTCGGCTTGAGCCCGTTGCGCCTACCGGCCGAACCGCCGCAGCATGGGGCCGGCCACCTCGTCGACCTCGGGAATCCGCAGCCGGTGGGCCGCGGCGACGTAGCCCACGCCCAGGATCGCCGCCCCGAGCAGGAGGGCGGCCAGCGAGCCGAGTGTGCCGTCACCGAGCGCCCGCAGCGCGACCGCGACCAGCCCGGCCGCGGCGAGGGCCGGCAGCAGTGCGGCCGCGAGGCAGCGGACAGCGGTCCGGACGACGAGGGCGCCCTCGAGACCGCCGAGCCGGCGCGACAGGACCCGCGAGCACACGACGAGTCCGGCGGCGAACGAGCACGCGTGCCCGGCGGCCAGCCCGAGGACCTTGTAGCGGTCCGGCAGCGCGAGGTAGAGCGGCACGTCGACGGCGATGAGTGTCGCGTTGACAGCCAGGTTGATGATCGTCGGCGTGCGGGTGTCCTGGAGCGCGTAGAAGGCGCGCAGCTGCAGCTGGTAGGCGCTATACGGCACCAGCCCGAGGGAGAAGACGGCGAGCACGGTGCCGATGAAGCGCGCGTCGTCGGTCGACGTGTGCAGGTGCCCGAAGACCACCGTCGCGAGCACGCGGCCGAGGACGAGGAAGCCGACTGCGGCCGGGACGAGCACGGACGCCGTCAGCCGCAGACCGCGGTTGAGAGCGGCGCGCAGGTCGGGCAGCCGGTCCTCTGCCGCGGCCCGGCTCATCCTCGGCAGCAGCGCGGTGATGACGCTGACGGCGATGACCGCATGCGGCAGCTGCCAGAGCACGTAGGCGTTGATGTACGACGCGTAGCCGCGCCCCATCGCGTTGAGCTCGTGCTTGTTGGCGAGGTTGACGACCACCAGGTAGGCGACCTGGTTGACGACGACGTACAGGAGCACCCAGCGCGCCAGCCGCCCGACCGCGCCGAGCCCCGCGCCGCGCAGGTCGAAGCGCAGGCGGAAGCGGAACCCCGCCGCTCGTAGCGACGGGACGAGCGCGATGGTCTGCGCGACGATCCCGAGGGTCGTGCCGAGACCGAGGACCAGCTCCTGCGTGGACGTGATGCTCGATGCGGACAGGCCGCTCGTGCCGGGCAGTGCGAGGAACAGAGCGCACGTGCCGATGACCACGACGTTGTTGAGGACCGGCGCCCACATCGGCGCCGCGAACCGCTCGCGCGCGTTGAGGATCGCGCCCATGACGGCGCCGGCTCCGTAGAAGAGCATCTGCGGCAGGAAGTAGCGGGCGAGCACCGTTGCGAGCCGCCGCGTCTCCTTCTCCTCGTCGTGCATGTAGAGCGCGACGAGCTCGGGTGCGAAGACGACCAGCAGCACCGAGGCCACCAGCAGCGTGACCACGACGAGCGACAGGAGTCGTTGCGCGTAGGCCTCGCCGCCGTCGGGGTCGTCCTTCGCGGCGCGCACGAGCACCGGCACGATGACGCTGGTGAGGATGCCGCCGAGGAGCAGCTCGTAGACGATGTTCGGCGTGGTGTTGGCGACGTTGTAGGCCGCGCCGACGCTGTGCACGCCGAGCACTGCGGCGATCGCCGCGTTGCGCACGAAGCCGGTGGCCCGGGACGCGACGGTCCCGACCGCCATCACGCGGGTCGAGCGGTCGAGCGCGGTCACGCGGGGGCGCGGCGCACGGCCCGCCGGACGATCCTGATGCCGGCGGCGACGAGCAGCACGCCGGCGCCGATGCCCGTGACCGCCAGGGCGACGCGGCCGTACTGCGTGCTCCGCACGACGAGCCGAGCCGGGTTGCCGAAGGGCTTGCCGTCGTGGTCGATCAGCTGCGCGGTGACGGGGAACTGCCCGGACGTCTGCGCGGTCACCTTGAGGCTGATCTGGGTCGCGTGCTCGGGGGGGACCGTGGTGACGGGGGTGTCCCGGACCGACAGCCGCGCGCGGTTGCCGGCGTCGAGCACCACGCCCACCCGGACCGGCTGCTGCAGCTCGTTGACGACGTTGACCGAGATGGTGCCCGACGAGCTCGTCAGCGTCACCGTGCCGCTGCCGACCTGCAGGTGCACCTTGCCGCGCAGGTCTCCGATGTCGTCCTTGAGCAGCTGCAGGACCTCCTCACCGCCGGCAGCGTCCTCGCGCCATGCGCTCGACTCCGTACGGGCGCGGGCTCGCAGGAGGCGCCCCGTCGTACCGACGGCGTCGGAGCTGGTCGGCTCGGCGAGCACCTCGTCGGTGAACTGCGTCGAGAGGCCACGCAGGCTCCGCACGCGGCTGAGGAAGCCGGTCGAGAGGAAGGAGTCGCCCGGGTGCGGTGGCTCGAGCTCGACGGCGGGGACAGCGGTCGCCTCGGTCCGCACCTCCCCGCTGCACGCGTCCGTCGATGCGGCGACGCTGGCGAGCGACACCGGGCACAGCCAGGGCAGCCGGCCCGAGTCGCGGATCGCCTCCGCAGCGACGGCGGTGTGCAGGTCGGCCCGGCGGGCGGGCGCGACGAGGATGGTCCGGGACACCGACGGCTCCTCGGCGGAGATCATGGCCGTCTCGGCGAGCCAGCGCTGCTCGACGATGCGGTCACCGGGGTAGTCGGCGTAGGCAGGCGTCAGCAGCGCTGACAGCGTGGAGTCGACAGCCAGGACCGACGGCTGGCCGGTGTTGGTGGGCAGCTGTCCGACGTCGGTGTCGGGCGTCACGCTCGGCTCGCTCTCCGGCGCGGGCAGGGCCACCGGGTCGACGACCAGAGCCGTGGCCCCCCCGGAGGTCAGCGACTCCACCGCCCGGCGCGTGAGCCGTCCCGAGGGCGGCCAGACGACCGACGTCATCGGTGGCCGGCCCAGCACCTGCGTCGTCTCCTTCTTGCCTTGCTCGCGCAGCAGCGGCACCTCGTCGGCGAGCCCCGTCACCGGAGCGGTCAGCGCGACGGCATCCGGGTCGGCGAAGGGCAGCGACAGCACGTCGCCCTGCGCCACGGCGCCCTTCAGCTCACCGAGCCAGCTGGTCGCGGGGGCGGTGTTGTCGATGCGCTTGGTCTTGCTGCCGTCGGCGAGCTGGTACGGCCGGGTGAGGGCGTCGGCGGTGAACAGCAGGTCGGGGTCGACGGCGTAGGTGATGGGGACGCTGTCGCCTCGGCACGGCACCGTCCGCGGCCGGGGCTTGAGGGTCTCGGGGGTGTCAGCCGGCAGGTCGCAGCCGCCCTTCTGCCCGTCGGCCGCGGACCGCAGCAGCCGGTCCAGCCGCCCGCCTCGCGAGAAGGAGGTGGCGAGTGAGTTGTCGAGCATCACCTCGCGCGGACCCCGTCGGGGCTGGTCGACGAGCGGCCACAGCCAGGCGATCCGGATGTGCCCGTGTGGCGGCCCGTCCGGGAACCACGGGATGAAGGTCAGGAGGGAACCGACCGTGTCGACGCTGCCCGTCGTGCCGAACTCGGCCCGGGCTTCGGCGCGCAACGGGTAGACGCCGATGGACGCGGCGTCCGCGCCGAGCCGGAGCTGGCTGACCCGGATGCGGATGTCGAAGCTCGTGCTCGCGCCCGGAGCCAGGTCCTGCTCGGCCGCCCGGACTGGCGTGCGCCCGACCCGGATGGTGGTCGCCGGGAGGTCCGTGTCGGCCGTCGCCAGCTCGCCCCGGGTCGACAGCCGCTCCCCGCGCCGCAGCCGGACCGTGAGCTGGTGCAGGGGCTCCGAGCCGCGGTTGACGATCAGGCCGCGCACCTGGAAGAACTCGTCCGGGTCCATCGGCGCCCGCGGCTCGAGCTTGGTGACGAGGATCTGCGCCGGCGCGTCGTCGTTGGGGTTGGGGCTCGGGCTGGGGCTCGCGCTGGGCCCCGCCGACGGGTCGTCGGCGTACGACGTCGCGACTCCTGCCGACGGCAGCAGGGCGGCGCAGGCCGCCACCGCCAGCGCTGCGATCCGGCGCCGGGACCTAGGCGTGGTCACGCGGCATGTCAGGCCGTCTCGGCGAGCAGGTCCGGCACCCGCTCGAGCAGCCGCCGCTCGTCGGCGTAGGCGAGCCGGGCCGCGACCTCCGCCAACGGCACCCAGGCCACCTCACTCACCTCGATGTCGGCGTCCGACAGCTCGAGCCCGTGCACCGGGTCGTCCGCGACGAGGAGGAAGTGGTGGACGGTCTTGTGGATGCGCCGCCCGTCCGCGACGAACCAGAAGTCGATCGCGCCGAGCTTGCCGACGACCGTCCCGCGGATGCCGGTCTCCTCGGCGACCTCGCGCACCGCCGTGTCCTCCTCGGTCTCGCCGGCCTCGACGTGGCCCTTGGGCAGCGACCAGAGAAGCCGGCCGCGGCGGTCCAGCCGTCCGATCAGCGCACCGCGTGCCTCCGGCCCGCGCCGGTCGAGCACCAGCCCCCCGGCGCTCGTCTCGTCGACGCGCCGCAGCGGGCGGCGGGTCGCGGGCGTAGGGGGCACGCGGCCAATGTACGGCCGGAGCGGTCAGCGGCCGGCAGGCCGCGGCGGCGTCGGTCAGCCGGTGCGGAGCGGGGTCG
>JAODNA010000087.1 GCA_025465135.1 Frankiales bacterium | reverse complement strand
CCGTTGGTGAGCCACATCTTCTGGCCGTCGAGGACGTACTCGTCGCCGTCCCGCACGCCCTTGCTCTTGATGGCGGCGACGTCGGAGCCGCAGCCCGGCTCGGACATCGAGAAGCCGCCGCGCAGCTCGCCGGTCGCCATGAGCGGGAGCAGGCGGTCCTTCTGCTCCTGGGTCCCGTGGTGCATCAGCATGTAGGCGACGATGAAGTGCGTGTTGATGACGCCGGAGACGCTCATCCAGCCGCGGGCGATCTGCTCCACGACCAGCGCGTACGTCAGCAGTGACTCGCCGAGGCCGCCGTACTCCTCGGGGATCATGAGCCCGAACAGGCCCATCTCCTTCATGCCCTCGACGATCGCCTCGGGGAACTCGTCCTTGTGCTCGAGATCGGTGGCGTAGGGGAGGATCTCCTTGTCCACGAAGCCGCGGACGGTCGAGAGGATCTCCTGCTGGACCTCGGTGAGGCCCTCGGTGGCGGCGAGGCGGGCCATGCTGCTCCGGCTTCCGTGAAGGTGCGTCCGTCAAGGATCTTGCAGAAGTGTCCCACCGGCGGCACGGCCGTTGCCGGCCGGACGGCGTGATCCTTCCCACGCCGCAGGCAGGACTTCGGCGTACGACGGCGAAGCCTCGGTCACCCAGCACCGACTGTCGGAGGAACGATGAAGACCCGGGCCACGCTGATCGCAACATCCCTGCTCCTCCTGACCGTGGCCGGCTATGCCTCGGCCGCACCCGCGAAGCCGGCCAAGCCCGTGTGCAACCTCGTCACGGACCCGAAGGGCGACGCGGGCGTCAGCGGGAAGGCGGGCGCGGACGGCGACGACATCGTCTCCGCCGACATCGCGAGCGACGGCAAGAGCATCACGGGTGTCGTGCGCACGGCCGCCCTCGCCGCCGTCGACCCGCAGGCCCCGCTCGGCCGCTCGTACTTCGTCAACTTCTCGGCGCCGGGCAGTGCCGACGTGCTGTTCCTGTCCGCGCGGACCTACCCGACGGGGACGACGTTCGTGTTCGGCTACTCCGGTGTCGACCCGACCAGCGGCGTCAACACGTCGTACACCCTCGGCCAGGCGACCGGCGCGGTGGACACGGCCAAGGGCGAGGTCAGGATCACCGCCCCGATCTCGGGCTTCGTCACCGGCGCCAAGGCCAAGCTCGCTCCTGGCGCGAAGCTGAGCGGCATCGGCGCGCAGGTCTACCGGATCTTCGGCCAGGGCGTCGTGCCGAGCCAGACCGCTCCGACGGGTCAGCGCATTCCCATCGGCGGGCTCAACCTGCTGTTCGACGACGCGGTCGGCGGCCCCTACCTGATGGGTACGCCGTCCTGCGTGGCTGTCGGCAAGTAGGGCCGCACGCAGGGCTCAGCCCAGGCGGACGGTGAGCCCGCTGCTGCTGCGCGGCGCAGGAACCTTTGCTCCGGTCGGGGGCGAGACGAGCCGCTCGACCTCTTCGAGCGAGCCCGGGCGCGACAGCAGGAAGCCCTGCAGCATCGTGCATCCGAGCAGCCGCAGCTGCTCGCACTGCGCGGTGGTCTCGACGCCTTCCGCGATGGTCTGCATGCCGACCGCCGTCGCGAGCCGGATGACGGCCTGCACGATCTCGCGGTCGACCGGACCGGAGGCCAGGCCGTCGACGAAGGACTTGTCGATCTTGACCGCGTCGACGGGGAAGCGCTTGAGGTAGCTGAGCGACGAGTAGCCGGTCCCGAAGTCGTCGATCGAGAGACGGACCTTCAGCTGCTTGAGCTTGCGCAGCGTCGCGAGCGTCGTCGTCGTGTCCTCCATGACCACCGTCTCGGTGATCTCCAGCGCGAGCAGGCTCGGGTCGAGGCCGGTGCTGCGCAGCACCTCGGCGACCCGTTCGCACAGGTCGGGCTGCTGGAACTGGCGGGCCGAGAGGTTGACGGCCATCACGACCGGCGACAACGGGTGCCGGCGCTGCCACTCGACGGCCGCGATGCAGGCCTGCTCGAGCACCCAGTGGCCGAGAGGCACGACGAGGCCGGTGTCCTCGGCGACGTCCATGAAGTGGCCAGGTCCGAGGAGGCCGAGCGTCGGGTGCCGCCAGCGGACGAGCGCCTCCAGGCCGTAGAGCTTGCCGGTCTTGGCCTCGACCACCGGCTGGTAGTGCACCTCGAGCTCGTCCTCGTCGATGGCGCGACGCAGCTCCATCTCGAGGTCGAGCCGCGCGAGGGCGCGCTCGTCGGCGTCGGCCGCGGCGACGACGTACCGGTTCTTCCCGCGGCTCTTGGCCTGGTACATCGCGATGTCGGCGGCAGCCAGCAGGTCGCCGGGTGCGTTGCCGGGCTCCGCGATCGCGATGCCGATGCTGGCGGTGATGACGACGTCGCGGTCGCCGGCTTCCATCGGCAGCTGGAGGGCCCGCAGGATGCGCTCCGCGGTCTGGGCGGCCTCGCCGGCGTCCGAGACCTGCTCCAGCAGCACGGTGAACTCGTCGCCGCCGAAGCGCGCCACGGTGTCGCTCGGCCGCAGCACGCCGACCAGCCGCGAGGCCACCGTCTGCAGGACCTGGTCGCCGGTCCGGTGCCCGAGGCTGTCGTTGATGACCTTGAAGCGGTCGACGTCGAGGAACAGGACCGCCTGCGTGCCGCCGTCCCGCATGCTCCGGGCCCTCGCGTGCTCGAGCCGGTCGAGGAAGAGCGCGCGGTTGGGCCGGCCGGTCAGCGGGTCGTGGAAGGCCTGGTGGACGAGGCGTCGCTCCAGGCTCTTGCGGTCACGGACATCGCGGATGACGACGACAGCACCGACCACCTCGCCGTCACGCACGACCGGGCTGGCTGTCAGGGCGACGTCGAGCGGGCTGCCATCGCGACGGGTGACGACGTGCTCGTCGATGCGCAGCGTCTCGCCGGCCCGCAGGCGCGGCAGGTGGACCCACTGGGGCAGCGAGGCGGTGGCGTCCCGGCCTTCGGGGTCGACCGACTCGGCGATCTGGTGGCCGATGAGCTCACCTCTGCGCCACCCGAGCAGCGACTCCGCTGCGGGGTTGGCGAACGTGACGAGGCCGCTCTCGTCGAGAGCCAGCACGCCCTCGCCGAGGCTCCGGGTGACAGCCTGCATCTGCTCGAAGAGAAGAGCGTTGGCAAGGGCACCGCTGGCCACGGCAGCAAGCGCCTGCAGCAGGCCGCTCTCGCTGCGGGTCCACGTGCCACCGGTCGCACGCTCGTCGACCTCGACGCAGGTGTCGTCGTCGAGGGCGGCCCGGAGGACGGACGGAGCGGCCGGCTCGGCGACCTCGACGATGCGGGCGGTGCCGGCAGCGAGCAGCTCGCGCGCGGACCGCACGAGCTCCACCCGCACCGCGTCGGCCTCGACGCTCGCGCGGATGCGGCCGGCGGCGGCGTACAGCGCCTCGGTCGTCTCGCGCTGCTGCCACTGCCCGACAGCGCCGACGTAGGCGATCTGCAGAACGGCGGCGGGCAGGGCGGCGACGGGCAGGGCCCAGAGCTGGTACTCCGCGGCCATCAGCACGAGCACCCCGAGGGACAGCGAGCCCACCCAGGTCGCGATCCGGACGAGGGCCCCGTTGAGCAGCGTGGCGCGCAGGTCGGCACCCTGCGCCAGCCGCAGGATCCAGGCGACGGCGACGCTGGAGCCAACGCTGTAGAACAGCCCGCCGGCGACCGCCGCGATGACGTCACGGGCACCCACCGGCCCGCCGATGCCGATCACGTAGGCGATCCCGACCGACCCGCTGAACACGGTGAGGGTCATGCCGGTGTTGAAGAGCGTGCGCATCCAGCCGCGGCGGGTGGCGACGGTCGCGATGAGGATCGCGAGACCGGTGACGAGCACCGTCTCGAGCGGCCCGAGGAGCAGGACCATCGGCACGAAGAAGACCTCTTCGAGGCGGAGGTCCTCCGACTCGCTCATGTGCAGCAGGTGCGTCGGGAACGTCTCGGCGGCGGCGAGGAAGACCAGGAAGCCGAGCGCCAGCCAGGGCGAGCGGGCGTGGTGCCCGCCCACCAGGGCGACGAGGACCACCGCGAGGACACCCAGCGCGGCAGTCAGCTGGCAGGCCAGCCCGACTCGGGCTGGCCTGCCGGCCTCAGCTACTCCCACGTACTACCGCCCCAGGTGCTGCCGCCCCAGGTGGAGCCGTACCAGTCGGCACCGCCCCAGGTGCTGCCGCCCCAGGTCGAGCCGCCCCAGGTGCTGCCGCCCCAGGTCGAGCCGCCCCAGGTGCTGCCGCCCCAGGTCGAGCC
>JAODNA010000079.1 GCA_025465135.1 Frankiales bacterium | reverse complement strand
GTCATGGGCTTGCCGAGGACCCCGCGACCGGCAATCGCCGTGAGGACGCCCGTCAGCAGCACGGTGGCCAACGCCGAGACGAGGCTGCTGCCGATGCCACCGACCGCGGCGCCCCCGAGGGCGCCGTCGAGCTGCGAGGTGTCGCCGGTGCCACCGTTCTCGAAGCTGGAGATGTCGAAGTTGATCAGGGGCTTGAAGACCGTCTCCGCGAGAGTGACGTTCAGGACCGTCGCGATGATGGCGAGCACCGCGGACATGCCGAGGACGGGCCGGGGATAGCGGCGGATGATGGTGACGGCCCCGTCGAGGAGCTCACCGAGACCGAGGGGACGCAGCGGTACGACGCCTGGTTGCGGCTCGGCCGGGCGGGGCTGCCCCCACCCGGGCGGGGTCTGCCAGCTCTGGGCCGGCGGCGGCAGGAACGTCGGCGCCGGGCTGTCTCCGGTCGGTGACGCCCACCCGCCTGGCGGCTCGCTCATGGCGGGCATCGTGACATGAACCGGTCTGGAGGCCGTTCGGGTGCGACGATGAGGTGTGACAGGGATCCAGGCATGAGAGGACGGGTGCTGGTCGTCGACGACGACCCGGCGCTGGCGGAGATGCTCGGCATCGTCCTGCGCGGCGAGGGCTTCGACCCCTCGTTCGTCGCGGACGGTGACGCGGCGCTCGGCGCGTTCCGGCGGGAGAAGCCCGACGTCGTCCTGCTGGACCTGATGCTCCCCGGCACCAACGGCATCGAGGTCTGCCGCCAGATCCGGGCCGAGAGCGGCGTGCCGATCGTCATGCTCACGGCGAAGAGCGACACCATCGACATCGTGCTGGGCCTCGAGAGCGGCGCCGACGACTACGTCATCAAGCCGTTCAAGCCCAAGGAGCTCGTGGCCCGGGTGCGTGCCCGGCTGCGCTCGCGCGAGGACGCGCCGCCCGAGACGCTCACGATCGGCCCACCCGAGGACCTCGTGACCATCGACGTCCCGGGCCACCTGGTCGTGCGCGGCGGCGAGCAGATCTCGCTCACACCGCTGGAGTTCGACCTGCTCGTCGCGCTGGCCCGCAAGCCGCGCACCGTGTTCACGCGCGAGGTCCTGCTGGAGCAGGTGTGGCACTACCGGCACGCGGCCGACACCCGCCTGGTCAACGTCCACGTGCAGCGGCTCCGGGCGAAGGTCGAGCGCGACCCCGAGACGCCGCAGGTCGTCGTCACCGTGCGGGGGGTCGGCTACAAGGCCGGGCCGCCCTGACCAACGACCTCGCCCGGTGGTGGGCATCGGCCAGCAGGCAGTGGCGCAGCTCGCTGCAGATCCGCGTCGTGGTCACGACGCTCGTCGTCTCGGGCGTGGTCGTGCTCCTGCTCGCGACGCTGCTCATCGACCAGGTCGGCCGCGGGCTCGTCCAGGCGAAGACCCGCTCGGCCCTGGCGGAGGCGCAGCTGGGCGCCTCACAGACGCAGTCCCAGCTGATTCTCGCTGCCAGTGACTGCGGGTCCGTGGGTTGTGTCGAGGACAAGCTCTCCGACATCACCAAGCAGCTCTCCGACCGCGGCGCCACCGGTGGTCTGTACGGCGTGCTGCTGCTCGGGTCGGAGCAGAGCAACCGCTACGTCGGACCGGGTCTGCGGCTCGACGTCGTGCCCTCGGCTCTGGACCAGCGGCTGACGAGCAAGCCGGCCGTCGCCTACGAGTACACCGACCCGCCCGGGTCGCCGCCGCTGCTCGTCGTCGGCTCCGTCGTGATCGCGCCGATCCTCGGGCAGTACCGGCTGTACTACGTCTTCCCGCTCTCGGCGGAGCAGCGCACCCTTGCCCTGGTACGCCGTACTGCGGCGATCGCCAGCCTGCTGCTCGTCTTCCTGCTGGCGCTCATCGCCCTGCTGGTGACGCGACAGGTCGTGTCACCCGTCCGGATGGCTGCCCGCACCGCCGAGCGGCTCGCCAGCGGTCGGCTCGAGGAGCGGATGAAGGTCCGCGGTGAGGACGAGCTGGCCCGGCTCGCCACGACGTTCAACGGGATGGCCGACGCGCTGCAGCGCCAGATCCAGCAGCTCGAGGACCTCTCGCGCCTGCAGCGGCGCTTCGTCTCTGACGTCTCGCACGAGCTGCGCACGCCGCTGACCACCGTCCGCATGGCGGCCGACGTGCTGCACGAAGGTCGCCGCGACTACAGCCCCGCCGCCGCCCGCTCGGCGGAACTGCTGCAGACCGAGCTGGACCGCTTCGAGGCGCTGCTCGTCGACCTGCTCGAGATCAGTCGCTACGACGCGGGCGCTGCGTCGCTGGACACCGACGACATCGACGTCGTCGCGCTGGTGCGCCGGGTCGTCGACCAGGTGTCGGGACTGTCGGCGCGCCGCGGCAGCGTCGTCGACCTGTCGGGTCTGCCGGCCGGGCCGATGCTCGCGGAGGTCGATCACGTCCGGGTCGAGCGGGTGCTGCGCAACCTCCTGATCAACGCGGTCGAGCACGCGGAGGGCGGCCCGGTCGAGATCTCGGTCGCGGGCGACGACGACGCGATCGCCCTCGTCGTACGCGACCACGGCTTGGGCCTGAAGCCGGGCGAGGCCGGCCTGGTATTCACCCGCTTCTGGAGAGGTGACCCGTCGCGGGCGCGTACGACGGGGGGCACCGGCCTCGGGCTCGCGATCGCGCTGGAGGACGTCCGCCTGCACGGCGGCTGGCTCCAGGCCTGGGGCGAGCCGGGCGCCGGCGCGGCGTTCCGCATGACGCTTCCACGCAAGGTCGCCGCGAGCTTCGACGTCAGCCCGCTGCCGCTCCGTCCGGACGGCGACGCGTGAGGCGGCTCGCGGCGGCACTGTGCCTGCTGCTCGCCGCCGGCTGCGGACTCCCGCTCGGCGGAGGCGTGAAGGCGCCCGGTGCGGTCCCGGCCGAGCAGCGGCAGGGCGGCGACATCCAGGTGCTGCCGCCCGCGCCGCGTGACGACGCGCCGCCCGACGAGATCGTGCGCGGCTTCTTCCGGGCGCAGAGCAGCCCGGGCAACGCGCACGCCAGTGCCCGCGCGTTCCTCGCGCCGGAGCTCCGGCGGACCTGGCGCGACAACGGGGTCGTCAGCGTCCTCGGCTCGGCCCTCCAGCCGGCGTCCGTGGACGGCGTGGTCAACGCCTTCCGGGTGACCGGCTCGATCATCGGGCAGATCGCCACCGACGGCTCCTACAGCCCGGTCAGCGGCGTCCTCGACATCCGGGTCGAGCTGCGCAAGGGACCGCGCGGCCGGTGGCTCATCACGAAGGTCCCCGACGGGCTCGTGCTGTCTGCAACGGACCGCGAGCGGTCCTTTCGCGCGCGCAACATCTACTTCCTCGCGCCGCCCTCGTCGCCGGGCGCCGCGGCCTCCCACCTCGTGCCCGACCAGGTCTTCCTGCCGGTGACGGCGGCCTCCGCCGATGCGCTCGTCCGGCGGCTGCTCGCCGGCCCGTCACGGCCGCTCGGCGACTCGGTGACGTCGGCCTTCCCGGCAGGTACAGCAGTCCGGCGGGTTCGCACGGACGCGTCCGGGCTGGTGACCGTCGACCTGACCGAGCAGGTGGGTCGCGCGTCCGCCGTGCTGCGCGAGCAGATGTCCGCGCAGCTCGTCTGGACGCTGCGGGACCTCGCCGATGCGTTCTCGCGTCTGCGGCTGCTGAGTGCAGGCCGCCAGGTCGGCGTGCTGCGCGACCGGAGCGACTGGCAGCCGTACGACCCCGACGGCCTGATCCCGCACGCGCCGCTGTACTACGTCGGGGGCCGCCGGCTGCGCCTGCTCGAGCCCCCGCCCGGTCCTGCTTCCGCGAGCCAGCAGCGGGTCGTCGACGACGCCGCAGTCAGCCCCCGTGGCGGCAGCGTCGCCCTGCTCACCGCGCTCGGCTCCGGGGCGGAGCTGCGCACCGGGCCGCCGAGTGGTCCCTTCGCCCTGCGTGCCCGCGCCGCCTCGCTGTCGTTCCCGAGCTGGGGCAGCGGCGAGCAGGGCGTGTGGTTCCTGGAGAACGGACGGGTCATGCTCGCGCCGCTCGCCGGCCGGACCCTCGGCGTACCGGTCGACGGTCTCGGCGGGCTCGGGCCGATCAGCGGCCTGCGGGTGTCACGCGACGGCGTGCGCGTCGGCCTCATCGTCGGCAGCGCGAAGCACCGCCAGCTCGTCGTCGGCCGCGTCGCGGAGCGCAACGGGTCCCCGCGGGTGGTGGGGGTGCGTCCGGTGGCGCCCGGGGTCGTCGACGTGGGCGACCTGAGCTGGGAGAGCGCCACCTCTCTCGTGGTGCTCGGACGAGCCTCGGGCGTCACCGCGCCGGTCCGCGTGGCGATCGACGGCTCGGCGATCGCGTTGGTCAACCGCATCGGGCTCGAGCTGAGCTCGCCGGTGTCCATCGCCGCCGCGCCGGAGCGCCCTCTCGTCGTCGGAGCGCGGATCGGCGGCGTCAACGCTCTGTTCCGCGACGATGGCCTGAAGTACGTGAAGGAGCAGGGCATCGAGGGGACCGCCCCCTTCTACCCCGGCTGATCCACAGACCGCTCGTCCGGGCTGTCGCGTGACGGGCGCTGCCCGCAGGCTGGGCTGGTGCTCGCGGCCCTGCTCGACCTCGTCCTGCCGCAGCCGTGCGCGGGATGCGGCGGTACGACGGCCTGGTGCGCTGCGTGCGCAGCGGCCCTGGCGCGGGTCGCCCTGCACCCGCTGGGTGCCACCCGGCCGGATCCGGCACCGGACCGGTTCCCGAGGGCGGCGGCTGCGGCGGCCTACAGCGGACCGGTGCGCGGTGCCCTGCTGGCACACAAGGAGCTCGGGCGGCTGGGCCTCGTGCAGCCGCTCGGGAGGGCGCTGGCGGCGGCCGTCGCCTGTCTCGACGTGCCAGCGGGGGTTGTGCTCGTCCCGGTCCCGTCGAGTGCGGCCGTCGTGCGGCAGCGCGGTCACGACCATGCGCGTCGGCTCGCCGCAGCGGCCGCGCGCGCCCTGGCGGACGCGGGACGGGCTGCAGCGATGCTGCCCTTGCTGGCACCGGCGCGGCGGGTGGGCGACCAGGCCGGGCTCGACGCGCGTGGCCGCGCCGCGAACCTCGCCGGTGCCTTCCGGGTGGCTCGCTGCGTGCCCCCCGCCGGCTGCGTGGTGGTCGTGGACGACGTCGTGACGACGGGAGCCAGCCTGGCCGAGGCGACCCGGGCGCTGGCGGCCGCGGGCATCCGCGTGCACGGGGCGGCGACGGTCGCCGCGACCGTCCGCTGGCACGGCCACGGCTTCCCACGAACCCCTGTCCAGTAGGGCGTTCGAGGGCTACCGTCCGAAGCGGGCAGCTTCCTGGACATGGGCCCGACTTGCCTCACAGAGGAGACCGCGTGGACATCGTCGTCAAGGGCCGGAACGTCGAGGTGCCGGATCACTTCCGGGCACATGTCGCGGAGAAGCTAGCCCCCTCCGAACGCCTCGACGGACGAGTGATCCGGATCGACGTCGAGCTCGCGCACGAGCGCAATCCACGCCAGTCCTCGCAGTGCCAGCGCGTTGAGATCACCTGCGCCAGCAAGGGCCCCGTCATCCGGGCCGAGGCGTGCGCCGCCGACTTCTACGCGGCCCTCGACGCCGCCGTCCTGAAGCTCGAGGCCCGGCTCCGCAAGGCCCATGACCGCCGCCGGGTCCACCACGGCAGCAAGAACCCGCCGTCCGTCGCCGAGGCCACGGCCTCGCTGCCGGCGGACCTCGAGGGCCGGGTCGCCGTCAACGGCCACTCGGTGGAGACCGCCTACGAGAGCGTCGCCCTCCTCGACCGGCCGGGCGACGACGACACGTCCACCCTCATCGTCCGGGACAAGACCCATGAGGCCGCTCCCATGACGACGACCCAGGCCCTGCACGAGATGGAGCTGGTCGGACACGACTTCTTCCTGTTCGCCGACGCCGACTCGGGGTTGCCGAGTGTCGTCTACCGGCGGCACGGGTACGACTACGGGGTTCTGCGTCTCGCCGCCGGTTGATCGTTTGCGCGGGGCGTCCTCCGAGCGCCGTACGCCAGGCGTGCCATGATCTGGGCGTAACGCGCGCTGCGCCGAGCCGACCAGGAGGTCGACGTGACCGACGAGCCCCTGGCGGTACCGCCCGCCCTGGCTCCTGGGCGGCTTTCGGTCGAGCCCATCCGTGTCCTGGTCGTCGACGATCACGCGCTGTTCCGGCGTGGCCTGCAGATGGTTCTCGAGCAGGAGCCCGACATCGAGGTCGTCGGCGAGGCGAGTGACGGCAGCGAAGCGGTGCAGAAGGCTGCGGACACGCTGCCCGACATCGTCCTGATGGATGTCCGGATGCCGAAGCGCGGCGGCATCGACGCGTGCACCGCGATCCACGACGCGGTCCCCTCGACCAAGATCATCATGCTCACGATCTCCGACGAAGAGGCCGATCTGTACGACGCCATCAAGGCCGGCGCGATGGGCTACCTGCTCAAGGAGATCTCCATCGAGGAGGTCGCGAGCGCCATCCGCGCGGTCCACGGCGGACAGTCGCTGATCAGCCCGTCGATGGCAAGCAAGCTCCTCACCGAGTTCGCCTCGATGATCAAGCGCACCGACGACCGCCAGCAGGTGCCCACGCCCCGGCTGACGGACCGCGAGATGGAGGTCCTCAAGCTCGTCGCGAAGGGCCTCAACAACCGCGACATCGCCAAGCAGCTGTTCATCAGCGAGAACACCGTGAAGAACCACATCCGCAACATCCTGGAGAAGCTGCAGCTGCACTCGCGGATGGAAGCCGTGGTCTACGCCGTCCGGGAGAAGCTCCTCGAGATCACCTGACGGCCCGGCACTCGCCGGTGATCGGATGGGCTCTGAGTACGACGGCGGCGCGAGCGCGGCCCAGGTTCGCCGACGTCCAGGAATGCGGCCGCACCGACGGTCGGAGTGCGCACGACCGCGCCGGCTCGGGCAGGCGGTCGAGCTCGCCGACAGCGTCGGCCGACAGCCCGGACAGGTAGGCCACATCGGCGTCGGCGCCTCGCTTGACGGCCGACCGTGCGATCAGCGCGTCCGGGTTGGCGGCTGTGAGCCCGAGCAGGACGAGGGCTGCGGTGGCGACGACGGTGTGCGGCACCCATCGACCGGGGCGAAGCCCGGCGACGAGCACCACGACGAGCACCATGCCGAGCCAGCCGGCGAACGAGGTCGCGGTGATCCGGAGGCGCGTCAGCCCATACGCGTCGGCGTACAGCCGGAGCCGCATCAGCGCGGAGGCATCGACAACGAGGGCGAGCGCACACAGCACAGCGAGTGCCGGCCGCGCTGACCGCGGGGCCCACCGCACCGCTGCGGCGACTACCACCAGGACCAGCGTGGTGACCGCCACCAGCTGGCCGAATCCCTCCCGTGCATAAGACGCGTAGGTGACGCCGGCCGCGTCGAGCACGTGCCGGTCGCCGCCGAACAGGACGGTCGCCTGGACGGCGAGGAAGGTCGCCAGGACCGCGTCGAGGGCAGCCAGGGGCAGCAGCCACTCGCTGCGTCGCACCAGCCGCCTGCCTGGCGCAGGGAACGACGGCGCGGCTCGCGGCGCGAGCAGGACGAGCATGCCGGTGGCGACGCCGGTGGAGGCGATCCCCGCAACGATGACCCGAGCGGGCAGCAGTCCCAGGTCCGGGACCGAAGGGAGCAGCACGCCGACCAGCCGCGAGAAGGCCGCGTCCGCAGACGCGAGCAGCGGCACGAACACCGCGAGCAGCAGTGCCGTAAGTGCGCCA
Organism: Frankiales bacterium; assembly: GCA_025465135.1. GTDB lineage: Bacteria > Actinomycetota > Actinomycetes > Mycobacteriales > SCTD01 > RYN-124. The sequence goes on along the minus strand of JAODNA010000079.1, from coordinate 3,427 downwards.
CCGCGAAGCCACGGCCCAGCCTCCGCGTGCATCAGCCGGACCGTCCGCAGACTGCGCATCAGCCAGGCAGCGCCGCGCGGCAGCGCGACCCCTACCTCGACCAGGCCGCGCAGGACGCCGGCCCAGCCGGCCGCGCTGGTGAGGGCCAGCGACCCCAGGCCGAGCGCCATCGCGAGGTCGAGTGCCACGACCCAGTCGGCGGCGCGCACCGCGGTCGCGGTCAGCAGCAGCAAGGCGAGTACCGCGTGCACCGCACGCCAGCCCCGGACCGGGACCGGGGACAGCCGCCAGAGCACAGCGGCGCCGATGAGACCGAGCAGCACCAGCCCGACACCGGGCGGCCCGTTGGGTATGACGAGCCCCGAGGCGGCGCCGAGGCCGAACGCGCCCAGTGCTGCGGGTCGCGGCGCATGGGCGCGCACGACGGCGGTCGTGGTCACTGCAGTCACGGGGCGCTCCTGGGGAGGTCGACGACGAGAGTGCAGCCGGGGGCGGTGTCGGCGACGTGCACCGACCCGCCGTGCAGCTCCACCAGCCAGCGGGTGATGGAGAGCCCGAGCCCGCTGCCGCCGTCAGCGGCGGTGCGAGCCGCGTCGGTGCGCGTGAACCGCTCGAAGACCCGTTCCCGCTCCGTCGGTGTGATGCCGGAGCCTTGATCGGTGACGCAGAGCCGTACGCCGGAACCGGTCGGCTCAGCCGCGACGACGACGCTCCCGCGCGGGGGCGAGTGGCGGATCGCGTTGTCGAGCAGGTTGGTCAGCACCTGGTGCAGGCGCTCGGGGTCGGCATCGACGCTGAGGTCGGGTGGCTCGACGGAGGCAGTGAGCGTCACCTCGTCCACGGTGTGCGATCGAGCCTCGCCGAGCAGGACGTCGACGAACTGCGACAGCCCGATGTGCTCGCGGTGCAGCGGCAGCTGCCCGGCCTCGAGGCGCGACAGGTCGAGCAGCTGCGAGACGAGCCGGCCGAGCCGGCGGGTCTGCGTCACCGCTGATTCCAGCGTCGCGGGGTCGGGGGTCGCGACGCCGTCGGCGAGGTTCTCCAGCAGCGCTTGCAGCGCCGTCAGCGGCGTGCGCAGCTCGTGGCTGACGTCGGCGACGAGCTGGCGTCGCTGCGCATCGACGGCCGCGAGGTCGTCGGCCATCCGGTTGAACGCGACGGCCAGCTCGCCGACCTCGTCGCGCGAGCTCGCGGTCACGCGGCGTCCGTAGTCGCCCGCGGACATCGCCGTGGCAGCGGCCGCCATCTCCCGCAGCGGCGAGATCATCCCGCGGGCGAGCACCTGCACGATCGCCAGCGACAGCAGCAGCCCGAGCGGCAGCGTGTAGCGCGGGCGCAGCCCCGACTTGATGCCGAGGACGACCGCGACAAGGGTGACCGACAGCGAGAGCACGACCGCGAGGCCGAGCTTCATCTTGATGCTCCCCACCCGGTCGAGCGGCCGGATCACGACGGGTCACCCACGGCGTACCCGACGCCGTGGACAGTCCGGATGACGGCGTCGCCGAGCTTGCGCCGGAGTGCTGCGACGTGGGTGTCGACGGTGCGCGTCGTACCTCCTGCGCCGTTCCACGACCAGACGTCGGCCAGCAGCTGCTCGCGACTGAGCACGGCACCTGGACGTGCAGCGAGCCTGGAAAGCAGATCGAACTCGGTGGGGGTCAGGTGCACCTCGGCGTTCCCACGTCGCACCCTGCGACTCGCCGGCTCCAGCTCGACATCGCCGAGGCGGACCGTCGCCGCGGCCGGTGACGCCCGTAGGCCCCGACGCAGCAGCGCGGCCACTCGGGCGGAGAGCTCGCGCGGGCTGAACGGCTTCGTGACGTAGTCGTCGGCGCCGAGGCGCAGGCCGACGACGATGTCGCTCTCCTCGGCGCGTGCCGTGAGCATCAGGACCAGGACGGGCCGTTCCGCCTGAACCTGGCGGCAGACCTCGTAGCCGTCGAAGCCGGGGAGCATCAGGTCGAGGATGACCAGGTCGGGCTCGACCTGCCGGCAGAGCTCCACCCCGCCCGGGCCGTCTGCGGCTACCGAGACGTCGTAGCCGTCGGCGCGGAGCCGGTCGGCAACGGCCGCGGCGATGATCGGCTCGTCCTCGACCACCACGATGCGCTGCGTCACGCCGCCGAGGCTAGGGGTGGTTCGTCAGCATTGTGCGGGGCGGATGTGCGGGTTCTGTGCAGGTCACTGCGTGGCACCGGTTCACCCCGGTTTGGGCGCCAGGGGCACGCTCTTGGGCGAGCGGCCGTTGAGCGGGGCGCGTGCGCCTAGAGTGGCGAGCGGTTGTTTTCCAGGTTGAGGAGTACGCGTGGTCCTGCAGAAGCTGCTCCGTGCCGGCGAGGGCAAGATCGTCCGCCGGCTGCGGTCGATCGCGGACGCCGTCAACGCCATCGAGGACGACATCAAGGCGCTCTCCGACGCCGAGCTGCGGGCCGAGACCGACATCTTCCGCCAGCGGCTGGCCGACGGCGAGACCGTTGAGGACCTCATGGTCGAGGCCTTCGCCGTCGGCCGCGAGGCCGCTCGCCGCACGCTCGGCCAGCGCCACTTCGACGTCCAGGTCATGGGCGGGGCCGCCCTCCACATGGGCAACATCAGCGAGATGCGCACCGGTGAGGGCAAGACCCTGACCTGCACCCTTCCGGCTTACTTGAACGCCCTGACCGGCAACGGCGTCCACGTCGTCACCGTCAACGACTACCTGGCCCGACGCGATGCCGAGTGGATGGGCCGGGTGCACCGCTTCCTCGGGCTCAGCGTCGGCGTCATCCTCGCCAACGAGTCACCCGACCAGCGCCGGCCCGCCTATGCCTGCGACATCACCTACGGCACCAACAACGAGTTCGGCTTCGACTACCTCCGCGACAACATGGCCTGGTCCAACGCCGAGCTCGTCCAGCGCGGCCACCACTACGCGATCGTCGACGAGGTCGACTCGATCCTCATCGACGAGGCGCGCACGCCGCTCATCATCAGCGGGCCCGCCGACCAGGCCACGAAGTGGTACCAGGAGTTCGCCCGCATCGCACCGCGCCTGATCGAGGGCGTTGACTACGAGCTCGACGAGAAGAAGCGCACCATCGGCATCCTCGAGACCGGTGTCGAGAAGGTCGAGGACCAGCTCGGCATCGACAACCTCTACGAGGCCGTCAACACGCCGCTCGTCGGCTACCTCAACAACTCGCTCAAGGCCAAGGAGCTCTACAAGAAGGACAAGGAGTACGTCGTACAGGACGGCGAGGTGCTGATCGTCGACGAGTTCACCGGTCGCATCCTCGCGGGACGTCGCTACAACGAGGGCATGCACCAGGCCATCGAGGCCAAGGAGGGCGTGCAGATCAAGGACGAGAACCAGACGCTCGCCACGATCACGCTGCAGAACTACTTCCGCCTCTACGACAAGCTCGCCGGGATGACCGGTACGGCG
>JAODNA010000051.1 GCA_025465135.1 Frankiales bacterium | reverse complement strand
ACGTTGTCGGGCAGGACGGCCGCGGCGCGGCCGTTGATGTGGAGGATCGTCTTGATGTGCTGGACGAAGTTGAGCTGCTTGTTCGACGTCGTGACCCAGAAGTCGTCGCGGACGATCTCGAGGTCGTCGCGGCTCTCCCGGCCGTCCGCGCCGACCATCGTGACCGAGGACTTCCGTCCGAACGGCGGGTTTGCGAGTACGACGGACCAGCGCCGACTCGGATCGCTAGACAGCGCGTCGCCGACCGAAACGAGCGAGTCGCCATCAGGGCGGCCGATGCCGTGCAGCAGCAGGTTCATCGCCGCCAGTCGCGCCGTACCGTCGACGAGCTCGGTGCCGCTGATGAAGCTGTCCCGCAGGTGCTCGCGCGCCTTTGGGTCGAGGTGCTCGGCGTCGCGGCTGGCTTAGGTGTGCGCAGCGAGCAGGAAACCGCCGGTCCCGCATGCCGGGTCGACGACCGTGTCGCTGGGCTCCGGCCGTACGCAGTCGACCATCGCGTCGATGAGGGCGCGCGGTGTGAAGTACTGGCCGGCGCCGGACTTGATGTCCTCGGCACCCTTGGCGAGCAGCTCTTCATAGGCGTCGCCCTTGATGTCGGTGCCGGTTGCGGACCAGTTCTCCTGACCGATGAGGTCGACGATGAGCCGCTTGAGCTTGGCCGGATCCTGGATGCGGTTCTGCGCCTTGCGGAAGATGACGCCCAGGGTGCCCTGCTGCCGGGCCAGCTCCTCGAGCATGTGCTTGTAGGTGAGCTCGAGCGCGTCACCGTCGGCGTCGAGCAGTCGCTGCCACGAGCAGGACTCCGGGACGATCTGCTCCGGCTTGATCGTGCGGATCGCGCGCTCGTGGGCCATCTTCAGGAAGAGCAGGTATGTCAGCTGCTCGGTGTACTCGATCGTCGAGACGCCGTCGTCGCGTAGCACGTTGCAGAACGACCAGAGCTTGTCGACGAGCCGGCGGGTGTCACTCACGGGTGGCAACCTACGTGCTGTCTGTCGGTCGCACGGGTACGGCGGCGGGCGGGCTTCGCGATGAGGGTGTCGCCGGCGGGAGAGGCAAGGATGCGCTCGTACGCGGTCATGGCTTCGAAGAGCCCCACGACCTCGTACGCGCGGTTGCGACGGCCGATGGTCACCTGCCGGACAACGCCTGCTTGCTCCAAGCGCGCAACGGCCAGGTTGACGGCGTCCCAACTTCGTCCGAGCGCCTCCGTTGCGGTGTTGACCGTGAAGACGGGCAGGCGCGGTAGCTCGGACAGCAGTGCCGCCGCGGCGCTTCCCGCTCTGACCGCTCCCAGTCGCTCGCGCCACTGCACCTCGAGCTCCTCGACGGAGGTGACGAACCGGCGCGCGTCGAGGCACGCGCGAGAGGTGGCTGAGACGAACTGCTCGATCCAGTCAAGCCAGCGGCCGCTGTCGCTGCCTTCGCCCCGGACCGACGTGAGCCCGCGCACGTAGGCGTCAGCCTCCGTGGCGAGGACAAGGCTCACGGGGGGAACCACCCGTGGCGCGATGCCTCGCCGCCGGAGTACGAGCTGGATGAGGGCACGGCCGGTGCGGCCGTTGCCGTCCGCGAACGGGTGGATGGTCTCGAACTGCACATGCGCGACGGCGGCCTGCATGAGGGCGGGATGTGTGTCGGCGTTGATGTAGTTGATGAGGTCGTCGAGCAGCCTGTCGACCTGGTCGGCAGGCGGCGGGACGAAGGACGCGCGGCAGGGGGAGGACCCGCCGATCCAGTTCTGCGTCTCGCGGACCACCCCACCCCAGCGCGCGTCCCGAGTGTCTCGTAGAAGCGCGCGGTGAACGTCCCGCAGGTCATCGACGGTGATGAAGTCCTTCTCCGTGGCCAACGCCAGCGCATCGTCGAGAGCCTGGATGTTGCCCATGACGGCCCTCGCCGTGGCGTCGTTCACTTCGAGCCCGCTCGCGGCTGCGACTTCGGATCTGGCCAGTCGACGTACGTTGATGACGAGACCCTCGATGTTGCTGCTGGCGACCGCCTCAGCCCGCAGCAGGAAACGGGCCATGGCCTCGACCTGCGCGAGCGGGGTGTTGACCGCGCTGTTGAGGGCGAGCACGTCACGTTCGACGTCGGCAAGGTCAGCTGCCAGGGCCCCTGGAAGCGTGAAGTCGATCTCGGAGAGGGCCTCGGGAACATAGGCCCGAAAGCGGCAGGGGGTGCGTTGCGCACGGGTCTGGCCGGCGGGGTCCGCCGGCCAGACGTGCTCTTCCCAGCGACCCATGCTGAACCACCTCCTTATCCGAGGTTACAGCCTAACCTCGGATAAGTGCGATGCTTGTTCTCACTTGTGGGGCCGCTGACGACCCGCGTCAAAGTCTCCCAGAGAAGGCCGATGCGAGCAGGCTGCGCCGCAACGCCGCCCCACGAGCTGACTGGCCCTCGATGACGGTGTCCAGGCGGGCGGACCGGTCATGAAGGTCCTCCAGTCGAAGGACGAGCTCGGGCTGAGCATCCAGCGGCGGCACTGGCACTGGCATGAGGCGGATTCGCTTGAGGCTGATGGAGGCCAGGTTCACACTTTGCTTGCCGTTCCGTTCGCACCAGGGTCCGCCAAGAGAGTTGGCTGCCCATGACAGCAGCTTCGGGTGCAGTGTCCCGGGTCGCGGGCGGGCCCTGAACACGTGGTTCTGCGTGATGCAGTCCTCGATCTCGCCCGCCCAGACCCACCCGCGTCCGAGCTTGTCCCGGTCACCTCCCTCGTTGAGGAGGACGTCGCCCGGTTCGAGGCGGAGCTGCTCGAGCTTGGCGGGTGGCACCCGGATGCGAGCGATGGTCCGAAGGTCCAGCCGGCCGCGCTGGACGTTCGCAACTCGGAGGTACGGGACCTCAACGAAGGAGGAATCACCCTGCTTGGACGCGTCCTTCGTGACGCCACCCACCACGTCGGCCACATCCTGGAGACGTCGCCACTTCCAACCAGTGGGCAAGTCAGACAGAGAGCCGTCGTCGACATCGGCAGCTGGCAAGTCGCAGGGTCGCCGGTCGCCGGGCCAACGACGTCCGAGCAGCTCGCCCCGCAGGGCGGCATCACGGAGGGAACGGTTACGTCGCTGGGCGGCGCGAAGCTGGTCGTGGCCGGCGTCCAGGCGCGAGAGGTGATCTTCGAGGACGTCAATGATGCGTCGCTGCTCTGACTCATCGGGCATCGGTATCGGTAGCCGTCGAAGCTGTGACTGCGGAAGATGCTTGATGGTGGAGCCTGTGGCGCGGGCGGCGAGCACACCTTGGTTGTCGTACTGCTCAAGGAGGTAGCGCAGCCATCGGAGGTCCAGGTCGCCGCGGCTCCGAACGCGGTGCAGCGCCTTCTGGTAACCGATCTCAGCGGGCCCGTGCCAGATCGCCGCACGACCGATGGCGCCGCCCTCGCACACCAGCAGATCGCCAGGGTGTACGGCGAAACGAGCGCGCTCATCCTCGCTGAGGGCGACGGTCGCGACGTCCGTGGTGTCGATGCGGCCCCACTGCACGTTGATGTTTCGAAGGTACGGCGTCTCGACAACTCCCTTCGGGCGTCCGGCATCAAGCATCTTGCCGAGCGCTGTCTCTGCGACTTCCTCCAGTGGGACGACCGGCCAGGGCGCTGTTTGTGTCACGCGGTGAGCTCAGAGTTGAGAGCGGCCAGCAGCGCTTCCGCGGAAGCGCCGAGGTCGCGGGCGGCGCCGTCGACGCCGCCGCGTTCGGTGAACGGCGCGTTGTCGAGGTCGTCGACGGTGATGCCGTTGGCTTGGGCGACGACGTCGGCGATGCGGTCCAGCCACCAGCGCTGTTCCGCAGAGAACACAGCGCCCGCCTGTTCCTGCGCGGCGAGCCAGGCGGCGTACCGCTGCTGGACGGTCTCGGCGTAGGGAACGAGCTCGCTGTCCTGGCGGAGGGTGAAGCGGATCAGCGCGATGAGGTCGGTGACGGTGTGCCGGTCGGCGCGGTGGACGTGCTCGACGTCGAGGGCGGCGTAGGCGTTCCAGAGCAGGTCGGGGGTCCACTGGTAGGGCGGGCGCTTGATGCGCTCGGCAAGCTCGGCAAGCTCGGAGAACGTGACGGTGCGGCCGCGGGTGTAGAGGACCTCGAGGGCGCTGATCTCGTCGCGGTGCTCGTCGAGGTAGGCGCGCCAGCTGGTGACGACCTCGCGGGCGCGGTCGGTGTCGACGACGCCGTACGCCTCGAGAAGCGTGTCCTGGCTGGTCTCGTCGATGACGAGGTCGTGCGTACGGCGGATCTCGAGCAGGCGGTTGCGGAGCTCGGGGTTGGCGGCCAGCGGCTTGACGGCCTCGTCGAGGTGGTCGCGAAGGTCGGTGACGTCGGCGAGGACGTCGGGGTCGACCGCCTGGACGAGGCGGCGGGTGATCTCCTTGAGCGCGAGGCCACCGACGTGCTCGAGCTCGGTGCGTTCGGCCTCGGTGAGCTCGCGGTCCAGTCGCGCGAGACGGCCGGCGAGGGTGACGACCTCGGACTCGGTGATGGTGAGGGTCGCGGTCTTCTCGAGCAGGCGCTTGAGGGGGACTGTCTTGTCGCGGTCGAGCGGGGCGGCGTCGATGTGGTCGTGCTCGGTGACGCCGACGGCGTCGACGAGGACGAAGCGGGTCTTGGCGCTGGCGTCGGGGGTGACGACCTGGAAGTCGGTGTCGGGGATGGTCCGGGCGCCGCGGCCCTTCATCTGCTCGAAGTACGAGGCGCTGCGGATGTCGCGCAGGAAGAACACGCACTCCAGAGGCTTGACGTCGGTGCCGGTCGCGATCATGTCGACGGTGACGGCGACCCGCAGGGTGGGGCTGTTGCGGAACGCCTGCAGGCTGCCCTTGGGGTCCTTGGCCGAGTAGGTGATCTTGGCGGCGAAGTCGTTGCCCCTGCCGAAGACCTGGCGGATCTGGGTGACCACCTCCTCGGCGTGGGTGTCGTCCTTGGCGAAGATCAGCGTCTTGGGCACGGTACTGCGGCCGGGGAAGATCTCCGTGAACAGCCGGTCGCGGAAGGTCTCGAGGACCGTGCGGATCTGGTCGGGCGCGGTGACGGCTCGCTCGAGCTGGCTGCCGCCGTACACAAGGTCCTCGTCGAGGGCCTCGTAGCGGACCTGCCTCGTGCGGCGGTCGCGCTTGGGGACGATGGTGCCGGCCTCCACGCTGCTGCCCTGGTCGGTGATCTGGGTCTTGATCCGGTAGACGTCGAAGTCGACGTTGACGCCGTCGGCGACCGATTGGGCGTAGGTGTACTCGCTGACGAGGTTCTGCTGGAAGAAACCGAAGGTCTGCTTCACGGGCGTGGCGGTGAGGCCGACGACGTGGGCGTCGAAGTACTCCAAGACGCCGCGCCAGGAGCCGTAGATGCTGCGGTGGCACTCGTCGACGATGACCAGGTCGAAGCTCTCCGGCGGCAGGTCAGGGGAGTAGGTGACGGTGACGGGCGCCTCGGGCGCTGCGGCGTCGAGCTGGGGGTCGTCAACGTCCGGAACCTCTTCACCGGACAGCACCTTGAAGACCCGCTGGATGGTGCTGATGACGACCTTGCTGGAGCCGACCATGCCGGCGCCGGTGAGCTTGTCGACGTTGTAGAGCTCGGTGAACTTCCGGCCGTCGTCGGGGGTCGTGTAGTTGCGGAACTCGCGCATCGTCTGGTCGCCGAGGTTGTTGCGGTCGACGAGGAACAGGATGCGGTGGAAGCCGCCGTGCTTGAGCAGCCGGTAGGACTGGGTCACTGCGGTGAAGGTCTTGCCGGCACCGGTGGCCATCTGCACCAAGTGCCGGTCGTACTGCTGCTCAGCCAGCGAGCGCTCGACGCCGCGAACCGCTTCGACCTGCGCGGGCCGCAGGCCGTCCTCGAGCAGTGACGGCATGGCGGTGACGTGTCCGCGCCAGGTGCTCTCGTCGCGGATCCAGCGGGCGAGGGTGTCGGGCCGCGGGAAGCCGAAGAAGCGGCGCGAGCGCGGCTCAGGGTCGTAGCCGTTGGTGAAGTGGGTCTCGACGCCGTTGGCCTCGAAGACGAACGGCAGCTTGCCGCCGTACAGGCGCTTGCGGGCGGTGTCGGGCAGGCCGGCGGCGTACATCGCGCTCTGCCACTCCACTCCGGACAGCGGCGTGCCGGCCGGCTTGGCCTCGATGACCCCGACGACCTCGCGGTCGAGGTAGAGCGCGTAGTCGGCCCGGCCGTGCCCGGGAGACATGATGACCTCGCGGACCGCGCTGGGGACGAACGGGTTGAGGTCCTTGCGGTCGACGACGGACCAGCCCGCAGCGGTCAGCTGCCGGTCGATCTCGACCCGGGCACGCTGCTCCGCAGCCAGCTGGGGGTCGTCGGTCACCCGCCGAGGCTACTGAGCGAGCACGTGCTCCGCGCCCCACTCGGCGACATCCTCGTCGAGCAGCTCGACGTCGAGGGGCTCCAGGTCCGGGTCGTCGTTCCAGGTCCAGATGCCGCCGCTGTCCTCGGCCGGGGCCGCGTGCTTGCCGGCCAGCACCCGTAGGCGCAGACAGGGCACAGGGAGCACCTTCTCGAGCTTGAGCGTGTGCAACCACTCATCGCCGTAGTCGTAGACGTAGCGCAGGACGTCGCCCGGCTCGGCGAGGACCTCGTCCAGGCGCACCTCGGCCTCCGGCGTACCGTCCTGCTCACCCTCGTCGAGGTCGTAGCCGGACAGGAACGACTCGGCGTCGCGGTCCCAGACCGAGCTGCCCAGCGCGAAGCGGTGCAGGTGACCGTCGTACCAGCCGAACAGCAGCTGGAGCAGGTCGTGCACCTGGTCGAGCATCAACGTGCTCGGCACCTCTACCCGTCGCCAGACCGGCGGCTTGGCCCCGGCGAGGTCGATCCGCAGGACAAGGGTCGCCGGATCCCGGCGCGGTTGCCGCCGTGAGGCGGGCTTGCGCCTTGCGTCCAGCAGCTGCTCACCGCCGTGCGCGAGCAGCTGCGGGAGGAGTCCTCGCATCTGGTCGAGGGTGAGTCCGGAGACGAGCTGTGCCAGCTCAGGAGGCAGATCCGGCTGGCGGGTGGGGCGGCGGGCCATGGCCCTGACTCTGCCAGCACCTTGCCGAGCGTGAGTGCGACGCCGAGCCCTTGCCGAGGCCGGGTCTTCCGACGTACAGTTTCCCGTACAGGAGGTGGGCGTGAAGACCATGAGCTACACCGAGTCGCGAGCTCGGTACGCCGAAGTGCTCGACGGCGTGGTCAACGACCGCGAGGAGGTCGTGATCACGCGTGCCGGTCACCCCTCGGTCGTCATCATGTCCTTGGACGACTTCGAGTCCCTCAAGGAGACCGCCTACCTGATGCGTTCGCCGGCCAACGCGCGACGCCTGCTCGACGCGATGGAGCGACTCGAGGGCGGCGGTGGCGCGGCGCACGAGCTCCTCGACGACTGAGCATGCTGCTCGTCTGGGACCCGAACGCCTGGGAGGACTACCTCTGGTGGCAGGCCCAGGATCGCAAGGTCCTGAAGCGCATCAACCTGCTCCTGCACGACGTGGTGCGCAACGGCAACGAGGGGATCGGCAAGCCTGAACCCCTCAAGCATGACTTCGCGGGCTACTGGTCACGCCGGATCACCGACGAGCACCGCCTGGTCTACAAGCTGACGCCGACGGAGGTCAGGATCGCCGCCTGCCGATACCACTACGGCCGCTGAT
>JAODNA010000035.1 GCA_025465135.1 Frankiales bacterium | reverse complement strand
CCGCCGCCAGCGGCCCGGCCTGGGCCGCCTTCTCCTCCGCCGTGTCCATGAGGGCCTGGTACTGGCTGCGCTTGACCGCCGTCTCGCGGGCGAAGTCCAGCTGCGCCCGCCCGGAGCGCTGCTGGGCGTCGGCGGCCGCCTGGTCGGCCTCGGCCTGCGCGATCTTGGCGGCCTGCTCGACGACGGCGCGGTGCGGGGCGGCGAGCGCCGCGATGTAGCCGCTGCCCTTGTCGTCGATCTGGCTGATCTGCAGCGAGTCGACCGCCAGCCCGATCCGGGCCATCTCCACGGTCGAGGCGTCCAGGATCGTGTCGGCGAGGCGCTGCTGGTCGCGGATGATGCTCTCGACGGTCATCGAGCCGATGATGCTGCGCAGGTGGCCGGAAAAGATCCGGCCGACCAGCGTCGCCATCTGACTCTGGTCCGACTGGAACCGCCGGGCCGCGGCGCCGATGCTCTCGTGGTCGTCGCCGACCTTGAAGGCGATGACGGCCTTCACCCCGAGGGTCAGGCCCTGCTGGGTGTAGCAGTCCTCCTCGACCTCGGCCTCCTGCATGGCCAGCGTGAGCACGGACGCTCGGGACACGACGGGTACGACGAAGACCCCGTGGCCTGTCACGATCTTGAACTGGGCGTCCGCCGTGCGCTGCTTGCGCCCACTGATCAGCAGTGCCTCGTTCGGCGCTGGTACGCGATAGCCGAGCATCATGGCCTCCCTGGTTCGCCGGCGACGCCGACGACGTCCTGTCCCGGCATGTTCCACGGCTCGACGTCGACCCGGCGAGCACCTCTGTCGTTGATCACGAGCACCTGCGCCCCGACCGCCAGCGGCTCCTCGGCGTACGCGATGTAGGCATGAGGGATGCCGCCATGGACGACGCGCACCTCGCCGGGCTGCTCCCCGCCGCGCACTCGGCTCACGACGACACCCATCAGACCGACTGCGGCAGAGCTCACGAAGCGGACGTTAGCCGCAACGGCTGGTCGCCGGAGGTGAGACCGTACGCCGAGCGCGACGACGAAGGGCCCCCGCCACGTCGGCAGGGGCCCTCGTCTGCTCTTGGCCTACCGCTGAGCGGTGACCACATTGCGCCTGCGGGCCGCGAGCAGCACCCCGAGGCCGGTGAGCAGCAGGAGAGCGGCGCCCTCAGCCAGCAGGGCGTCGTAGCTGCCGGTGAAGGGCAGCGCGGCCGGCTGGCCCGAGCCGGAGCCGGAGCCCGGCGTCGTCGCCGGTCCGCCCACCACACCGGTCACCGGTACGCCGACGGCCGGGACGTGCGCGACGACCGGGGTCACGAGCGGTCCGGTCGCAGGTCCGCCACCGCCGCCTGCGGTGGCGCAGTCAGCGACGTTGCCACTCGCCGGCATCGCAGAGCCCTCGGGGCAGAGCTTCGGCGGGTTGCACTGCGCCGCGGTCGCGGAGCCGTTCACGACACCGAGGCAGTCCTTCGGCGGGTTGCACTGCGCCGCCGTCGCGGAGCCGTTCACGACACCGAGGCAGTCCTTCGGCGGGTTGCACTGCGCCGCCCTCGCGGAGCCGTTCACGACACCGAGGCAGTCCTTCGGCGGGACCGGCGGTGGCACGGTCGGCTTGCACGCCGTGTGGGCCGGGTTGCCCTTGCCGATGCCGTGGTTGCCGTCGCACTCGTAGCCGTTGTTGTGGTCCGAGCCGTTGGGTGCCTGGCCCGGGGGGTTCTTGTTGTCGGCCTTGCCCACGCAGCCCGCACAGGGCTTGCCGGTGGACGCGCCCCCTCCGTTGCCGTTCAGCGACGGGGAGCCGTCTCGGGTCGAGCAGTACGCACCGCAGCTCCCGCCGTTGTTGGCGCCGCCCTTGTTCAGGTCGGCGTTCGAGAGGGGCTGCGGATGCGAGGTGCTGCCGTTACCGGCTTGCGATGCCGGCTGCTGAGCGAAGGCGGCGGAGCTCATCGCCATCGACAGCGGGAGGCCGAGACAGGCGGCGACGAGGACTGCTGCCCCACGCCTTCGTCGGCTCGATCTCGCGGAAGGGGAACTGAGGATGCTGACCATGGGATTCCTGTCCTTCTCGTAACGGACGTCGAGGTGACGTCCGGTTACCGGGACACGAGCCGAGCTCGTCGTTCACTCATGGCAGCTGGTGTCCGGGGCAGGGCGGTCTCGCCACTGGCTCCCGGACGGTCTGGGCGACCGGTTTCTCGTGCGACGCGTGGTGACGCATCGCCATGGAACCGTCCGGATCATCGCTTCCTGCATCGATCCGTAACTGCCCCGAGCCTCCTGTGTGGCCGATCCGTCTCGGCCGGCGCGTGCACACCGGGTCAGTGGCCGCGTGGTGGCTGAGTCTGACTACGAGTTACCCGGCATGCCGATGCGCACACCGATGCCGGATCACGGGTAACGCAGGATGTACGACAACGTGCTCTTTGGCGGAGAGATCAGACGTTGAAGCGGAACTCCACGACGTCGCCGTCACGCATGACGTAGTCCTTGCCCTCCATGCGCGCCTTACCCGCCGCCCGGGCGGCCGCGATGCTGCGGTGCTCCATCAGGTCGTCGAACCCGACGATCTCGGCCTTGATGAACCCGCGCTGGAAGTCGGAGTGGATGACGCCCGCAGCCTCGGGCGCGGTGGCGCCCTTGCGGATGGTCCAGGCGCGCGCCTCCTTGGGGCCAGCAGTGAGGTAGGTCTGGAGTCCCAGGGTGTCGAAGCCGATCCGCGCGAGCTGGTGCAGCCCTGACTCGTCCTGCCCCATCGACTGCAGCAGCTCAAGGGCCTCGTCGTCGGGCAGCTCGATCAGCTCCATCTCGACCTTCGCGTCGAGGAACACCGCCTCGGCCGGGGCGACGAGGGCCGCGAGCTCCGACCGGAAGTCGGCGTTGCCGAGCTCGTCCTCATCGAGGTTGAAGACGTAGAGGAACGGCTTCGCGGTGAGCAGGTGAAGCTCGCGCAGCGGCTCGCGGTCGACACCCGAGGCGTAGATCGTCTGGCCGGAGTCCAGCACCTCCTGCGCCCGTCGTACCGCCTCGAGCTGGGGCACGACGTCCTTCTTGATCCGCGCCTCCTTCTCGAGCCGCGGGATCGTCTTCTCCACCGTCTGCAGGTCGGCCAGGATCAGCTCGGTGTTGATCGTCTCGATGTCGTC
>JAODNA010000235.1 GCA_025465135.1 Frankiales bacterium | reverse complement strand
CTCTTCGAGGGCGGCCTGCGGGTCAAGACGACGATGGACAACGACCTGCAGACCGCAGCGACCCGCGCCCTGCACGAGGTGCTGCCCGGTGGCTCGGACATGCCGGAGGCCGCGACCGTTGCCATCGACATCCGCAACGGCGACGTGAAGGCGATGGCGACGCTGCCGCGCCACCCGGCGAAGGCCTTCCCGAAGGACCCGAAGACCGGCAAGCAGCCGGAGCCGCGCAAGGCGTTGAACGGCTACCAGCGCAACGGCATCAACCTCGCGACCAACGCCCAACGGTCAACCGGCTCGACCATCAAGCCGTTCACGCTGGCGGTCGCCTTGCAGGAGGGCCACACCCTTGGCGAGCGGCGCTACGGCCCTCAGTGCCTGAAGATCCCCGCACCGCGCACCAAGACCGAGCCCGACGGCTTCTACCGCCCGTGCAACGCCGGCGACTCCGAGTCGGGGACCTTCTCGCTGCGCACAGCGCTGGCGCACTCGGTCAACACGATCTACATCCCGCTCGCCATCGAGGTCGGTCGCAAGAAGATCCGCGACCTCATGGTGGCGGCCGGGGTGAAGACCCGTCCACCGACGAAGGACGACCCCGACCCGTTCACCCCCAACGTCAAGTCGTTCGGGCTCGGTACGACGGCTGAGGTCACACCGCTGTCTCTGGCCAACGCCTACGCGACCCTCGTCAATCACGGCGTGCACACGACCCCGCGGTTCTACAGCGAGATCCGCATCGGCGGCGGCCCGGACGACCCCGGGCGCGTCCTCGACGGCTACACGCCGAAGGTCGAACGGTCCCGCCCCAAGGGGCTGACGCCGCAGGTCGCCGACGACGTCACAGATGCGATGCGCGACGTCGTCGACTCCGGCACGGGAACGGCGGCCCGCCAGCCCTTTCCCGTCTACGGCAAGACCGGCACGACCGACAACGCCGGCGACGCGTGGTTCGTCGGCTGCGTCCGCGAGCCGCAGTACGTCTGCATCGCGACGTGGATGGGCTACGAGGACCACCAGTCCATGCACGACATCTACGGCGTGAAGGGTCTCGTCTTCGGCGGGACGCTGCCGGCGAAGGTCTTCGCCCGGACCTTCGAGATCCTGCGTCAGATCCAGGCCGACCGGAAGGCGCGCCTCGCCGGCAAGCCGGTCGGTTCGCCCTCACCCACTGCGTCGCCGTTCCGTCGGCGGCGTCGCGCCACGCCGACCGCCAGCCCCGTCGCACCGCGGCAGTCCTCGCCGACGGCCCGACCGGGCCAGTCCCCGACGCCGCAGCCCAACCCCAGCCCGCCGCCGATCATCCCGTCCGCAGGTCCGGGGGAGCCCGCGCCAGCGGCGTCGCGAGCCCCGCCAGGCTGACCGCAGCCCGCCGCGTCGCACCGCACGGCGGGTGCTTGCACGCGTGCAACACTGCCCAGCCGGGTGCGAGTCCCCGCTGCCGACCGGAGGTGCGTGCCGTGACCAGCCCCGCCCTCGCCAACGTCTCCGACCTCGTCAGGGAGGCGGCCCGCAGCGCCGGCGACAAAGCAGCTTTCCTGTTCCGCGACACCGCGATGACGTGGGCCGAGGTCGAGGCCGGACTGGCCGGAGTCGCTGCCGGTCTCGTCGCACTCGGTGCCGTGCCCGGTGACCGTGTCGCCGTGCAGCTCGGCAACACCCCGGACTTCCCGCTCGTCTACTTCGGAGCGCTGCGTGCGGGCATGGTCGCCGTGCCGGTCAACACCGGCTACACCCGCGCCGAGCTGCTGCACTGCCTTGCCGACAGCGGTGCCGCCGTGATCGTGACGACCCGCTCGGGCGCGGAGACGGCGTTGTCCATCGCAGCCGAGCTGCCGGGCCTGCGCTCGGTGGTCGTCGCGGATGTCGATGCTGCACCCGCCGGTGCGACGAGCCTCGACGCCCTGCGCGCCAACGCAGGTCACGGCGAGTCCACCGGAGGCGGGGAGGACCTCGCGGTCGTGATCTACACGTCGGGGACGAGCGGGCGACCCAAAGGCGCGATGCTGACCCACCGGGCGCTGCTCGCCAACCTCGAGCAGTGCGCCCGGATCGACCCGCCGGTCATGTCGGCGGACGACGTCGTCCTCCTCGTCCTGCCGCTGTTCCACATCTACGGCCTCAACGCGGGCCTCGGCGCTGTCGCGAAGCACGCGGCGACCGGCGTGCTCAGCGAGCGCTTCGACCCCGTCGAGACACTCGAGCAGATCCGGCGGCACGGCGTGACCAACGTCGTGGGCGCCCCGCCGATGTACGTCGCCTGGTCGATGCTGCCCGACGTCGGTGACGCCTTCACCTCGGTGCGGCTCGCCGTCTCCGGTGCGGCCCCGCTGCCGAGCGACGTCCTGCACCGGTTCCTCGACGCGACCGGCCACCACGTCTTCGAGGGCTACGGCCTGACCGAGACCGCTCCGGTGCTGACCACGACGCTGATGAGCGAGGTCGCCAAGCCCGCGTCGATCGGCCGCGCCATCCCGGGGCTCGAGCTGAAGCTGCTCGACGAGCAGGGCCGCCCCGTCGAGGACGGTGATCCCGGCGAGATCTGGGTGCGAGGTGCCAACCTGTTCTCCGGCTACTGGCCCGACGGCGCCGACGGGCCCGATGCCGACGGCTGGTTCGGGACCGGCGACGTCGCCTACTTGGACGACGACGGTGATCTGCACCTCGTCGACCGGCGTCGGGAGCTGATCCTGGTGAGCGGCTTCAACGTCTACCCGCGCGAGGTCGAGGACGTGCTCGCGGAGCACCCCGACATCGAGGAGGTCGCGGTCCTCGGCATCGCCCATCCCTACACCGGTGAGTCGGTCAAGGCACTGGTGGTCCTGCGGCCGGGCGCACGGCTGTCGGCCGAGGACGTCATCAGCCATGCCGCGCTGTCGCTGGCCCGCTTCAAGTGCCCCACGGCAGTGGAGTTCGTCGGCGAGCTCCCGCACTCGGCCACGGGCAAGGTCAGCAAGGGCCAGCTGCGTGCAGCCAGCCTGGAGAGCGCCTGACGGTGCCGCTCCTGCGGCGAGGCCGCCGTACTCGCCCCGCCCTGGTCACGTTCGTCACCAGGGACGGCTGCCACCTGTGCGACGTGGCGGAGCCGCTGGTCCGGGCGGCGGCCACTGCGGCGGGCGTGCCGTTCGAGCGGAGGGACGTCGACGCCTCACCGGACGACGTCGCCGCCTACTCCGAGAAGGTGCCCGTCGTGCTCCTCGACGGTCGCGAGCACGCCTACTGGACCGTCGACGAGAAGGCCCTGCGCAAGGCACTTCGCTAGCTGTGTGACCCCCGCCACCGACCCCGGCTCGACTTTGTGAATGCGTTCACGAACGCGTAACGTCGCTGACGACGTATCGAGACGTGCCACCGGGAGCCTTCGTGAGCGAGCAGGGCGAGTTCGCCGTGTCGCCCTCGATCGGCGGGCGACACCGCGAGATCCCCGAGGCCAGCGTGGCGCGCCTGCCGGTCTACCTGCGCGCGCTCTCCGGTCTGGCCGAGGCCGGGCACGTCACCGTCTCCAGCGAGGGCCTCGCCAGCGCGGCGGGGGTCAACTCGGCGAAGGTCCGCAAGGACCTCTCGCACCTTGGCTCCTACGGGACCCGAGGCGTCGGCTACGAGGTCGACGAGCTCGTCCACCACATCAGCAACGCGCTCGGCCTCACGCAGCGGTGGTCGGTCGTGCTGGTCGGCGTGGGCAACCTCGGCCACGCCCTCGCCGGGTACGGCGGGTTCGCCACACGTGGCTTCCGCATCGCCGGGCTGGTCGACGCCGACCCGTCGCGCGTCGGGGAGCAGGTGGCCGGACTCACGGTGCGAGGGATCGACGAGCTGAGCGAGGTGGTGCGCACCGGCGACGTCTCGATCGGGGTCATCGCAACTCCCGCCGGCGCTGCCCAGGAGGTCTGCGACCTGCTGGTCGAAGCGGGCGTGACGAGCATCCTGAACTTCGCGCCGACGGTGCTGCAGGTGCCCGACGGTGTCGACCTGCGCAAGGTCGACCTCGCACTGGAGCTGCAGATCCTGTCCTTCCACGAGAACCGCAAGAGCGGCGTGCCCGCGGCGATGTCGTCATGAGCGTCCTCGTCGTCGGGATCTCCCACCGGAGCGCGCCGGTGTCGCTGCTCGAGCGGGTCACCGTGGGCGTCGGTGAGGCCGGCGTGCTGCAGCAGCTCCGCACGACCGGCCCGGTCGGCGAGGCCGTGGTGCTCGCCACCTGCAACCGCGTCGAGGTCTACGCCGACACCGAGGGGTTCCACGCCGGCGTCGATGCGGTCAGCGACCTGCTCGCCCGGCTGTCCGGAGTTCCCCTCGACGAGCTCTCGCGCCATCTCTACGTGCACTGGGAGACGCAGGCCGTCCTGCACCTGTTCACCGTCGCGGCCGGGCTCGACTCGATGGTCGTCGGCGAGTCGCAGATCCTCGGTCAGCTGCGCCGCGCCTACGCGACCGCCCGCGGCGACGACACCGCCGGGCGCGTCCTGCACGAGCTGTTCCAGCGCGCGCTGCGTGCCGGCAAGCGGGCTCACGCCGAGACGGGTATCGACGAGGCCGGTCGCTCGCTGGTGACCGTCGGCCTGGAGCACGCGGCGTCCGCCGTCGGCCAGCTCGCGGGGTGCGAAGCACTCGTCGTCGGCGCGGGTTCCATGGCCGCCCTCGCCGGTACGACGTTGCGGCGGCTCGGCGCCGCACGCATCGTCGTGGCCAACCGCACCCCCGAGCACGCCCGCCGGCTGGCGACCTCCCTCGACGGGGAGAGCATCGGTCTCGAGGACATCGAGGAGGCGATCGCCGCGGCCGACATCGTCGTCTCGTGCACCGGCGCGACCGGACTCGTCCTCGACGCGGGCACCGTGGAGCGCGGCGTGAAGAGCCGTGAGGGCCGCCCGATCGCCTTGCTCGACCTCGCCCTGCCCAGGGACATCGATGAGTCGGTGCGTGACCTGCCGGGCGTGACGCTGATCGACCTGGCCGGCCTGCAGGACGTGCTCCGCAGCACCGAGACCGGCGCCGACGTCGAGGCCGCGCGCGCGATCGTCACGGAGGAGGTCGGGACCTTCCTCGGCTGGCAGATGGCCAGCCGCGTCGCCCCGACGGTCATCGCCCTCAGGAGCCGTGCGGACGAGGTGGTCGCCGCCGAGCTGGACCGCCTGGAGGCGCGGCTGCCCGAGCTCGACGACCGCTCGAGGACCGAGCTCGAGGCGACGGTCCGGCGCGTCGTCGAGAAGCTGCTGCACACCCCGACGGTCCGGGTGAAGGAGCTCACCGACGCACCGGAGGGCCTGTCCTACGCCGAGGCGCTGCGGGAGCTGTTCGGGCTCGACCGCGCGGCTCCCGCCGCGGTTGCCCTGGCGCCGCTCGCCCTCGAGGAGGACGACGATGGCTGACCGGCTGCTGCGCCTCGGCACTCGCGGCAGCGCACTGGCACTCGCTCAGTCGGGCGGCGTCGCTGCCACGGTCATCGCCGAGCTGTGCCGCCATGTCGAGATGGTCTCCGTGCAGACAGCGGGCGACCTGTCGCCGGCCGCGATCAGCACGCTCGGCGGGACGGGGGTCTTCGTCACCGCGTTGCGTGACGCGCTGCTGCGCGACGAGGTGGACCTTGCCGTCCACTCCTACAAGGACCTCCCCACCGCCCCCGCCGCAGGCCTCGTCGTCGTCGCCGTACCGGCCCGGCTCGACGCCCGCGACGTCCTCGTGGCGCGTGACGGCCTGACGTTGGGCGAGCTGCCGGACGGCGCGCGCATCGGGACCGGGTCACCCCGTCGTACGGCCCAGCTCCTGGCGCTCGGTCTCGGTCTGCAGGTCGTGCCGATCCGGGGCAACGTCGACACCCGGATCCGCAAGGTCGCGGAGGGCGAGGTCGACGGGGTCGTGCTTGCCCGCGCCGGCCTGGCCCGGCTCGACCGCCTCGACGAGGTCACCGAGGTGATCGACCCCCTGCAGATGCTTCCGGCGCCGGCTCAGGGCGCGCTCGCCATCGAGTGCCGGGCCGACGACGACGAGCTGCTCGAGCTGCTCGCGTCGCTGGACGACCCTGACACGCGCGCGGCTGTCGATGCCGAACGCGCCCTGCTGGCCGCTCTCGAGGCCGGCTGCACGGCACCCGTCGGAGCTCTGGCCGAGGTGGCCGAGGGCGATGACGGCAGTGAGCTCTTCCTCCGCGGCCTGGTGGCCGCGGTGGACGGAACAGACGTGGTTCGCCTCTCGGCGACCGGTCCGACCTCCGACGCGCAGGGGGTGGGGAGCCGGCTAGCCGCCGAGCTCCTCGACCTCGGCGCTGCGGACCTGATGGGAGTAAAGCGATGAGTTCCCCCCGTGCCCGCAAGCCCGCTGGATCAGTGGCCCTCGTGGGAGCCGGCACCGGCGACCCTGGCCTGCTGGCCGTCCGGGCCACCGAGCTGCTCCAGGCTGCCGATCTGGTCCTGGCCGACGCGCGCTGCGGCGACGCGCTGCTCGCGCTCGCGCGTCCCGACGCCGAGGTGGTCGTCACCGCGCCGGGCGAGCTGCAGGGAGCGGCGCTCGTGGCTGCGGCCAAGGAGGGACGCGCGGTCGTCCGGCTCCTTCCCGGCGATCCGTTCGTCGGCGACGAGGGCGCGAAGGAGGCCGAAGCGGTCACGAAGGCCAAGCAACGACTCGAGGTCGTGCCCGGGGTCCCGCACGCCGTCGCCGTGCCCGCCTACGCGGGGGTGGCCGTCGGGCTGCCGCGCACCGTCGCCCGGGTGACGGACGGGACCGACTGGCGCTCCCTTGCCGGCGCACCCGGGACTCTGGTGCTCCTGTGCACCGCGGGTGACGTGGGCAAGGCAGCCGCGTCGCTGATGGAGCACGGCCGCAAGGCGGAGACCGCGATGTCGGTCACGGTCGGCGGTACGACGTCGCATCAGCACACCGTCCTGACGACGCTGACCGCGGCCGACACCGATGCGCGTGGCCTGGACGGCGACGTGGTCGTCGTCGTGGGTGAGCCGGTGAAGAAGGCCGAGCGCCTGTCGTGGTTCGAGAGCCGACCGCTCTACGGCTGGAAGGTGCTCGTGCCTCGCACGCGCGACCAGGCCGGTGCGCTCTCGGCGCAGCTGCGTGGTTACGGCGCCGTGCCGGTCGAGGTGCCGACGATCGCCGTCGAGCCGCCGCGCACGCCGGCTCCGATGGACCGCGCGGTCAAGGGCATCGGTGACGGTCGCTACATGTGGGTGGCGTTCACCTCCACCAACGCCGTCAAGGCAGTCCGCGAGAAGCTGGAGGAGTGCGGTCTCGATGCGCGCATCTTCAGCGGCGTCAAGGTTGCCGCCGTCGGTGATGCCACCGCGCAGGCGCTGGTCGACTTCGGCATCCGGCCCGACCTCGTGCCGTCGGGAGAGCAGTCCAGCGAAGGGCTGCTGGCCGACTGGGCGCCGTACGACGAGACCTTCGACCCGATGGACCGGGTCTTCCTGCCGCGCGCCGACATCGCCACCGACACGTTGCTCGCCGGTCTGAAGGACCTCGGCTGGGCCGTCGACGACGTCACGGCGTACCGGACCGTGCGGGCGGCGCCGCCGCCCGCCGAGACCCGCGAGGCGCTCAAGGGCGGCGGCTTCGACGCCGTGCTCTTCACGTCGTCCTCGACCGTGCGCAACCTCGTCGGGATCGCCGGCAAGCCGCACGACACGACAGTGCTCGCGTGCATCGGACCGGCCACGAAGGCCGCCGCGGAGGAGCTCGGACTGCGGGTCGACGTCCTGTCGCCGAAGCCCGACGTCGCGACGCTCGTCGAAGCGCTCGCAGAGTTCGCCGCGGCCCGCCGCGCCGAGGGCGAGGCACCGCCGAGCGCGGCTCGCAAGAAGAAGGCCACCAAGCGGTGACCGACATCGGGGGCGCGGCGTTCCCGGCGGGCCGGCAGCGCCGTCTGCGTCGCACGCCGGCGCTGCGGCGGCTCGTCGCCGACGTGCGCCTCGACCCAGCCGGGCTGGTCCTGCCGCTGTTCGTGAAAGAGGGCATCTCCGCGCCTAACCCGATCGGGTCGATGCCGGGTGTCGTCCAGCACACGCGCGACTCGGTGCGGAAGGCGGCCCACGAGGCCGCCGCCGCCGGCGTCGGCGGGCTCATCCTGTTCGGCATCCCTGCCACGAAGGATGCGCGCGGATCGGGTGCCGACGACCCGGACGGCATCGTGCAGCTCGCGCTGGGCGACGTGCTCAGCGAGGTCGGCGACACGACCGTCGTCATGACGGACCTGTGCCTCGACGAGTACACCGACCACGGGCACTGCGGCCTGCTCACCGACGACGGCGAGGTCGACAACGACGCCACCCTCGAGCGCTACGCCTCGGCGGCGTTGGCGCAGGCGCGTGCGGGCTCCCAGGTCGTCGCGCCCAGCGGGATGATGGACGGGCAGGTCGCGGCCATCCGGTCGGCGCTCGACGGCGCTGGCTTCTCCGGGACGCCGATCCTGGCCTACAGCGCGAAGTACGCGAGCGCCTTCTACGGGCCGTTCCGCGAGGCCGCCGAGTGCGCGCCGCAGTTCGGCGACCGGTCGTCCTACCAGCAGGACCCGGCCCGTGCGACGTCGGAGGGGGTACGGGAGGCGCTGCTCGACATCGCTGAAGGCGCCGACGCGGTCATGGTGAAGCCCGCGATGTCCTACCTCGACGTCGTGCGCGCCGTCGCAGAGGCCGTGGACGTGCCGGTGGCGGCCTATCAGGTCAGCGGCGAGTACGCGATGGTCGAGGCGGCCGCTGCGCACGGCTGGATCGACCGCCGCCGCATCATCCTCGAGACGCTGACCGGCATCCGCCGCGCCGGAGCCGGCATGGTGCTGACCTACTGGGCCACCGAAGCCGCCGGCTGGCTCCGCGAGGCCTGACGCCAGTGACGTTTCCTTACGACGCACCTGCTTCGGAGGCGCTGTTCGAGCGGGCGGGCCTCGTCACGCCGGGCGGGGTCAACTCGCCCGTCCGCGCCTTCCGCGCCGTCGGCGGCACTCCCCGCTTCATGGTCTCCGGCCGGGGGCCCTACCTCACGGACGCCGACGGGCGGGAGTACGTCGACCTGGTCTGCTCGTGGGGTCCGATTATCCTGGGCCACGCCCATCCCGCCGTCGTCGAGGCGATCCGCGAGGCCGCCGGTCGCGGCACGTCGTTCGGCACCCCGTCGCCGGGGGAGGTGGAGCTGGCCGAGGAGATCGTCGGCCGCGTGCAGCCGGTCGAGCAGGTCCGGCTGGTCAGCTCGGGCACCGAGGCCACCATGAGCGCGATCCGGCTGGCGCGCGGATTCACGGGCCGGAGCAAGGTGGTGAAGTTCGCCGGCTGCTACCACGGTCACGTCGACGCGCTGCTCGCGAGCGCCGGGTCGGGCGTCGTCACCTTCGGGCTGCCGGACACACCTGGCGTGACCGGCGCGAGCGCAGCCGACACGATCGTGCTGCCCTACAACGACCTCGCCATGGTGGCCGCGGCCTTCGAGGAGCACGGCGACCAGATCGCCTGCGTCATCACCGAGGCCGCCGCTGCCAACATGGGCGTCGTCCCGCCGCTGCCCGGCTTCAACGCGGGTGTGCAGGCGCTGTGCCGCCGCTTCGGCGCGCTGTTCATCAGCGACGAGGTCATGACCGGCTTCCGGGTCTCGCGGTCCGGGTGGTTCGGCCTCGAGGGAGTCGAGCCGGACCTGATGACGTTCGGCAAGGTCATGGGCGGCGGACTGCCGGCCGCGGCCTTCGGCGGCCGGGCTGACGTGATGGGCCATCTCGCGCCCGCCGGCCCGGTCTACCAGGCCGGCACCCTGAGCGGGAACCCGGTCGCCGTCGCCGCGGGTCTCACGCAGCTGCAGAACTGCACCGCCGAGGTCTATGCGCACGTCGACGAGGCCGCTGCCGCTGTCGGGCGGCTCGCCGGCGAAGCACTGGACAAGGAGGGCGTGGAGCACCGGTTGAACAGCGCGGGCAGCCTGTTCAGCGTCTTCTTCTGCGACCACGCTGTCGTCGACTTCGCGACCGCCACGTCGCAGAACGTGCTGCGCTACAAGGCGTTCTTCCACGAGATGCTCGCGCACGGCGTCTATCTGCCGCCGTCGGCGTACGAGGCCTGGTTCGTCGGAGCGTCGCACGACGATGCCGCGCTGGAGCGGATCGCGGACGCCCTCCCGCATGCCGCACGGGCCGCCGCCGCCGTACGGGCACCCGAGCTCGAGGCGCCGCCCACCGCTGAGGACCGGGCATGAACGGCGCTCGTACGACGGTGCACCTGCTCCGCCACGGGGAGGTGCACAACCCCGATCGCGTCCTCTACGGCCGGCTGCCCGGCTTCCGGCTCTCCGAGGCCGGACTGCAGATGGCGGTCGCTGCCGCCACCGCGCTGCGCGGCCGCGACGTCGCCGAGGTGGTGTCGTCACCGCTGCAGCGGGCGCAGGAGACCGCTCGGCCGATCGCCGACGTGTTCGGCCTGGAGGTCACCACTGACGATCGCCTCATCGAGGCGGCCAACGTCTTCGAGGGGGCGAAGGCTCTCGAGGACGGCGCGTGGAAGGCACCCGAGAACTGGAAGCACCTGCGCAACCCGTTCGAGCCGTCCTGGGGCGAGCCCTACAGCGAGCTCGCCGCCCGGATGCTCGCGGCCGTCGAGGACGTGCGCGACCGCGTTGCCGGCCATGAGGCCGTCTGCGTCAGCCACCAGCTGCCGATCTGGACCCTGCGTCGGCTCGTGGAGGGCCGCCGCCTGTGGCACCGTCCCGATCACCGGCAGTGCGGGCTCGCATCGCTGACCAGCCTGACCTGGTCGCAAGGCGCCCTGGAGAGCGTCACGTACAGCGAGCCCGCAGGCGAGGTGAGCCGCCGCCCGGGCAAGGGGGCCTGAGCGGCAGTCGGTAAGGGCGTCACCGATACTGAGGGAGCCGCCGAACAGACTGGACCACCTCGTGCACCGGCCTTCCCGCCTGCTCGTCCTGTGCGCGCTGTCGGCCGCCGTGCTGACCGGGTGCACAGGCAAGAACGCCGTCAGCGACGGCTCCGGGGGACCCCAGCTGCGGAGCCTTCCCCAGGGAGACGTCAACCACCTGCTGCGGGTCGCCGACCGGGTCCCGGCGCCGACTCTCCATGGCGAGTCGCTCGACGGCCAGCCCCTCGACCTCGCCGCGATGCGGGGCAAGGTCGTCGTCGTCAACTTCTGGGCCTCCTGGTGCCCGCCGTGCCGCGCCGAGTCCGAGAACCTCGTCAAGGTCGCGACGGAGACGAAGTCGCAGGGCGTGGAGTTCGTCGGCGTCGACATCAAGGACGACCGCAGTGCGGCTCGGCGCTTCGTCGAGGTGCACGCCGTGCCCTACCCCTCGATCTACGACCAGCCCGCTGTCAGCCTCACGCGACTGCACACGCTGATCCCGCAGTACCCCCCGAGCACGCTGCTCATCGACAAGAGCGGCCGGATCGCCGCGCTCTTCGTCGGTGGTGTCACGGTGACCGAGCTGTCGGGCCCGGTGCAGGCGCTGGCCGGCGAGCAGGCCTGACGTGAGCCGGTCATGGGCGTAGGCGACAGCTTCGCGCGGGCGGTCACCGACGGGCCGCTGCTGCTGGCGCTACCGGTGGCCGCGGCCGCCGGGCTGGTCTCGTTCCTGTCGCCGTGCTGCCTGCCGCTGATGCCGGGCTACCTGTCCTACGTGACCGGCCTCGCCGGCACCGAGCTCGCCGATCAGCCGCAGGCTGACCGACGCGAGAGTGGCGACGTCCTCGTGGCAGCGCCTCGCACGGCGAGGCGGACCCGCGTCCTCATCGGCAGCGTCCTGTTCGTCGTGGGCTTCAGCGTGGTGTTCGTCAGTGAGGGGCTGCTGTTCGGCGGGCTCGGCGCGCTGTTCGTCGACCACCGCGTCGCCATCGAGCGGATCCTCGGCGCCGTCACCGTCGTCATGGGCCTGGCCTTCCTCGGGCTCGTTCCCGCACTCGATCGCGAGGCGCGCGTCCACCGGCTGCCGGCGACCGGGCTGGCGGGTGCGCCGCTGCTCGGTCTGGTCTTCGGTCTGGGCTGGACGCCCTGCCTCGGGCCGACTCTCGCGGCGGTTCAGGGGCTCGCGTTCACCCAGTCCAGCGCCGGCCGCGGCGCGGTCCTCACGTCGGCGTACTGCCTCGGGCTCGGCATCCCGTTCATCCTGACGGGGCTCGCGTTCGAGCGCGCCCTGCGGGTGTTCGCGGTCGTCAAGCGGCACTACGCGGTCGTGAAGGCGATCGGCGGCGGCCTGCTCGTCGTCGTCGGGGTGCTGCTCGTCACCGGGCTGTGGGAGCAGTTCACGATCCACCTGCGGGTGCTCATCGGCGGCTACTCGGCGGCCGTGTGAGATGACGACGACACCCGAGCTGGAGAGCGCCGCCGTACGGCTCTCGACGGCACCTGAGCCGGTCGGTCCGCAGCGGCCACGTCAGCTGATGGCTCCGGTACGACGGCTGTGGCGCCAGCTGACCAGCATGCGCACCGCTCTGCTGCTGCTCTTCCTGCTGGCACTGGGCGCCGTGCCGGGGGGCTTCCTCCCGCAGCGCAGCTTGAACCCTGTGCGGGTCGACCAGTACGTCGCGAAGCACCCGACCCTGGCGCCGATCCTCGACCGGCTGTCGCTCTTCGACGTCTTCGCGGCCCCCTGGTTCGCCGCGGTCTACCTGCTGCTGTTCGTGTCTCTCGTCGGCTGCCTCGTGCCCCGGATCCGCCTGCACGCGCGGGCTCTGCGCAAGCCGCCGCCGCAGGCCCCCGGAAACCTCGCGCGACTTCCCGCGTCCGCGCGCTGGGAGACGTCGGTGCCTGCCGAGGAGGTGCTCGGGCTGGCCGAACGCCGTCTTCGCCGCTGGCGCACCAGCCGGCGGGGCGACGCGCTCGGTGCCGAGAGGGGCTACCTGCGCGAGACCGGCAATCTGCTCTTCCACGTGTCGCTTGTGCTGCTGCTCGTCGGGATCGCCGTCGGGCAGTTCTACGGCTTCAAGGGCACGGTGCTCGTCAAGGAGGGCAGCGGCTTCGCCAACGCCATCGCGAGCTACGACGACATCCACCCCGGTCGTCGGTTCCGTCAGGACAGCCTGGTGCCGCTGCACTTCACGCTGGACGACTTCCGCGCGACCTACGGCCCCGACGGCAAGGCCCGCACGTTCGACGCGAAGGTGCACTACGCGACGAGCCCGGACGCGCCGATGGCGCCGTACGACATCCGCGTCAACCACCCGCTGCACGTCGGTGCCGCGAAGGTCTACCTGATCGGTCACGGCTACAACGTGCATGTCGTGGTGCGCGAGAAGGACGGTCAGGTCGCACTCGACGACTCGGTCGGGGTGCCGTGCCTGCCGCAGGACGCGCGGTTCCTCAGCACCTGCACGATCAAGGTGCCCGAGACCCGCGGCCCGCAGCTGGGCTTCGAGGGGGCGTTCACGCCGACGACGGTCCGCGACCCGAAGACGGGCCGCGTCGGGTCGGCGCACCCGGCGGTGCAGGCGCCCGCACTGACGATCGTGGGGTTCTCCGGCGACCTGGGCATCGACGCCGGCGTCCCTGGATCGGTCTACTCGCTGGACCACACCCATCTCACGCCGCTCGACGGAGGGCGCCCCCACATCCTCGTTCCCGGCACGAGCTGGCAGCTGCCGGGTGGCGGCAGCATCACCTTCGCCGGTGTGACCGAGTGGTCGACGTTCCAGCTCACGCAGGACCCAGGCAAGCGCATCGCGCTGGTCGCCGCCATCGGGATCGTGCTCGGGCTGTGCCTGTCGCTGTTCGTACGACGGCGGCGCCTCTGGGTGCGTGTGCGTCCGGAAACCGGGACGCTTACGGTGGTGGAGGTCGGGGGGCTCGCCCGCACCGACCCGGACGCCTTCGCCGCCGAGTTCGAGGAGCTCGTCAGCCGGCTCCGCAGTGACATCCCGCCAGCAGCACCGACCCAGGCAACCTCGACCCAGGAAGCGGAGTGACGTGGCCCACCTGAGCGACTCGCTGCTCTTCGTGGCGGTGCTCGTCTACGCCATGGCGATGCTCGGGTTCGCCGCTGACGCGGCCGCGCGCCGGGCGAGCCGGGTCCTGTCCGTCGAGGCCGTCGCGCGCGACCTGGTGGGCGCAGCGGGGCCACCTGTCACCGTCACCGAGCGACCGGTGCGGGCGTCGGGCTGGGTCGGCACGGTCGCGCTGGGGTTGACGGCTCTCGGCTGGCTCGCCCACGTCACGTCGGTCGTCACGCGCGGGGTGGCGGCGGGGCGGGTGCCGTGGGGAAACATGTACGAGTTCTCGTCGGCTGCCGCGTTGGTAGCAGTGACCGGGTTCCTCGTGCTCGTCGCTCGCGGTCGCGTCGACAAGAGCCTCGGCGCCTTCGTGATGCTGCCGGTCGTCCTCTACCTCGGTCTCGCGGGCACCGTTCTCTACACGAAGGTCGGCCCGCTGGTGCCGGCTCTCAACTCGTACTGGATCAAGATCCACGTCGCGGCGGCGGTCACCGCGTCGGGGGCGTTCCTCCTGTCCGGCGTGATCGCGCTGCTGTACCTGCTGCGGGTGCGCTTCGACGAGCGGACCGTCGTCGGTGGGTCCGTGCGGTTCCCGGTCAGCCTCGGGCGGTCGCTGCCGGTTGCCGGCAGCTTGGACCGCGCGGCCTACGTCGTGATCGCCTTCGCCTTCCCGGTCTGGACGTTCGCGATCATCGCGGGCGCGATCTGGGCCGAGGCGGCGTGGGGGCGCTACTGGGGGTGGGACCCGAAGGAGACCTGGTCCTTCATCACCTGGGTCCTGTACGCCTGTTACCTGCACGCGCGTGCGACCGGCGGTTGGAAGGGTCCGAAGGCTGCCTGGATCGCCGTCGCCGCAGCGGGTGCGCTGATCGTCGACTACTACGTCGTCAACATCTTCGTGGTCGGGCTGCACTCCTACGCGTAGCGCTGCTCAGGGCGTCGGGTCGTCCTCGCGCTTGGCGTTCTCGGCGGCCCGGCGGCGCTGCTCGTCGGCGCGGTCGCGCAGCCCGCGCAGGAACGCCTCGTCGTCGTCAGGGTTCTGCGCCACGGCACGGCCGGGTCGCTCGTACTCCGGGAAGCGGCCGGTGTTGCCCTTGTAGGGCAGCCCTCCCGGCCGGGTGGCGCTGCCCTGCGGCCGACCGGCGATGAACCAGAGCAGCGGTCCGATGGCGACCTCGCCCAGGATCAGCACGATCACGAACCAGCCCCACTTCGGCAGGTTGCGGATCCTCGTCTCGTCGCTGGTCAGCACGTCGAGGAGTGCGTAGACCCACACGCAGAGCAGGACCAGGCCCAGGGCACCGTCGGCGTACAGCATGGCGTCCCCCTTCCGGCGGGAAGTCTGCCGGACCGGTCAGAGCTAGCCGACGACGGGGCGTCCCGCGAACGGGGCCGACTGCGGCGTGGTCTGGGCCGGCACACTGACCTCCGAGTCGACGCCACGCAGCAGCGCGCGGACCTCGGACTCGCGGAAGCGGCGGTGACCGCCGGGCGTGCGGATGCTGCCGATGCGGCCGGCCGAGGCCCAGCGCGTCACCGTCTTGGGGTCGACGCGGAACAGCGTCGCCACCTCACCGGGCGTCAGCAGCCGGTCGCGGTTGCCTGATCCGCCCTGCGGTGCGTTCGAAAGCCTGTCGTCCACCATGGTCTCCCCCATCCCCGATGCACACTGTGACGGTTGCGCTACGGGGCGGTCAACGACCGAATCGCCCAGAGGTGACGCGGCGGACGAGCAGGCCGTCCCGGGGACGCGCCCGGCAGGACCGGGCGCGTCCGTCCTAGGCGGAGCGGCGGACCCGGCGGACCAGGTCGCGGACAGTGGAGCGACGCGGCGCGAGGCTGCTCGAGAACTGGGCCCGCTCGCGGTGCAGGCGACCGGCGTAGGCGTGCAGAGACTCGACGGTCTCGATGTTGTACATGACTACCTTTCCGAACATTTCTGGTGTGTGAACCCTTGCTTACCTAACAACTACAGGGTAGTACCGTTTATTCGCCTTGCATGTCTCGGGAGGGTGTGAAGTGGACGACATCGATGCCCGGCTGGTGGCGCTCCTGGTCGCCGATGCCCGGGCGCCCTACGCCGAGCTGGCCAGGGCGGTCGGCCTGTCGGCACCGAGCGTCCACGACCGGGTCCGCCGGCTCGAGCGGGCCGGCGCGATCCAGGGCTACTCCGCCGTCGTCGACCCGGCGGCGCTCGGCTTCGGCGTCACCGCTCTCGTCGGGATCCTGCAGCGGGAAGGCGTCGAGCAGGACGACCTCGGCGCTGCCCTGACGGGCATCGAGGAGGTCGAGGACTGCTGGTTCGTGGCGGGGGAGGAGGCGTTCGTCGTGAAGGTCCGGGTCGCCGACGTCGATGCTCTCGAGCACATCCTCGGCGTCCTTCGCCGTACGCCGGGCGTGGCCCGCACCCGCACCACGGTCGTGCTGTCGACCCGGTTCGAGGGACGCCGCCGTACCGCCGTCCGACTGCCGGAAAGCCGCAAAGGCAATGCGTCGGGTCAGATCGGGACGTAGTCAGAGATAGCCCTTATGAGCCATGGCTCTGGGGCGCGCTGCCCGTGATCCTGCTGGGAGACGTTTCCGCGGCGGTGACCCTGCTGCGATCCCGACCCCTGGAGCTCACCGTGCGCATCCGTCCTCTCGCCGCCGTCGCCGCGGCCGCCCTCGTCCTCGGCCTGGGCGGGCCGGCTGTCGCCGCCACCTCGGCATCCTCAGCCGCCCGCCCCGCGGCCGGCTCGGCCACCTCCGGGCTGACCCTGCTCAGCCTCGCCCTGGCCGGCCACGACGTCCGCGTCGGCTCGGTGGCGCTGGTCAGCGACACCCTTTCGGGCAGCCCTGCTGCCAAGGTCGTGGTGACGCCGGTCCGCGCCGACGGCAAGGCGTACGGCGAGCAGACGGTCACCCCGGCCAGCTCGCCGGCCACTGTCCCGAGCTTCGACAGCGCGGCCACGCTGCCCGCGGCGCTCGGGACCGTCGCCTCCATCAAGAGCCCCGTCTTCGACGTGTCGACGAGCACGACCTCCGGCGCGTCGAGCAAGGCCGGTGCGGCCTCGCTCGGCTCCGTCTCGATCCTCGGGCTGCCGGTGAAGCTCAACGGCACGGTCGACGTCAGCTCGCTCGTCAACGGCACCAACGCCGCCGGCAACAAGACCGTGTCGGTGAAGAACCTCGCGCTCCCGAGCATCGCCGACCTCCTCGGCGCCCTCGGCCTCGACCTCAAGGCCCTGCCGATCAAGACCCTGACCGACCTGCTCGCCGGGCTCAACCTGACCGACGTCGCGGTGTCGACGGCGCAGCAGGCGCTCGATGCGGCAAGTGCTCCGCTCAAGACCGCACTCGACGCGGCGCAGGGCAGCCTCGACACGGCGAACGCCGCGTTCAAGGCCCAGGCTGCGGACCTCGCCGACAAGACCAAGGCCGCCAACGCTGCCCTCGCGCAGAAGAGCGCGGCCGGCGCCGCCGTCGCGCCGGCCACCGCGGCTCGTGACTCCGCTTCCGCGCAGTTCAACGCCGCTCTCGCAACGATCCCCGCCTCCGTCCTGTCGGCTCTGCCGGGCGCCAACACGCCGGCTGGCTACGCCGCACTCAGCCCGGCCCAGCAGGCCACCGTCGAGTCGGCAGCGCCCGGAGTGGCCGCCAGCTCGGCCGCCTTCACCGACGCTGCCAACAAGCTCGCCGC
>JAODNA010000217.1 GCA_025465135.1 Frankiales bacterium | reverse complement strand
CTCCGGCCGCGGCCCAGCCCGCCGCGAGCTGCCTCACGGACCCCGAGACGGTGGGGACCCTGCCCAACGGCTGGTGCCTGCGCCCGGCCGGGCACAGCGTCGACGTCCTGCGCTTCCCGCTCGGCATCACGCCGACGTCCAACGGCAAGGTCGTCGTCACCTCCGACAGCGGCGGCGTGCAGGGACTGACCGCCGTCGACCAGGCAACCCTCGCCACGACGCAGACGACGGCCGGCAACCTGTTCGAGGGCGTCACCGAGACCAAGGACGGCCGGATCTACGCCTCCGGGGGCAACGCCAACCGCGTCTTCCGCTACCAGTGGGCCGGCCCGAAGCTGCAGAGCCAGGACGCGACGCAGGAGGCGACCTTCCCCGTCCACGGCGCAATCGACGGCGTGGTGGGACGCACTCCGGCCGGCAGCCAGGTCATCCCCGCGGTCGACGGGATCCGCGTCACCAGCTATCCCGGCCAGCTCGTGACGTACGGCGACTACGTGCTCGCCGCCGGCACGCTCAGCGAGTCCAGCGACGGCGCCTGCCCCACCAAGCGCAGCGTCTGCGGGCGCGTGAGCGTGATCGACAGCCGCACCGACACCGTGGTGGGCCGCGCCGCGCTCGGCCTCGACCCGTACGGCCTCGCGCTCGACCCGGTCCGCAAGCTGCTCTACGTCAGCAACTGGGCCGACGAGGCCGGCCGCGGCAACGGCGTCGGCACCGTCTCCGTCGTCGACCTGAGCAAGCCGGCGGCGCCGAAGGAGATCAGCTACACCCTGGTGGGCCACCACCCCTCGGCCGTCCAGCTCTCCGCCGACCGCACCAAGCTGTTCGTCGCGAACACCAACGACGACAGCCTCTCCGTCCTCGACGTGAGCGGGACGCCGCGCGTCGTCGCGACAGAGAGCGTCCGGCCCGTCGAGGGCGTGCCGGTCGGTGCCCACCCCGATGCGCTCGCCCTCTCCCCCGACGGCTCGACCCTCTTCGTCGCTCTCGCCGGTCTCAACGCCGTCGAGGTCCGCGACGGCCGCACCGGCGCCCGCGTCGCCGGCCACCCGGTCTTCATCCCGACCGGCTGGTACCCCTCAGCCCTCGCGATCACCGGCACGGCGGCGAAGTACCGGCTCTGGGTCACCAACGCCAAGGGCATCGGCCCGAGCATGGGCTACAACGGCAGCGTCCTCGCCAACGGCACAGCCACGAACGGCACGCTGACCGTCGTCGACCTCCCGGTCCCCGTCACCACAGCCAACCGCTGGACCGACACGGTCGTCGGCAACGACGAGCTGTACGACGCCAACGTCGACCCGTGCAAGCCCGGCCGCGGCGTCCGCATCTCGCAGGTCCTCTGCCCGCCGAAGGGCCAGACGTCACCGATCAAGCACGTCATCTACGTGGTCACGGAGAACAAGACCTTCGACCAGTACTTCGGCGACCTGCCGACGTCGGACAACGGCTACCGGGCCGACCCGAAGTTCGTCCTCTACGGCTCCCAGGTCACTCCCAACCACCACAAGATGGCGACGCCGTACAGCCTGGGCGACAACTTCTACTCCGACGCCGAGGTCTCCGTGACCGGCCACTCGTGGACGTCCGGTGCGGTGGCGACCGATCACAACGAGCGGACGTGGGAGGCCGACTACGACCAGGGCCTGCGCGGCAGCCATGGCAACGGCGACCCCCTGAAGGGCTCGGTCGGCGGGACCCAGGGCAAGGACATCCAGGCCGCCGAGGACGAGCTCTACGACCCCGAGGGCGGCTTCATCTTCGAGGCCTTCAAGCGGGCCGGCGCGACGCCGCCGACCGACAACCCAGGCCGCCTGTCGATGGGCATCTACGGCGAGTCCACCGCCCGCGAGTCCGGCAACATGGACGTCTACAAGGCGCCGGGTTGGAAGGACGGAGACATCTCCTACTCCGACACCTGCCGCGTGCTGTCGTTCCGCGACGGGCAGGCCCCCGACGGACCATCGCCCGCCTTCGGCGTCGGCAGCGCGCCGGCCGGCATCAACAGCGACGACTGCAACGGGCGCAAGCTCGCCACGCAGTTCACGCTGAAGCACTGGGCCGACGTCTACAAGAAGACCGGCCACGACATCATGCCGAGCTTCATCTACATGTCGCTGCCGCAGAACCACACGCTGGCGACAACCGTCGGCAACCCCACACCTCAGTCGATGGTCGCCGACAACGACTACGCCCTCGGCCTGTTGACCGATGCGATGTCGCACTCGCCGTTCTGGTCCTCGACCGCGATCCTGCAGACCGAGGACGACACCCAGGTAGCCGGCGACCACATCTCCGCACTGCGCGACTACCTCCAGGTCGCCAGCCCGTGGGCGAAGCCCGGGCCCAACCACCAGTGGGGCTCGATGCCGGCGCTGCTGCGCACCATCGAGCAGATCTTCACGGTGAAGCCCATCAGCCTCTTCGACCGGATCGCGACGCCGATGCACGACGCCTTCCTGACGTCGCTGCGCGACAAGCCCAACCTGGCGCCGTACACCGCCGTGCACCCGTCGATCCCGTACGACGTCAACCGGCCCGGCGACATCGGTGCGGCGCTCTCCGCGACGCTCGACTTCACGACGTACGACCGCGTCAACGAGGGGCTCCTCAACGAGATCCTCTACGCCTCGATCAGGCACCGCCCCCTTCCCCGGCACTAGGACGCCGCTGAGAGACTCGCCGGATGACGGATCTGCTCGCCCCGCTCATCGAGGGCACGGTGACGCTCGAGGACGGCCGTCGGCTCGGCTTTGCGGAGTTCGGCCGGCCACACGGTCGGGCGGTGCTGTGGATGCACGGGACCCCGGGCGCACGACGGCAGATCCCGCAGGCCGCCCGGGTCGCGGCGGCCGAGCTCGACCTGCGTCTCATCGGCGTCGACCGGCCCGGCGTCGGCCTCTCGACACCTCATCGCTACGACGCCCTCGGCGACTTCGCCGATGACCTGACCTACCTGCTCGACCGGCTCGGCATCGACGAGTTCGCCATGCTGGGGCTGTCGGGCGGCGGTCCCTACGTCCTGGCGACCGCCCACGCGATGCCCGACCGGATGAAGGTCGGCGGCGTTCTCGGCGGGGTCGCGCCGACCGTCGGCCCCGACGCGGCCGACGGCGGCATCGTCGACCTGGCCCGTCGGTTCGCTCCCCTGCTCGCCGGTCTCCACCTGCCACTGGGCTGGCTGCTGGCCGGCTTCTTCTGGAGCACCCGACCGGTCGCGGTCCCGGCCTTCCGCCTCTACGCCCGGTTCTCGCCCGAGGGCGACCGCCTCGTCTTCGCGCGGCCCGAGATGCAGGCCATGCTGCTCGACGACCTGCTGACGGGCGGCCGCCCCGGGCTCCGAGCACCCGTGTACGACGTGCTCCTGTTCGGCCGGGACTGGGGCTTCTCGGTGCGGGACATCACCGTGCCGATCCACTGGTGGCACGGCGATGCCGACCACATCGTGCCGCTGGCCCACGGCCGGCACGTGGCACAGCTGCTGCGCCACGGGCACTTCTACGTCCGGCCCGGCGAGAGCCACATGGGCACCCTCGGCGCCGCCGAGGAGATCCTCGGCACGCTGCTGGCCGACTGGGACGCCCAGGTGTCGGCGACCCGCGCCCAGCGCTAGGTGCGGGAGTCGTCCAACCGCTGCAGGGCCTGCCTGGCGTAGACCTGCTGCAGGGTCGTCGTGCGCTCGGAGCGCCCGCGTCCGACGAAGCTGATCGTCCAGTGCAGCAAGGTCGTGACGCGGCTCTTGAACCCGACGATGTAGAACAGGTGCAGTGCGAGCCACATGAGCCAGGCGAGGAAGCCGGCGAGCTGCAGGTTCTTGACGCTGACGACAGCGTGGAAGCGCGAGACCGTCGCCATGCTTCCCTTGTCGCGGTAGGCGAACGGCGGCTGCGGGCCACGGTCCGCAAGCCGTCGCCTGACCTGCTTGGCGGCGTATCGGCCGCCCTGGATCGCGACCTGCGCCACCCCCGGCTGCTCGGCGGTCATGTCGCCGACGACGAACACCTCGGGATGCCCTGGCAGCGACAGGTCGGGCTCGAGGTGCAACCGGCCGACCCGGTCGGTGGCCGCGCCGCACTGCCCGGCGAGCTGGGCGCCGAGCGGCGACGCCGCGACTCCCGCCGCCCAGATCTTGCACATCGAGGCGATCCGCCGGCGCTGCCCGTCGGCGTCCTCGACGTCGATGCCGGTCGCGTCGACGTCGACGACCTTGGCGTTGAGCTGGACGTCGACCTTGATGCGGCGTAGCTGCTTGGCGGCCTTCTCCGAGAGCTTCTGGCCGAAGTTGCCGAGCACTGCGGGCGCGGCGTCGAGCAGGATGACCCGGGCGGTGGCCGGGTCGATGTTGCGGAAGTCGCCGGGCAGGGTCCGTCGGGCCAGCTCGGAGATCTGCCCGGCCATCTCGACGCCGGTGGCCCCGGCTCCGACGACGACGAACGTCAGCCACCGGTCGATCTCGTCCGGGTCGGTCGCCAGCTCCGCCATCTCGAACGCGCCGAAGATGCGGCCGCGCAGCTCGAGCGCGTCGTCGATCGACTTCATGCCGGGTGCGAAGTCGGCGAACCGGTCGTTGCCGAAGTAGGACTGGCTCGATCCGGCCGCGACGATGAGGCTGTCGTACGGCGTGGTGGTGCTGCCGGTCGGCGCCACAGAGGTGACGGTCCGCGCGGCCAGGTCGACGGCGGTGACCTCGCCGAGCAGGACCCGTGCGTTGCGCTGACGACGCAGCACCTCGCGCGTCGCCGGCGCGATCTCGCCTTCGGACAGGATGCCCGTCGCGACCTGGTAGAGCAGCGGCTGGAACAGGTGGTGCGTCGTCTTGGCGAGGACCGTGACGTCGACCGGTGCGCGACGGAGCGCCTTGGTGGCGAACAGGCCGCCGAAGCCGGACCCGATGACGACGACGCGATGCCGCTCGGTCATGGCAGCAGGACGCCGGGGTTGAGCAGCCCGGCCGGGTCGAGGGCGTTCTTGACGGCGCGCATCGCCGCGATCTCCGTGGCGGAGCGGGAGAGCGACAGCCACGGCACCTTCGCCCGGCCCACCCCGTGCTCGGAGCTGATGCTGCCGGCCAGGTCGGCGACGAGGTGCAGTACGGCGTCGGTGACCTTCTCCGCGCCGTCGCCGGCATCGAGGACGTTGACGTGCAGGTTGCCCTCGTTGACGTGACCGAAGACGACCAGGCGCGCGCCCGGCGCCGCCGTACCGACCACGTCGGGCAGCCGGTCCACCAGCTCGGGCAGTGAGCCGACCGGCACGGAGACGTCGAGCTTGACCGGTACGCCGACGGCGGCGATGGCCTCTGTGTGCTGCTCGCGGTAGGCCCACAGCGCGCGCTGGCCCGCTGCGTCGGTCGCGACGGTGGCATCGAGCAGGCTCGGCAGGGCCGCAACGGCCTCCACGAGCTGCTCTGTCGGGTCGCTCGCCCCAGCGCACTCGAGGACGAGGTAGACCGGGTGCTCCGCGGCGAAGGGCGCGGGAAGCCCGGCGTAGGACCGCACGAGAGCGAGCCCGGCCGGCAGGAACAGCTCGGCCGCCACGAGGTCCGGCAGGGTCCCACGAAGCGCGGGCAGCAGTGCCACGGCGGTAGCCGTGTCGGGCAGGGCGACCAGCGCAACGGCCCGGGCGCGAAGCTGTGGGACGAGCCGCAGCCGGAGCCTGGTGAGCACGCCGAGGGTGCCCTCACTGCCGCAGAGCAGCGACACGAGGTCGTAGCCGGTGTTGTCCTTCGCGAGCCCGCCGAGCCGGCTCACGACGCTGCCGTCGGCAAGCACGGCCTCCGCGCCGACGACCTGCGCACGCATGCTGCCGTAGCGCAGGACCCGGATGCCTCCCGCGTTGGTGGCCACGAGTCCCCCGACGGTGGCCGAGTCGCGCGCGGCGAGGTCGACGCCGAAGTCGAGGCCGAGACTGCGGGCATGGCGCTGCAGCGCGCTCAGGTTCACTCCGGCCCCGACCGTCACCTGCGCCGCGGCCGGATCGATCTCGCCGAGGTCGGTCAGCCGGGTGAGGCTGAGCAGCACCTCGCCACCGGCCGGGATCCCGCCGCCGACCAACCCGGTGTTGCCTCCCTGGACGACGACCGGCGTGCCGGCAGCCGCGCAGGCCCGGATGACGGCGACGACCTCGGCGGTGTCCGCGGGCCGGACGACGGCGCATGCGGAGCCGCTGAAGCGTCCGGTCCAGTCCGTCTCGTAGGAGCTCTTGAGGTCGTCGTCGACGAGCACGTTGCTCGCGCCGACTGCCTCGCGCAGCGCGTCGAGCAGGCTCACGGCAGGACCCACAGCCGAAGCGTCTCAGGAAGCGCGGCCAGCGACTTCGTGACGTCGTCCCCCTCGAACCGCGCGACGTCGGTGACGACGTAGCCGAGCGCGCCGCTGGTGCCGAGCAGCTGGCCCTCGATGTTGAGGCCGTGCTCGGCCAGCAGCCCGTTGACGGTCGCGAGCACGCCTGGGGTGTTGGTGTGCAGCAGCAGGACACGCACGGTCCCCGGCGCGCGCGGCAGAGACACCTGCGGCAGGTTGACGCTGAGCGCGGTGCTCCCCTCGGCGGCGTAGTCGCGCAGCTTGCCCGCGACGAAGTTGCCGATGTCCTGCTGCGCCTCCTCGGTCGAGCCCCCGACATGCGGCGTGAGGATCACGTTGGGCAGGCCGCGCAGCACCGACACGAACTCCTCCCCCGGCCGCTTGGGCTCAGAGGGGAAGACGTCGACGGCGGCCCCGGCGAGGTGGCCGCTCTCCAGGTGGCGTCGCAGCGCCGCGTGGTCCACGACGAAGCCACGCGAGAGGTTGAGGAAGATGCCGCCCTGGCGCATCCGGGCAAGCTGCTCCTCCCCGAACAGCCCGCTGTTGCCGGCCCGGCCGTCGACGTGCAGCGAGACGACGTCAGACTGCGCGAGCAGCTCCTCGAGGGTGCCGCACCGCCGCGCGTTTCCGAGCGCCAGCTTGTCGGCGGTGTCGTAGAACAGGACCGACATCCCGAGCGCCTCGGCGAGGACGGACAGCTGGCTGCCGATGTTGCCGTAGCCGACGATGCCCAGCCGACGCCCGCGGACCTCGTGGCTGCCGACCGCGGACTTGTCCCAGATCCCGGCGTGCATGTCCGAGCTCTTGTCCGTGAGCCGCCGCGTCAGCGCGATCACCTCCGACACCGCCAGCTCGACGACGCTGCGGGTGTTGGAGAACGGGGCGTTGAAGACGGCGATGCCGCGGTCGGTGGCAGCCGTCAGGT
Organism: Frankiales bacterium; assembly: GCA_025465135.1. GTDB lineage: Bacteria > Actinomycetota > Actinomycetes > Mycobacteriales > SCTD01 > RYN-124. Next base: position 8,565 of record JAODNA010000217.1, on the reverse strand, counting down.
CGATCTGGTTGGTGCCGATGCAGAACGCACCGATCGCGACGAGCTCGTCCGCCGCGGCCAGGGCACGAGCCGTGATCGTCGTGTTGGAGCGCAGGCCCAGCAGCGACACGCCGGGCAGCCGCTCGACGAGCTCGTCCTCCGACAGGGCCTGCGCAAGCCGCTCGACGTCGTAGCCCGCGTCGCGCAGGACGAAGGCGGCGTCGTCGTGGACGTTCTCCAGCAGGAGCGCCCGCGGCCTCGTGGTCACCCCCTCCACGGTACGGCGGCCACCCAGCCCGCGGGCCGTGATGCTGCTCTCACCATGGCGCGGACGACCCTTCTCATTCCTGGCGGGAAGACCTACGGTGCGCGCATGCGACTGCGCCTGCCTGTCCTCAGCCTCCTCGTCGGCGCCTGCCTGGCCGCCTCCGTGGGCACTGCCTCGGCCATCACCGGTGGTACGCCGGACGGTTCCGCGCATCCGGAGGTCGGCGGCCTGGTGGCCGACCATGCCTACTCCGACGGGACCTGGCTCTACTGCAGCGGCACGCTGATCTCGCCGACCGTCTTCCTCACCGCGGCGCACTGCGGCGACCCCGGCCAGACCACGGCGCGGGTGTCGTTCTCCACGGCGTACAAGGACGGCGACGCGGTCTACACCGGCTCCTACCAGCCGGACCCGGCCTATCGCAACGCCGTCTCCGACCCCCACGACATCGCGGTCGTCGTGTTCTCCAAGGCCGTCAAGGGCATCACGCCTGCTGCGCTGCCGCGGGCCGGGCTGCTCGACGACCTCAGGAAGAACGGCACGCTGCAGACGTCGGCATTCACCTCGGTCGGCTACGGCTCGTACGACCCGCAGAACGGGCCGGGCGGCTACACCTACTTCTACGACGACGTGCGCCAGCAGGCGCACGGCTCGTTCAACACGCTGACCACTGCCTGGCTGAAGCTGTCGCAGAACGCCTCGACCGGCAACGGCGGCACCTGCTACGGCGACTCGGGCGGTCCGAACTTCCTGGGCGGCTCCGACTCGCGGCTGCTGGTCGCGACGACGATCAGCGGTGACACGCAGTGCGGCTCGACCAACGTCGACTACCGGCTCGACAGCGCCTCGGCCCGGGCCTTCCTGGGGAAGTACGTCTCGCTGCCCTGAACCAGTGCCAGTGCGCCGAGCGCGACGGCGGTGCCGGCCACCGCGTCGAGCAGGTAGTGGTTGCCGGTGACGACGACGACCGCGGTGATGAGGACGGGGTAGAGACAGCACAGGTAGCGCCACGGGCTCCGCGGCAGCATCTGGATCGCGATGACCGTCGCCCACACGGCCCACGCGAGGTGCAGCGACGGGATGGCGCCGAACTGGTCGGCGGGGACCGGTCCGCCGTGCGTCGCGCCGTAGCCGGCTTGCGCCACGGCGTCGATGAACCCGCGTCCGGGCAGCAGCCGGGGCGGGGCGACAGGCAGCAGCAGGAAGACGGTCAGGCCGATCACGTTGGTGACGACGAGCGCGTTGCGCGCCCGCCGGTAGAGCTCCGGACGCCGGGCCCAGCAGAACGCGAGGACCGACAGGGTCACGGTGACGTGCGCGAACTGGTAGACGTCGCTCGCCACGAGGGACAGCAGCCGGTGCGAGGTGACCCAGAGGTTGGCGGCGTGCTCGACGCCGATGTGCAGCGCCCGCTCGATCGCGAGGATGGACTCGCCGTGACCGATCGCGGGGAGCCGGCGTACCTCTGCCTTGGCGCGGGCCATGTCGTAGACGCGGAGCAGCCCGAAGATGATGAGCGCCTCACCGAGCAGGTGCGGCCGGGTGCGCCGCGCCGTGATGGCGCGCACCAGCAGCATGGGCCGTGCTTCGACCTGGGCCGTCACGACGCGACCTCGACCTCGCGCGCGGCGGGACGGCCCGCGAGCAGCGCAGCCTCGTCGTAGGCGGCCGCCGTGAGGTCGAGCGTCCGGGACCACGTCACCGGGCTGGTCGTGGCCTCTGCGTGACCGGCGAGGGCGCGCCGCAGCAGCGGCTGCGTGGACAACCGGACGATGGCCGCGGTCATCGCGGCGTCGTCGGCGACAAGCAGACCGTCGCGGCCGTCGCGGACGAACTCCGAGATGCCGTTACCCGCCTTGGCGACGACGGGTACGCCGGCGCAGCGCGCTTCGAGCGCGGCGATGCCGAAGGACTCGAGGTCGGCGGGAGCGATGAAGACGTCGGCACGCCGGTAGAGGTCGCGGATCTGGTCGCGGCCCTGACGACCGGGCAGCGACACCCAGTCGTTCATGCCGTGCCGCCGCAGGTACTTCTCGAGCGCCGGCCGAGCGGGACCGTCGCCCACGATGATGGCGCGCAGCCGGACGTCCTTGGGGACGCCGCGACGGGCTGCCCGCAGCATCTTCAGCAGGTGCTTGGGTCGCTTGCGCACCGTCAGCCGCATGACCGCCACGAGCAGCACGTCGTCGCCCTCGCGTGGCACCGGGGTGACCTGCCAGCGCTCGGGGTCGATGCCGTTGGGCAGCACGCTGACAGGGCCGCCCGAGCGGACGACCCGCTGCACGTCCTTGGCCGCGGCCTCGCTCACGGCCGTCCACCGGATGGGCCGGCGCGAGAAGCCGGCAACCGCGTTGAGCAGCCAGAAGATCGGGTGGGCCCAGTCCCAGAGCGAGTGGACGGTCACGACGACGGGGATCCCCGCGCGCGAGCCGGTCAGGGCAGCCCAGAAGGCCAGCGGCGTGCCGGTGCCGGCATGGACGTGGAGGACGTCGAAGTCGTCGTTGAGCCACAGCCGGGCCCCGGTGCTGAGAGCTGCCGGGTGGATCGGACGCGGGTGGCGCAGGTGATCGGTCACCCGTACGACGGTCGGGCCATCGGCCGGGTCGCGGTGGCCGTCACTCGGTGACGAGGTGATGATCGTGACGTCATGACCGAGGGCGTGCTGACGCCGGGCGAGGTCGCTGACGTGCATCTCGATGCCGCCGAGCCGTGGGAGGTAGAAGTCGGTGACGTGCGCGATCCTCATGCAGCCCACCGAGTCCGGGCCGACCGGCGCCACCACAGCAGCCCCCAGAGTCCGCCGACGGGGATCTCGAGGGCGAACGTGATGGCGCTGAACAGCAAGGTGCCGGCGGCGACGACCGCAGCGTCGCCGCCGAGTGCGACGAGGAGTGCGGCGCTGCCGGTCTCGGCGATGCCCACACCACCCGGCGTCACGACGAGCAGGGTGAGCAGCCGGCCGAAGGAGAACCCGGCGAAGACGTAGACGATGCCCAGCGAGCTGCCGAGCATGTGCAGGATGAGCCAGAGCAGGGTCGCCTGCAGGACGGCGTAGGTCGTCATGCCGAGGAGCATCCGGTGCCAGCGTCGGCGCAGCAGGCTGGTCATCCGGCGCCGCAGCTCGAGGACCGCTTCCTCACAGGCCAGCGGACGGCTGGAGCGGACCAGCCGCAGACCGGCAGAGCCGGCGATCTGGCAGACGCGGCCGAGCAACCCGGCGGCGCGCTCGCTCGCCAGGGCCACTGTGACGAGCAGCAGGACCGACAGCAGCGTGCCGGCGGCAAGCAGCGCGGCCAGCGCCAGGCCCGGCGTGGGCAGCCCGCCCGCGACGACGAGCAGCCCGAGAGCGACCACGGGGAGGGCGAGCTTCACCAGGACGTTCCACAGCGACGTCAGGGCGGTGAACGGCGCGAAGCTGCCCGGCCCGTGCCCCCAGGAGCGGACCATCGCGTAGTTCAGGCCCATGCCGAGCGCGCCGCCGAACGGCACGAGGTTGGACACGGCGCTGCCGCTGAGGTTGAGCTGCAGGGCCTGCCGGTGGGTCAGGTCGGGCAGCGCAGCCGTGGCCAGGAACGTGTGGGCGTAGAGACCGAGCAGCCACAGCCCGAGGAGCAGGGCCACCTGCCGGGCGCTGAGCAGCTGGAGGTGGTCGACGACCGGACCCCAGTCGGCGCCGGTCACCTTCGGCAGCGCAAAGGCCAGGAGCAGCACCACCAGGCCGAACGAGAGTCCTACGTGCAGGACGCGGCGGGCCGCTCTCAGCCGGTGGCGCTTCATGCGCGCACCGATGCGAAGACGTCGTCGAGGAGCGGACGGCCCGGGGTGCGACCGCGCTCGACGTACCACTCATGCCCCAGCGCGAAGCGGAAGACGGGGCGGGGCAGCCGGAGCAGGACCGCAAGGGTGCGGGTGCCCTCGTCCGCACCGGCCTGGCTGACGTGGGCGGCGATGGAGGCGCGCTTGGCCCCGGCATGACGGCGTACGTCGACGCGATGGGTCAGCCGGTCGCGGGCCGTGTAAGCCGCGTCGAAGCGCCCGGGTGCGAAGTCGGCAGGGATCCCCGGCAGGCGGTGCACCAGCCGGAGGACGCGCTGCAGAGCCGTGCGGTCGACAGTGGCCTCCAGGACGGAGGGGGTCCCGGCGAGCTCGGCGGCACGGAGGCCGACGCGGCTCACCTGGACGTGGTCAGGGTGACCGTATCCGCCGGCAGGGTCGTAGATCGTCAGGACGTCGGCCGATTCCTCGTCGAGCACCTCACGCAGCCGGCCCGCGGCCTCGTCGACGTCGGCGCGGGCGAAAGCCAGGTCTCCCCCGGCCTCGCCGTGCATCCCCGAGTCGGCATAGCCGAGGACCTCCACACGGGCGCAACCCAGAGCCCGGGCCGACTGTTCCAGCTCGGCGCGCCGCCGGGTCGCCAGGGCGGGCCCGGTGCCGCCGCCGCGGACCAGGCCGGCCTCACCAGCGGTAGCCACCACGAGGACCACCCGATGACCCTCCGCCGCCGCCCGCGCGAGGGTGCCGGCGGTCAGCAGCGCCTCGTCGTCGGGGTGGGCGTGGAACGCCACCAGCGTGAAGGGCACGGTCCTACTCTCCTGGACGGGGTCTGTGCGGCGCGTGAACAGCGCGAGCGTGTCGCAGTCTGCCGGATCCGGGCCGTTCGCGCCGCCCATAACGACCTCGCGGCGCCTTGTACCGTCGGGCGCATGACTCCCCGGCTGCGCCCGCTGCTGCGAAGCCTGCCGGCGTACAAGCCCGGCCGAAGGCCGCAACCCGGACAGGACCTGGCCCGCCTGGCGAGCAACGAGACCCCGCTGGGGCCGCTCCCGAGCGTGATCGAGGCGGTCGCGCAGGCCGTTGCCGACGGCAACCGCTACCCCGACCCGGCCGCGGCCCAGCTCACCGAGGCGCTGGCCGCGAAGCACGGGCTGGACGAGTCGCGGGTCGCGGTCGGGTGCGGCTCGGTCTCGCTGATCCAGCAGCTGGTCCAGATCTCGGTCGACGCCGGCGACGAGGTGATCTACGCCTGGCGCTCCTTCGAGGCCTACCCGGGCCTGGTGAAGGTCGCCGGCGCCCGGCCGGTCGAGGTCCCGCTGGACGGCTACGCGCATGACCTCAAGCGCATGGCCGACGCGGTCACGCCCGCGACCCGGCTGGTCCTCCTCTGCTCACCCAACAACCCGACCGGGCCGGCCCTGCGCGAGGACGACGTGCGGACGTTCCTGCAGAGCGTCCCCGAGCACGTGCTGGTCGTCCTCGACGAGGCGTACGCCGAGTTCCTGGACGACCCGGAGGCGGTCGACGGGCGCCGGCTGCTCTCCGCCCACCCCAACCTCGCGGTCCTGCGGACGTTCTCCAAGGCCTACGGGCTCGCCGGGCTGCGGGTCGGCTACTGCCTCGCCGGTTCGCCGGACACCGCATCGGCGCTGCGGCAGGTGGCGGTGCCCTTCCAGGTGTCCATCCCCGCCCAGGCGGCCGCACTGGCGAGCCTCGCGGTCGAGGAGGAGCAGCTCATGCGGGTCGCTGCCGTCGTACGGGAGCGCGAGCCGCTACGGGCGGCCCTCCGCGAGCTCGGCTACGACGTACCGCCCTCGCAGGGCAACTTCGTCTGGCTGCCGACCGGCGGCGACACGATGCGGGTGGCGCAGGTCTTCGACGAGGCCGGGATCCTCACGCGGCCGTTCGACGGCGACGGGATCCGGATCACGGTCACGACAGCAGCGGACAGCGCCCGCGTCGTCGAGGCGGCTAGGACAGCGCTCGCTCCTCGCGGGTGACCCTGCGCTCCATGTAGAAGGTCAGGAACGGCACCAGCCCCGCCGCGAACACGACCAGGATCTTCAGCAGCGGCCACCTGCGCAGCAGCGCCAGGTGCAGGGCGGTCGCGAGGTAGACCATGTAGAGCACGCCGTGTGCGACGCCCACGACCGACGCGACCTGCGGCCGGCCGGCGAAGTGCTTCAGCGGCACCCCGACGAACACGAGCACGACGAGCAGCGTGCCGACGACGTAAGCCATGACGCGGTAACGCCCGTACGGAGTGCTCACGAGTGCTCGGCGTTCAGCCGGGCGAGGTAGGCGTTGTAGGCCGCGAGCTCGTCGTCCTCGGGCTGCGGCTGCGCCGGTGGGGGCGGTACGACGACGGTGGCCCGCCGGTCGTCCTCCTCGGGCTCGTGGCCCTCGTCGCGCAGCAGCTTCACGAAGCAGAAGACCGTGAAGGCCGCGAAGAGCACCCACTCGACGGCGTAGCTGTAGTTCTGCAGCGAGTGGCGGGCCTCGCCGCGGCCCAGCTGCCACATACCGAGCCGGACCATGCCGGCGGCGGCCGCCAGGCTCAGCACGAGGAAGCTGAGCCAGCGGGGTGTGAGCAGCCGCCGGAGCACGCCGCTGACGCTACCCGGGCATGTCCGGCGCGACGGGGGGAAGGCATCGGTCGTGCAGCAGTCCTCCTGGCCCGAGCGCCTCTACCTGATCCGACACGGCGAGAGCGCCGGCAACGTCGCGCGCGACAAGGCCGAGACCGAGGAGCTGGAGCGGATCGACATCGCCGAGCGCGACGTCGACGTGCCGCTGTCGGAGGCGGGTGAGGAGCAGGCCGCGGCCCTCGGCCGATGGATCGCGGAGCTGCCCGAGCACGAGCGGCCCACCGTGCTCTGGGTGTCGCCGTACCTGCGTGCGCAGCAGACCGCGGAGATCGCCCTCAAGCACGCCGACCTGATACTGCCCGCGGTCGTCGACGAACGGCTGCGGGAGCGGGAGTTCGGCGTCCTCGACCTGCTCACCCGGCGCGGCATCATCGCGCAGTTCCCCGAGGAGGCGGAGCGCCGCAAGCGGCTCGGGAAGTTCTACCACCGGCCGCCCGGTGGGGAGTCCTGGTCTGACGTGCTGCTGCGGCTGCGTGCCGCCATCGACGACATCCGTCGCGACTGCGCGGGCGAGCGTGTGCTGCTCGTCGCGCACCAGGTCGTCGTCCTGCTCGCCCGCTACGTCGTCGAGCGGATGACGGAGGAGGAGATCCTCGCGATCGACGCGCAGGGCGACGTCGCCAACTGCTCGGTGACGTCGTACGCCCTGGAAGGCGGTCAGATGGCGCTCGCGGGCTTCAACGACGTCGAGCACCTGGAGGATCACGACGCCGAGGTCACGGCAGAGCCCGATGTCCAAGCTGCCCCCCGCTGAGGCGCCGGCGGTCACGCCGCAGCTCCTGCGCGGCTGGCCGCTCCCGTCCCTCGACGACGACGGGACCAAGCACGACCGGGGCACGGTCCTGGTCGTCGGAGGTGCGCCCAGTACGCCGGGTGCGGTGCTCCTGGCGGGGCTCGCCGCCCTACGCGTCGGGGCCGGCCGGCTGCAGGTCGCGACGGTCGAGGCCACCTCGGTCGCGCTCGGGGTGACGCTGCCCGAGGCCATGGTCGTCGGGCTGCCTGGCGACGCGCTGTCGGCGGCGACCGCGGACCGGATCGTCGAGCTGGCTGCGGAGGCAGCAACCGTCGTACTCGGTCCGGGGCTGCTCGACGAGGCGGCGACGGGGGCCCTGCTGACCGCCGTGCTCCCCCGCCTGAGGTGCCGCTGGCTCGTCCTCGACGCCCTGGCGCTGACCGCGCTGCCCGGGCAGGAGGAGCTGCTGCGGGAGCTGGAGGGCGTCGTGCTGACCCCCAACGACGGCGAGCTCGCGGCACTGCTCGGCGGCGAGGAGCTCACGGGGCGGGACGGTGCGGCCGAGGTCGCGAAGCGGTACGGCGCGGTCGTGGCCACCCGGGGCTGGGTCGTGACGCCGGACGGCCGGGCCTGGCGGGACGAGGCCGGCGGCGTCGGGCTGGGCACCAGCGGCTCCGGCGACGTCCTCGCAGGTGTGGTGGGCGGCCTGCTCGGCAGGGGCGCCGAGCCCGCTCAGGCCGCCGTCTGGGGGCAGTACGCCCACGCGGCTGCCGGCGACCGGCTGGCGGCCCGCCTGGGGCGCCTGGGGTTCCTCGCGCGGGAGCTCCTCGACGAGCTGCCGCCGGTCCTGACCTCCCTTTCGGGCTGAATTCACGCCTGGCACTCGTGCTGGGGGGGCAATCGCGCTACCCTGTGCGCGGCTTGCTTCCCACGCACGTTCTACGAACGCCCGCGGAGTGTGATCGCCGGCGTTCTGCGTCGTCTCCGGTCCCGCTCATCGAGTGAGGACATGTTCAAGCAGCCCGGGAGCCGCGACGTGCGGCGCCCGACCTGTTTACAAGGAGATAGATCAATGGCTCAGGGTTCTGTGAAGTGGTTCAACGCCGAGAAGGGTTTCGGCTTCATCGCCCAGGACGGTGGCGGTGCTGACGTGTTCGTCCACT
>JAODNA010000187.1 GCA_025465135.1 Frankiales bacterium | reverse complement strand
GACCTGGCCGACCTCGCGCCGCCCGGCGGCGGTGCGCTCAAACGGGTCCTGCTGCTCCCGGGCGTGCTGCTGACCGCGGCGCTCGCGGTCCTCGCCCTGGTCGCCGAGCGCTCGCTCCTCACCCCTCGCCGTGGCCTGCTCCTCGGTGGTCACCTGCTCCCTGCCCCGCCAAGTGCACGGGCGATGTGGGCGTCGTACGCCGGCGCCTGGCATCCCTCCGCCGTCGGCAGCGCGGTCGACGCGCACCCGTCGACCGCTGCCCTCGCGCTGCTGTCGACGGTGCTGTTCGGCAAGCCCTGGCTCGCCGTCGACCTGCTGCTCCTCCTCGGGGTCGCCCTCGCCGGCGCAGTGGCCTACGTCGCCACCCGCCGGCTCACGGCGCACCGTGTCCTGCGGCTCTGGGCGGCGGCCACCTGGGCGCTGCTGCCGGTCGCGACGGGCGCGGTCGCGACGGGTGCCGTCGACCTCGTCGCGGTCCAGATCGCGCTGCCGGCCCTGCTCGTCGCCGCGGCCGACCTGCTCCGGCGCGACCTCACCGGCTGGCGGCGGGCCTGGGCGCTGGGCCTCGGCCTGGCCCTGGCTGCTGCCTTCGCGCCACTGCTGTGGCCGCTGTTCGCCGGGCTGGTCCTGGCCGGTGCGCTGCTGCGCCGATCGCTGCGCCGGGTGGGGGCCGCGCTGGTCGTCGCCGTCGTACCGGCCCTTGTCCTGCTGCCCTGGTCGGCCGGCGCCCTCCGCGACCCCGGTCGCCTCCTCGACGGGCCGGGTCGACAGCTGGGGCAGGCAGCGGTGCCGGCCTCGCACCTGGTGCTGCTGCAGACCGGGGGGCCGGCCCAGCCCGCCCTCTGGGTGACGGCCGGCCTGCTGCTCGCCGGGCTCGGCGGGCTGCTCCGCAAGGACGCGCACGGGGTGGCTCTCGCGGCGTGGGCCGTGGCGCTGGTCGGCTACGCGACGGCGGGTCTCCTGCAGCACGCCGGTCACGCACTGGCGGTGGCGTTGCAGGTCGCGGCTGCCGGGGTTCTCGCCGCGGCACTGGTCGGCGCCAACGGCGTGCGCACCCGGCTCGCGCAGAGCAGCTTCGGCTGGCGGCAGCTCACTGCGGCCGTCGTCGCTGTCGCCGCCGCCGTCGCACCTGCTGCCGCCGCCGGCTCCTGGATCGCCCGCGGTGCGCAGGCGCCGCTGCAGCGCGGCTCCTCCGCGGTGCTGCCGGCGTTCGCGAGCGCCGAGCTGGCGGCGACGCCGGGCCTGCGGGTGCTCATCGTGCGACCGCACGGGTCCGGCGTCGACTACGAGCTGGCGACCTCCGGCGGCGACCGGCTCGGCAGCGCCGACACCCCACCCACCCCGGCCCAGGCGCGCGCCCTCGATGCGGTCGTGGCCGACGTCCTCGCCGCCCGCGGCAGCGACGCCGCCGAGGCCCTGTCGACCCGGGCGGTGCGCTACGTCGCCCTGCCGGCCGTCCCTGGCAGCAAGCGGCTCGCGGACGCCCTCGACGTGCAGGCCGGGCTCTCGCGCCGGGCCAGTGGGCGCACGCTGCTGTGGCGGGTCGTGGCTCCGACCTCCCGGCTCAGCGTGCTGCGGCCGGCACCTGCTGCGGCGGCCCTCCGCGGCGACCGCGGCCCCACCCGTGAGCTGCTCCGCGTCGCGCCGCCGCTGCTCCTCCCCTCAGGACGTGAGGCCGCCTCGACGACGGTCCCCAGCGGTGCCGCGGGGCGGCTGCTCGTGCTCGCCGATGCCGCATCGCGAGGGTGGCGAGCGACTCTCGACGGCTCACCGCTGGAGAAGCGCACGGCGTGGGGCTGGGCCCAGGGCTTCGTCCTGCCGCGCGCGGGCGGGCAGCTCGTCATCTCCTACAACCAGTCACCGCGCCACCGCGCGCTCGTCGCGCAGGGGCTCGCTCTTGCCGTCGTGCTCGTGCTCGCCGCGCCCGCCGCACGCCGACGGCGCGGGCTCGAAGTCGTCGATGAGGAGACCGAGACGTGAGGCATCCCTCCCTGTCGCTGCTGGCCGTCGTGGCTCTGCTGTGCGGCGGGGTCGTCGCGAGCAACGCGCAGCCCGCTGCACCGGCCCCGCGGCATGCCGCCGCCACGACCGCCGACGTCGTCGGAGCCACCGCGATCTGCCCCGACCTGCGCCAGGACCGCAACGTGCTGCGGACCCGCGTCAGCGCCGGCGTCGCCGTCGCCGCGAAGGGCGTCAGCGGCAAGGGAAGCCTGATGGCGCAGCCGCTCTCGGCCAGGGGAGCCCCCGCGCAGCTGCCGGTCGACCGCCCCGGGCAGGTCGCGGTCGACCTCGGCTCGACGCTGAGCGGCGACGCGCTGGAGGTCACCGCACGAGGGCCGCTCGCGGCCGGTCTCGAGCTCGAGCAGGTGACCCGCGGCGAGGGCGGCAGCTCGCGTGGGCTGGCCGGGCTGCGCTGCGAGGCACCGAAGACGGAGGCGTGGTTCGTCGGCGGGTCGACGCAGGTCGGCGACTCGCTGACCCTCGTGATGGCCAACCCCGACGACACCCCGGCGCTCGTGGACGTCGTGGTCTGGACCAGCGACGGTCCCGCCGACCCGCGGCCCGGTCGCGGCATCAGCATCCCGGGCCGCAAGCGCGCGGCGTTCCCGCTCGACCAGATCGCCCCCGACAAGGAGTGGCTCGCGGTGCACGTCGTCGTCCAGCGCGGCCGGGTCGCCGCCGCCGTACGGCACGCCCGCCTCGACGGGCACACCCCCAAGGGCGTCGAGTGGGTCCCGCAGGCACAGCCACCCGCGACCACGGTCGTCGTGCCCGGCCTGCCGATGGGTCCGGGACGGCGCATCCTGTCCGTCACCAACCCGGGCCTCGACCCGACGGTGGTCTCGTTCCAGCTGACCACGCCCGACGGTCAGTTCGTGCCCAGCGGGATGGACGCCCTCGAGGTCCCGGCCGGCACCACCCTCGCCACCGAGCTCGCCCCCTTTACCGACAAGTCCCCCGCCACCGTGAAGATCGTCTCCGAGGGCGGCCCGGTCGTCGCCGGCGCGTTCATCTACGACCTGCAGGAAGGCCCGGTGCGCGAGATCGCCTACGCCGGCTCCGCGCTGCCCCTGTCCGGTCCCGCCCTGCTGACCGACCTCGTCATCGACCGGCCGACCGAGAGCACGCTGCTGCTCACCGCACTCGGCGCGTCAGCAACCGTCGACGTCACGCCGGTTGCCATCGTCGGGCGCGACGGGCCGTTGCCGGCGGCGAAGCGGGTGACGGTCCCGGCGGGCCGTACGACGACCTTGAAGCTGTCGACCTTCCTCCCTCCCGGCGCGACCGGCAGGCTCGCCGTCGAGGTGCGGCCGGCGCCCGGCTCGGCCCCCGTCTACGCCGCGCGCTACCTGCGCGAGCACGGCACCCGCGGGCCGTTGACGACGATGCTGGACCTGCAGGGGGCGGCGCAGCGGGTGCCGCTGCCCGCCGTCGCTCGCGACCCCATCGTGGCGGTCACGCGCTAGGCGGGTCGACCTCGTCCGGGTCCATGCCGAGCAGGCGGGCGACCTGGTCGACCACGACGTCGTGCACCAGGTCGGCGAGGTCGAGCCGGTCGACGGCACGGGCCTCGAGCGGCCGGCGGTAGACGACGATGCGGGCCGGCGCGGCCAGGCCCTTGTCGTCGACGCTCGGCCCGAGCAGCCGGCCGAGTGGCACGGCGCCGCCGGCGGTCTCGTCCGCGACGACGTCCTCGTCGTACCGGCCGTCGGCGGGGACCGGGGGCACGTCCTCCACGGCGAACTCGACCCCTTCGAGGTGCTTGCCCCAGCGCTCCTCGAGGTGCTCGACCGCATCGAGGACGAGGTCGTCGAAGCGCTCGCCGCGGGTCTGCGACAGCGGCACCGGCACCTCGCGTCCCCCGACCGAGACCGACGGCGGCACGAGGCGCCCCCGCAGCCCGCGCCCGCGCCGGTCGCGGCGGCCGGGCCTGCTCCGGGGAGTCGTCACGACCCGGCAGGGTAATCGCGCTACCGTCCCGCCTGTGAACACGAGGGCGGCGCCGTGAGCCCTGTCCGGCGCTGCTCGCGCACCGCGTGCAGCCTGCCCGCCGTGGCCACGCTCACCTATGTCTACGCCGACTCGACCGCCGTGGTCGGGCCGCTCGCCACGCACGCCGAGCCGCACTGCTACGACCTGTGCGAGGCGCACGCCGGCCGGCTCACCGCGCCGCGCGGCTGGGAGGTCGTCCGGCACGAGCCGGACCCGTCCGGGCAGGGGGCGACGCGGCCCCGCAGCTCCGACGACCTCGAGGCGCTGGCCGACGCCGTGCGCGAGGCGGCCCGACCCGGGAGCGCCCCCGGCACGGCCCCGGAGCCCGGGACCGGGCGCCGGGGGCACCTGCGTGCCCTGCCGACCCCTGGGTGATGTCCGGTTTGCCCCAGTAGGTCCTAGACACGCCGCGGGCTCAAGCCTCTTCGGAATTACGCCGAACGGGTGTGCAGACGCAACATCCCCGGGCCCCAGGAGCACACGCCATGTCCCTCGTGACCACCCCCGCCAGCAAGCTCGGTACGTGCACCACCTGCGCGAGCACGCGCATCACGGAGATCACGATGACGCTGACCGACGGGTCGATCGTCGACTTCGTCTCCTGCCACGCCTGCGAGACCAAGTCCTGGAAGCAGGCCGGCGCCGACCTCGACATCACGACCGTCCTGGGCAAGGCCAAGAAGCACAAGGTCGCTGTCTGAGCCCCGCGCACTAGGGTCAGCCGGGTGGCTGACCTCTCGAACATCGTCAAGGCGTACGACGTCCGTGGCGTCGTCCCGGACCAGCTCAACGCCGACATCGCCCGCGCCCTGGGTGCGGCCTTCGCCCGCTTCACGGGCGCCAGCAAGATCGTCACCGCCCGCGACATGCGCGCGTCCGGCATAGCACTGTCGGAAGCGTTCGCGGAGGGCGCGACGAGTCAGGGCGCCGACGTCATCGACGCCGGCCTCGGCTCGACCGATCTGCTCTACTTCGCCGCCGGCAAGCTCGACATCCC
>JAODNA010000231.1 GCA_025465135.1 Frankiales bacterium | reverse complement strand
TCCCGGCTGCGGCGCGCCGCGCTGTTCGCCGTCGCGGTGCTGCTCGCCGGCGCCGCGGGCGGAGCCACCGTCGCGCAGCTCGACAACCGCAGCACCGTGGCATCGACCACGCCGGCATCCGTCAGCCGGGACGCGACGACCCTCTCGACCGGCGCTACGAGCGGTACGCCGGAGGCCGCGGCGGCCGTCATCGGTCCCAGCGTCGTCACCGTCGAGGTCAGCGGCACCTCCGTCGTCACCTCGCCGTTCGGGCAGCAATCCCAGCAGGTCTCCGACACCGGGTCCGGTGTGGTCATCCGCGTCGACGGCACCACGGGCTACATCCTGACCAACAACCACGTGGTGTCCGCGGCGCTCAGCGGCGGAGCCGTCCACATCACGCTGAACGACGGCCGCACCCTGGCCGCAAGCATCGTCGGCCACGACACGACCTCCGATCTCGCCGTCGTGAAGGTGACCGGTGTCAGCGGGCTGAAGGCCGCTGTCTTCGCCGACAGCGATGCGCTGAAGGTCGGGCAGGCCGTGCTCGCGATCGGCGCACCCCTCGGCCTGTCCAACACCGTCACACAGGGGATCGTCTCGACGGTTCACCGGCCGGTCGCGACCGGTGAGAGCGGCGCGGGCGCGCAGGCTGTGCTCGACGCCGTACAGACCGACGCCGCGATCAACCCCGGCAACAGCGGCGGCGCCCTCGTCGACCTTGCCGGCCGGGTGGTCGGCATCAACAGCGCCATCGCGTCGACCGGCTCGTCCGGTCAGTCCCAGGCCGGCAACATCGGCGTCGGCTTCGCCATCCCCTCCAACGACGCCGCCGACGTCGCCGACCAGCTGATCGCCACCGGCACCGCCGTGCACGCGCAGATCGGCATCTCCGCAGCCGACGCCGCCAGCACGACGGACGGCGCGCCCGGCCTCGGCGCGACCCTGCGTCAGATCACGCCCGGCGGGCCGGCGGACAAGGCCGGGCTGCAGGCCGGTGACCTCATCACGAAGATCGGCGACCGCGTCGTCACCGACGCCGACAGCCTGATCGTCGCCGTGCGAGCCAACAAGCCGGGCACGACCGTGACCGTGGCCTACGAACGAGGTGGCCAGAGCCGTACGGCGAGCGTCACCCTCATCGCCGCGGCGTCCGGCTGAGTCACACTGCGAATTCCGTGCTCATGGGTGCGCAAGGATCAGGCATGACGACGTACACGACGTTGACGTACGAGGTCCGCGACGCGAAGGCCTATCTCACGCTCAACCGGCCGGAGCGGCTCAACGCGATCGACGACACGATGCCCGGGGAGATCCGGGCTGCGGTCGAACAGGCCAACGCGGACGACGACGTGCGCGTCATCGTCGTCGCCGGTGCTGGTCGTGCGTTCTGCGCGGGCTATGACCTGAAGCAGTTCGCCGAGGGCGACGTCGGCGAGCGCTGGCGATCGGATTCGCAGCACTGGGACCCGGTACGCGACTACCGCGAGATGCGGCGCAACACCGACGACTTCTTCACGCTGTGGCGATCCCTCAAGCCGACGATCGCGAAGGTGCACGGCTACGCCGTCGCCGGCGGCAGCGACATCGCGCTCTGCTGCGACCTGATCGTGCTCGCGGACAACGCGAGGATCGGCTACCCGCCGGCGCGGGTGTGGGGCTGCCCGACGACGGCCATGTGGGTCTACCGGGTCGGTGCCGAACGCGCGAAGCGCATGCTGCTCACCGGCGACACGATCGACGGCACGACGGCCGCGTCCTGGGGGCTCGGCGAGTCTGTGCCGGCGGCCGAGCTGGACGAGGCGACCGAACGGCTCGCCGACCGCATCGCCGGCGTACCGACGAACCAGCTCGTGATGCAGAAGCTGATGATCAACCAGGCGTACGACAACATGGGGCTGCAGGGAACGCAGCTGCTCGCGACCCTGTTCGACGGCATCGCGCGGCACACGCCGGAAGGACACTGGTTCAAGGACCTCGCCGAGCGAGAGGGCTTCCACGCCGCGGTGGAGTGGCGCGACTCCGGCCGCCGGATCCCCGACGGCGGCTGAGCTGACGGTCAGCCGGCGAGCGCGGTGACTGCACGGTCGATGAGTGCCTGCCGCGAGCTCGTGCTGAGGCCGCCCTGCACCTGCACGGAGAACCACAGCCGCACGCCCGAGGCATCGATGACGTAGCCCGTCAGCGCCGACACCGAGGTGACCGTGCCGGTCTTGGCATGCACCCGGCCGGTCAGGTTGCACAACCGCTGCTTCAAGGTGCCATTCGTGCACGACACCGGCAGCTCGGCGAGCAGTGCGGGCCCGATCGGCGACGTGCCCAGCCCGCGGACGGTGCCGAGCTCCTGGACGGCGGTCTTGCTGTCGAGCTGCGACAGCCCGCTGCCGTCGTAGGCGACGCCCAGGTCCCCACCCACGGCGCCGACCAGCGTGCGCACGACCTGGAGGCCGTGCCGGGTCGAGCCCTCGCCGTCGGACGCGCCGACGTCCTTGAGCAGCATCTCGGCCCAGGTGTTGACCGAGTCCTGCAACGTGGTTGTGCCGAGGACGGACAACGGCTGAGACGACACGGTGGCCAGCGTCTGCAGGACGCCGCTCGGCCGGCCGACGTGCAGCCCGCCGTACACGGTCACGCCGTGCGCCTTGAGCCAGGCGCTGACGATGGACAGGTTGCCGGTGTTCGGGTCCTGCAGGTACGCCGCGTCGGTGCGGGTCAGGTTCTGCTCGTACATGAACGCCGAGAGCGGACCGACCTCGGTGCCGAGCCACTCCGACTTCCAGCCCGGGGCGGTGCGCACGGCGTCGAACAGGCTCACGTCGAGCCACAGGCCGCCGCGGATGGAGGTCACTCCTGCGTGCGGGATCGGTGACAGCAGGGTCGTCAACCCGGCGGCACGAAGACTCGGGTCGCCGCCGCCGACGACGACCATCGGACCGCCGTACGCCGGCTGCCTGAGGCCCTGCCAGATCGCGCGACGCGGCAGCGGCCGGGTGCCCTGCAGGACAGTCGTGAAGCGGTGGGCCGGACCGAACACCTTCAGCGCCGCGCCGACAGTCGCGATCTTCTCCGTCGAGGCGGGCGGCAGTGCACTGGTGGCGTTGACCGCTGCGAGCGAGGCGCCCGTGTCGTCGAGCACCCCGGCGGTGACCTGCGCGCTCGTGCTGCTCAGCGCCGTGGCGAACGCGGCCGCCTCCTGCTGCGTCGTGGCGGCGTAGGCAGGCGACGCGCCGACGACTCCCGCGAGCGCTGCAAGGACCGGGACGCCGACCACCCGCAGCAGCAGGGAACGGCGGGGCACGCTGACTCCAGGGATCGGGCTGGGCGGTCCTGCGACGGTACGTCGACAGGCACCGTCCGGGCGGCAGAACCGCCGACCCAGACGCCGGCAGTCGCCGCGCCTCAGGCGGAGGCGGACGACCGCGTCAGGTCTTCTCGCACGCGACGAAGTCGTGATCGCGGTCCAGGCCGGCGTTGTCGTGGACCGCGGTGTTGTAGGCGCTGGTGTTGTGCGTCCAGGTCGTGACCGGCCGCGATCCTGCCGCGACGTGGTCGCGCGCTCCGACGCGTCCGACGCCGTGGGGGTAGTAGTGGTGCAGGTTCGTGCAGTTGGCGTACTTGGCGGGGATGGTGGCCTGTGCCGCGGCGGCTGGAAGCAGCCCCACCGAGGCAGTGCACAGCGCGAGCACCAGCAGGTTGCCTCGACGTGTCATGAGCTCACCCGGGAGGTCATGGACGGCAACGCTGGCACCGATGGACCGGGCATGAGGGGCGATGGGGACAAGATGGCTCAGAGGGGCTACTACTCCCTGGGCTACGGCGGTTGACTACGCCCACTAGTCCCTTTCAGTCATATGTCCAGACTTGGCTGCGCATACGGCTCACAAGCGCCACATTGCGGCATGCCTTTGACCCTGAACGCTCGTCGCACTGTCGTCGCCATCGGCCTGACCGGGGCGGTGGTGATCACCGGGGCGGGAATGGCCCTGGGGTCCTACGCCGGCGTCACGTCCGGCGGTCAGATCCTCACCTGCTGGAACGTCAAGACCGGCGCGATGCGGGTGGTCGACCACCCGCGCTGCCACCAGGGCGAGCAGGTCCTGAGCTGGAACCAGAAGGGCGTGAAGGGCGACACCGGCGCGCCCGGCAGGAATGGCACCAATGGCACGAACGGCTCGCCTGGTCCGCAGGGCTCGCCTGGTCCGTCGGGCTCGCCCGGCCCCACCGGCTCGGGAAGCACCGGCGCTCAGGGAATCCCAGGGCCGGCCGGGTCACCTGGTCCGTCCGGAACGCCGGGTCCACAAGGGTCGCCCGGTCCACAAGGGTCGCCCGGTCCGCAGGGCTCGCCCGGCGCCAATGGCTCACCCGGTGTTGATGGCTCACCCGGACCGCAAGGCTCACCGGGTCCGCAAGGCTCCCCCG
>JAODNA010000124.1 GCA_025465135.1 Frankiales bacterium | reverse complement strand
CGGGACGCCGGCCGCCGGGTGCGGAGCGAGGACTCCCAGGGCGGAGGCCACCGCGCCGGCGGCGAGCCCTGCGGCGAGAAGGGCGCGGTGGCGGCTGAGGGCCCGCCGCAGCTCGGCAGCGGTCACCCTGGTCACGGCAGCTCCAGCCGGATGTCGATGCCGTCGAGGGCGCGACCGCAGCTGCAGCTCGGCTCCAGCGGCAGGGCCGCGATCACGTCGTACAGAAGGAGGCGCAGCCGGGCGGTGCTGCTGGCGAAGGTGCGGAAGACCTCCTCCTGGGTGACGCCACTTCCGGTCTCGACACCGGCGTCGAGATCCGTGACGAGGGCGATCGCGGTGTAGCAGAGCGCCAGCTCGCGCGCGAGAACCGCCTCGGGGTGGCCGGTCATGTTGACCGTGCTCCAGCCCTGTGCGGCGAACCACCGCGACTCGGCGCGGGTCGAGAACCGTGGCCCCTCGACGACGACCATCGTGCCGCCGTCGACGACGTCCCAGCCGCCTGCGCCGGCCTGCGCGACCGCCGCGGCCCGCCCCACGGCGCAGTAGGGCTCGGCGAAGGACACGTGCACCGCACGGCTGTCGTGGAACGTCTGCACGCGTCCGGAGGTGCGGTCGACCAGCTGGTCGGGGATCACGAGGGTGCCGGCCGGCGCGTCCACCCGGAGGCTGCCGACAGCGCACGGTGCAAGGACCTGCCGCACGCCCAGGCTGCGCAGAGCCCACAGGTTGGCGCGGTACGGGATTCCGTGCGGGGGGAGCCGGTGGTCGCGACCGTGCCGCGGCACGAAAGCGACCCGCCGGCCGGACACCTCGCCGACGACGACGGGGTCGCTGGGCGGGCCGTACGGCGTCGCGACGGTGACCTCGGTCGCGGCGTCGAGCAGGGCGTAGAGCCCCGAGCCACCGATCACGCCGATGTCGGCGACCGCCATGTGCGCACCCCTTGGCTCGACCGGCGCCGACACTAGGACGCGCGTGTGCCGAGCCCGTCGCGGCACCCACAGGCCGGGTCGCCGTCCACAGGCGTCAGCGTGCCCGGCCGCAACGGGTGATGGCGTCAGCCAGCGTGCGGATCCGGAGCGACGGCTGGTTGATGGTCGGGATGCCACCCGCTAGCTGGCCAGCAAGCGGGTCCGATCCCGACCCTGAACGGCGTCGCCGTCTTCGCGTCGGGCTGAGCTCGCCGGGCAGCCCGGGCAGGCGCGCGACCGCTCTCGTGCATCACCCGCTGCGGCGGGACAAGGGCGTCAGGCGGTCTTGGCCGCCGGTGCGGTCGACGTGCTCTTGGTGTCGCTGCTCTTGGTGTCGCTGGTCTTGCTGTCGCCGCTCTTCGAGCCCTCGCCCTTGGCCGCCGTGTCGGTCTTCGCCGGGCTGTCGCCCTTCGCAGCGTCCGACTTCTTGTCCCCACCTGCGCCGGCGGACGTGCGGCTGTCCGTCTTGTAGAAGCCGGACCCCTTGAACACGACGCCCACGGCGGAGAAGACCTTGCGCAGGGCACCGCCACAGACCGGGCACTCCGTCAGGGCGGCATCGGTGAAGGACTGCACGGCCTCGAGCTGCTCACCGCACGCGGTGCACGCGTACTGGTACGTCGGCACGACCGATCCTCCTGGCACTCTCACGGGCTGAGTGCCAATTGTGCGGTACGGCGCCGTCCGCCGTCCAGCGACCGGTCAGGGACGGTCGATCGGCCTGGGCCGGGGCTCCTGGTCGCGCTGGGGGACGAGGGAGAGACGGTCCCGCAGCGACCTCGTTGCGGCCCGCATCTGGTCGGCGAGCGCACGGGCGTCCGAGGCGGCGGACGCGTCGTCGCGGGCCGACCAGCTGTCGGATTGGCTCACGCGGCGGCTCCCGGAGGCAGAGGTCGCTGACGGGGATGCCCGGTTCTGCGGGGCCGAAACGCGTCGAAACCGCGCACGTGCCCGGCTCGCACCGCGTGGTCCGTCCCCCGTTCGGCGGCGGTTGGCAGCCGCTCTGCTGGGCAAGATCATCGCGATCCGCCGCCGGGGCGGTGCGAAGGAGACAACCCATGGTCGTGATCGGGCTCATCTTGCTGCTCATCGGTGCGCTGGTCGGCCCGCACATCCTGTTCGTGCTCGGCCTCGTGCTGCTCATCGTCGGCCTGGTGATGAACTTCGTGCCGATCGGTGGCACCCGCCGCCGCTACTACTGACGCGGCCCGGTTGCTCCCGCGCGCTCCCGCGCGGGAGCAACCGCCCGGCATGTCGTCCTGCCTGCCGGCAGGCGTGCAGACTGTGACCACTGGCAGGGACCCGGGGGGATGAGACGTGCAGGAGGCGCACGGCGGTGCGGGCGCGGCCGCCGGGCAGCGGACCCTCGCGTTGCCCACCGAGGTCGAGTCGGCGGCTCGCGCGCGCGCCTTCGTCCGCGACGCCGTCGTGGCCTGGGGGATGCCCGGCCTGGTCGACGACGCCGTGCTCGCAGCGTCCGAGCTGGTCACCAACGCCGTCCTCCACGGCGCCGCGCCGGTAGAGCTGCGGGTGGTCCCGGAGCAGGGCGGGGTGCGCGTCGAGGCGCGTGACGGGAGCCGGGTCGCCCCGGTGCGGCCGCTTCACACGGTGGACACCATGACCGGCCGCGGCATCGCGCTCATCGAAGCCGTGTCGACCCAGTGGGGCGTCGACCAGCTCGCCGAGGGCAAGGCGGTCTGGTGCCTGCTCAACGCCGGCAGGCCGTCGGCCCCGGCCGAGCTCGACGTCGACGTCGACGCCCTTCTCGACGCCTGGGGGGACGACGAGCTCGGCGAGCCGACCTACACCGTCGAGCTGGGCGACGTCCCGACCGACCTGCTCATCGCCGCCAAGGCGCACGTCGACAACCTGGTGCGCGAGTTCACGCTCGCCTCCACGGGCGAGGCGTCCGGTCACAGCGCTGCAGTCCCGGAAGACCTCGCTCGGATGATCCACACGGTCGTGCACCGCTTCGCCGAGGCCCGGCACGCCGTGAAGCGGCAGGCCATCGCGGCCGCCAACCGGGGCGAGCGGCGTACCGACCTGACGGTCACGCTCAGCCTGGCCGCGGTCGTACCCGGCGAGGACTACCTCGCGGCCCTGGATGTCGCCGACACCTACGCGCGCGACGCGCGCCTGCTGACGCTGGAGACGCCGCCGCAGCACCGTGTGTTCAGGAAGTGGTACGTCACGGCCCTCGTCGAGCAGGTCCGCCGGGCCGCGGCGGGCGAGCCGTCGCAGCGCCCCATCACCTTCGAGCAACGGCTCCTCGAGGAGCTGGGCACCGTGGCGGCCGCGCAGCGGGCCAGCGCGCGCTCCGCCCGGCTGCAGGCCGTCACGGCGCGACTGGCCAACGCGGCGACCGAGCAGGACGTCGCCGCGGTCGTCGTCGAAGCGGGCCTGGCCGTGCTCGGCGCAGCCGGCGGCGGGCTGCTGCTCGCGCAGGCCGACGGCACGCTGACCGTGCCCGGCGCGATCGGCTACCCCGCCGGCCTCGTCGCGCAGCTGCAGGGCGAGGCTGCCGATGCCGAGCTCCCGGCAGCGGTCGCGATCCGCACCGGCGAAGCGGTCTGGCTGGAGTCACGGCGGGAACGTCAGGAGCGGTTTCCCGGGCTCGCCGCCCTGGAGCCGCAGACGCTCGCTGTCTGCGCGGTTCCGCTGCGCGCGACCGGCCGGGTGCTCGGTGCACTGCGGTTCAGCTTCGACACCCCGCAGCTGTTCGACGCCGACGAGCGAGCCTTCATCGTCGCCCTCGCGGCACAGACGGCGCAGGCGCTCGAGCGGACCGACCTCTACGAAGCCGAGAAGGTCGCCAGGGCACGGGCAGAGGACATCGCCCAGCGGCTCGCCCGGTTGCAGCAGGTGACCGCCGCGCTCAGCGGGGCCGGCGACGCGGCCGCGATCTCCGAGATCGTCATCAGCCATGCCGCCGAGGCAGTCGGTGCCGAGCTCACGTCGTTCTGCCTGCTCGTCGACGACGACACCCTCGAGGTCGTCGGCTCGCGGGGTCTCGGGACCACCACGACGACGCGCTGGCACCGCTTCCCGGTGGCAGCGCAGCTGCCGGCAAGTGAGGCCGTCCGGACCAACGAACCCGTCGTCGTCGCCAGCCGCGAGGAGCTCGAGGCCCGGTTCCCTGAGCTCGCCGGGCAGGCGTTGACAGACCGCAGCCTCGTCGTCGTGCCGGTGTCGCTCGGGGCGCGGCGCCTCGGCGCGATATCGCTGAGCTTCCCGACTCCGCACCCCTTCGACGACACCGAGATGCGCTTCCTGCGCGCCCTCGCCGACACCTGCGCGCAGGCCGTCGACCGGGCCAGGGCCCTCGACCGCAGCCGCATCGCCACAGAGCGCCTGGCGTTTCTCGCCTATGCGTCCTCCGAGCTCGGCCGCACGCTCGACTTCCGCGAGACGCTCTCGACGCTGGCCCGGCTCGTCGTACCTCGTCTTGCCGACTGGGCCTCCGTCGACATCCTCGAGGACGGCGTGCTGAAGCCCGTCGCAGTGACCCACGTCGACCCCGACAAGATCTCCTTCGCCGAGCAGTTCCGCGAGCACTACCCGACTGACCCCGCAGCCACGAGCGGGGTGCCGCAGGTGCTGCGCAGCGGCGTCAGCGAGCTGTACGCCGTCATCACCGACGAGCAGCTGGCGGCCACGGCGATCGACGTCGAGCACCTCGCGCTCATCCGATCGCTGCACATGCGCAGTGCTCTCGTCGTACCGCTCACGGGTCGAGGAGGGACGTTCGGCGCGATGACCCTCATCGCCGCCGAGAGCGGACGCCAGTACGACGAGGCCGATCTCTCCTTCGCCGAGGACCTCGCCGCGCGCGCGGCGGTGGCCGTCGAGAACGCGCAGGCCTACCGGCAGCAGAGCGGCCAGCTCGCCGCCATCACCCGGGTGGCCGAGGCGGCCCAGCACGCGATCCTCGCCCCCGTGCCCGTGGTGCTCGGTCCCGTCCGGCTGGCGGCTTCCTACGTCAGCGCGGCGCGCGACGCCCTGGTCGGCGGCGATATGTACGAAGCGGTCGAGCGGGAGGGCTCCGTCCGGCTCCTCATCGGCGACGTCCGGGGCAAGGGCCTCGAGGCCGTCCGGATGGCGACGGTGGTCCTCGGGCACTTCCGGTCCGCGGCCGTCGAGTGCCACGACCTGGGCAGCCTGGCCCGGCAGGTCGACGACCGGCTGCGGCCCTACCTCGGCGACGAGGACTTCGTGACCGCGCTGATGGCCGAGATCGCACCCGACGGCACCTGCTCGATCGTCACGTGCGGGCACCCGCCGGCGATGCTCGCGGAGGATGGCGTGATCCGGCCGGTCGGTGCTGCGGACAGCCTGCCGCTGGGTCTCGGCGCCGATCCGTCGCCCGTGACGGTGCAGCTGCACGCCGGTGCCCGGCTGCTCCTCTACACCGACGGGATCCTCGAGGCGCGTGACCCGGCAGGGCGGTTCGTCGCGCTCGCCGACGTCCTCGGGCCGCTCGCCGAGAGCGGACCGATCGACGGCGTCCTCGGCCGGATCCTCGGCGGGCTGACCGCGATCATCGGCGGCAGCCTCGGCGACGACCTGGCGCTGCTGGTCGCGGAGTACCCCGGCCGCTGACTGGCGTCACGCCGGCAGCCGCACCAGCCCGGACCGCGGCGTCACGACGGCGTTCACGGGGACGTCGTGCGGCTCGACGGGCAGCAGGTCGACCAGCTCGCCGTCGTACAGGACCGCGACGGTGAGACCGGTGGCGCGCGCCAGGGCGCGGTCGTAGGAGCCTCCGCCCCGCCCGAGCCGGTTGCCGTGGCGGTCGACCGCGAGAGCGGGGACGAGCACGAGGTCGCAGGTGGCGATGGCGTCCACCCCGAGCCGCGGACCGCTCGGCTCGAGCAGCCCGCGATCCGTTCGCACGAGCGGGCCGGCGACCGCCCAGTCGAGCTCGCCGTCCCGCAGGAGGACCGGGAGGAGCACCTCACGGCAGGCGGCGAGCAGGCGCCCGGTCGACGGCTCCGAGCCGACCGCGACGTAGGCCGCTACCCGACCGGCCCGCGAGACGACCTCGGCGAGGGCAGCGGCCAGCGCGTCGCCGGCCGCCAGCCGCGCCTGCGGCGACAGCCGAGACCGTTGCGAAAGCGCGTCCGCGCGGACAGCCCCTTTTTCCTGCACCGTGCGAGCATTCCAGGGCGAGCAGGGACGAGTCGGAAGGGCGGACGGGGTGACACTGCGTACCCGCCTGACGGCTGCCTTCGTGGCGGTGGTCCTCGTCCCCCTGCTTGTCGGTGGGCTGCTCGTGACGAGGGCGATCCCGCGCGCCAACGCGACCCGGCAGGGCGAGACCGCGACGGCGAGCGCGCGCCTCGTCGCGACGGTGCTCGCCGGCTACTGCGACCGGGCCCGCGCGACGGCGGAGGCGGCGG
>JAODNA010000120.1 GCA_025465135.1 Frankiales bacterium | reverse complement strand
CCACGGTCTTCGGCTCGCAGTCCGGCCAGGGCAGCGCGGGCACCGCGTCGTCGCCGTACCACGACTCCACCATCTTCAAGCCGGGCGCGACCAACATCCGCGGCATCACCAAGGACACCGTCACGGTATGCGGCCACGCGCCGCTGACGCTGGGCTACGCCATCAACACCAAGCCCGAGGACGAGCTCGTCTTCTGGAACTACCTCAACGCCAACGGCGGGATCTACGGCCGCAAGTTCAACGTGACGCTCGAGGACGACCAGTACACCGCGACCGGTGGCGTGCCCGCCGCGCAGAAGTGCCAGGCGAAGAACCCCTTCATGATCTTCGGGGCGCTCGGTGACGACGTGATCCCGCCGGTGCGGCAGTGGGCCGAGCAGAACAAGGAGCTCTACCTCTACGGCTTCACGCTCCGCACCGGTTCGGAGAAGTTCCGCTACAGCTTCACGAACACGATCAGCTCAGAGGACCTCTCGTCGGTCATCGCCGACCTCGGTGCCGACAAGCTCCCGCACAGCAAGGTCGGCATCATCTGGCGCAACAGCACGAACTTCCAGCCGGCCCGCGACCAGTTCAAGCGCGAGGTCGTGAAGCGCGGCGGGACGATCGTCGCGGACATCCCGATCATGCAGGACCAGGGCAACTACTCGCAGGAGATCCTGACGCTTCAGCAGTCCGGGGCGCAGGTGGTGTTCGTGCTGGACGACGCGTTCTCGCAGACCAACATCATCAAGCAGGGCAAGAGCCAGCAGTACAACCCGCACTGGCTCGTGTTCGGGTTCAACGTCCAGACAAAGGGGCTCGGCAACGACGCGCTGACCCCGCCGCTGATGGGCTCGAACCTCGCGCCGCCCTACGAGTGCCACCACTTCGACGGGCCCTACAAGTCCTACGGCGCCGAGCTGAAGATCTTCGAGGCGGCGTACGCGAAGTACTCCCCCAACACCGACCTGTGCGGCATCGCCGGCGATGTGGCCTGGCAGAGCTGGGTCTCGTTCAAGAACATGGCCGGGCTGTTCGTCGCCTGTGGCCGCGACTGCACCCGCGACCGGTTCGCCGGCGTGATGGAGTCGGGCTTCAAAGGCACGACCGGCGCGGCCTGCCCGGTCGACTTCTCCGGCGACGGCCACCACGGCGGTTTTGCCGCCGACCTGTTCGAGGCGTACGCGGTCACGCCGGGGAACCCGGGCTGGCGACCGATCCGCCGATGCGTCAAGGCCACCTAGCGTGGCGCTCTAACGTGGCCCAGGCGCTCGTCGTCGGCCTGGTCATCGGCGGCATCTACAGCCTCTTCGCGCTCGGCATCGTCCTGATCTACACCGGCTCGGGCGTGCTCAACTTCGCCCAGGCCGAGCTCGGCACGTTCACGCTGTTCGTCGCGCAGATCCTGGTCGTCGAGCACCACCTGCCGTACGCCGTCGGTGCCGCTGCGTCCATCGCGTTGGCGCTCGCCATCGGCGTGACGTTCGAACGGCTCGCGGTGTGGCCGCTGCTGAACGCGCCCCGGGTCACGGTGGCCGTTGCGACGCTCGCGCTGCTGGCGCTCGCCGTGGCACTGGAGATCACTCTGTTCGGCCCGGTCGGCCGCAACCTTCCCCCACCGATCACCGGGCACAGCGTCAACGTGATCGGCGTCTTCGTCAGTCCCAACCAGATCGCCTCGCTCGTCCTCGTCGCACTCGTCGCGGGCGGGTTGGCGGCGTTCTTCCGCTACACCGACTTCGGCCTGTCGGTCGTCGCCGCCGCGCAGGACCAAGAGGCGCTGCGGTTCCTGGGCATCCCGCTCGCCAGGGCTTCGATGTTCACGTGGGGACTCGCCGCCGTCCTGTCCGCACTCGCCGCGCTGTTGATCCAGCCGGACATCGGCGTCATCTCACCGGGCGCCTACAGCGGCATCTTCATCCGCGCCCTCAGCGCGGCCCTGATCGGCGGACTGGGCAGCATGCGAGGCGCGTTCCTCGGCGGGGTCATCGTCGGGGTCGGTGAAGCAGCGATTCGCCATGCCACCGTCGGCAGCTCACTGACGGGGCTGCCCGAGCTGTGCATCTTCGCCGCGGTCGTGCTGACCCTGGTCTTCCGCCCGCAAGGCGTCTTCGGCAGCCGATGAGGAGCCTCCGCAACAAGACCGAGGTCCAGCACCGGCGCAGCATCGACGTCGGTCTGGTGCTGCTGGCTTGCGTCGTGCTGCCGCCGCTCACCGGCTGGGCGATGCCCGACCTGCTCTCGTCCGCGCACGCACTCACGCTCACCTACGGCGTCAGCCTCGGGATCGCGGCGTTGTCGCTGAACCTCCTGCTGGGCTACGCGGGGCAGCTCTCGCTCGGCCATGCCGCCCTGCTCGGAGCGGGGGCCTTCGCCGCCAGCGTGATCGTCGACCGGTTCGGCCTGCCGATGTACGTGGGCTGGGCCGTCGGTGGCCTGGCCGGGGGCGTGGTCGCCCTCGCGATCGGCATCCCGGCGCTGCGCCTGCGCGGTCTCTATCTCGCCCTGGTGACGTTGGTCTTCGGCGCGACGATGCAGGCCTCTGTGCTGCGATGGCGCTTCTTCACACACGGGTCGTCGGGGGCGTCGCTGCCGCGGCGCTGGTGGTTCGGCGACCACATCCTCATCAACGAGCCGATCTACCTCTCGATGTGCCTGGTCGTCCTCGTCGGCGTCTGGCTCGTCGACGTCAACATCATCCGCACCCGCCTCGGGCGTGCCTTCCTGGCCATTCGCGAGGACGAGACGACGGCGCAGTCCTTCGGCATCGACGTCGTCCGCTACAAGCTGCTCGCCTTCGTGCTCTCAGGTGTCATGGCCGGGATCGCCGGTGCGCTGTACGGCGGCGGGATCGGACTCGTCACCAGCGACGAGTTCGGCCGCGAGCTGTCGCTGCGGATCGTGCTCATCGTCGTGATCGGCGGCATCGGTCGCCGATGGGGCCCGGTCGTGATCTCCGTGCTGCTGGCCATCGCGCCGACTCTTCCGCCGCCGTTCCGGCGCTACGACCTCGTCATCGCGGCGGGGATCACCCTCTACAACGTCGTGAAGCTGCCCGAGGGGCTCGCCGGCCTGATCGCGCACCGCCGCGCGAAGCCGACCGGGCCGCCGGTCGACGTGGAGCAGCTGCGCGAGCTGGACCTGGCCGCCGTCGCCGGCGCCGCGGCACCGCTCGGCGGTGGGACGGTCCTGATCGTCCACGAGGTCTCGGTCGAGTTCGGCGGCCTGCACGCCGTCGAGGACGTCTCGCTCCGCGTCGAACCCGGGCAGATCGTCGGCATCATCGGTCCCAACGGCGCCGGCAAGTCGACCCTGTTCAACGCGATCTCGGGCTTCGTCCCGTCGACGGGTGCGGTCACGCTCGACGGCGTGCCAATCTCCTGGGCCAAGCCGCACGAGCGCGCTGCCGCCGGCCTGGGGCGCACGTTCCAGAACGTCGGGCTGGCCCGCGACCAGAGCGTCCGGCAGAACATCCTGCTCGCCCAGCACCACTTCGCGAGCTACTCCGACCTGGCCGCGCTGGCCTACTCCCCCTCGGCCCGCGACGTCGAGGCACGACTCGCCGGTCTCGCCGACGAGGTCATCACCGGCCTCGGCTTCGAGGAGTACGCCGACACCCCGGTCCGGCAGCTGTCCGGGGGTCAGCAGCGGCTCGTCGAGCTCGCCGCCGTACTGGCCACGGGGCCCAAGCTGCTGATGCTCGACGAGCCCACCGCCGGCTTGTCACCCGCCGCCGCCGAGAACCTCGCCGAGCGGCTGCGCCAGCTGCGCGACGACCGCGGCCAGACGATCCTGCTCATCGAGCACAACGTCCCGCTGGTGCTCGACCTGTGCGACTACGTCTACGTCCTGTCGGCCGGTCAGCTGCTCGCGGCCGGCACGACCGAGGAGCTCTCGGCGATGCCCGAGATCCTCGGCGCCTACCTCGGCGGGGAGGTCTTCGCGTGAGCCCTCCCCCGACCGGCGAGGTCGTCGTCGAGGCGCGCGAGGTGGTGGCCGGCTTCGGCGCCAACACGGTGCTGCACGGCGTCAACCTGAGCGTCGAGCGCGGCGCGTGCGTCGGGATCTTCGGGCTCAACGGCGCCGGCAAGAGCGTCACGATGAAGTGCCTGGCCGGTCTCGTCCCGGTGCGCACCGGCACGATCGAGCTGTTCGGCCAGGACGTCACGGCCGAGCCACCCGAGGCGCGCGTCCCACGCGGCGTCGCCTACCTCCCCCAGGCCCGCCAGCTGTTCCCCCGACTGACGGTCGAGCAGAACCTGCGGCTCGGCGGCTACGTCATGCGCCGTCACGACAAGGCGCGCTACGCAAGCATCGTCGACGACGTCTACTCCCGCTTCCCGCGGCTGGCCGAGCGGCGCACGCAGCTCGCCGGGTCCATGTCGGGTGGCGAGCAGGCGATGCTCGCGATCGGCCGGGCGCTGGCGAGCGACCCGCAGATCCTGCTCATCGACGAGCCGTCGGCCGGACTCGCGCCCGCGGTCATGGACGACGTGCTGGCCATGCTGCTCCAGCTCCGCGCCGAGGGCCTGACCATCCTGCTCGTCGAGCAGAACATCAGCTTCGGCTTCCGCCTCGTCGAGCGGGCCGCGATCCTGCAACGCGGCCTGGTCGTCTACGAGGGCGACGTCGCGCACCTCGACACGGCGCGGGTCGCCGAGCTGCTCGGCGTCGGCCGCCTGCTGAGCAAGCAGCTCTCGGCGTCGACCGCCCGCACGACGACCGCGACCAAGCCTCGCCGTACGCCGAAGAAGAAGGTGACCTGATGTCGAGCTCGTTGTGGGAGACGCTGCGCCGGCCCGAGGCGCTGTACGGCGACCGGCCGGCGTATGTCGACGGCACCTCGCGTGCGACGTACCGCGAGCTCGCGAACCGGTGCCGCCATCTCGCGGGGGCGCTGCAGGCGTCCGGGGTCGGCGCGGGTGACCGGGTCGCGGTGCTGATGACCAACGGCCACCGCTACCTCGAGTGCTACTTCGCGATCCCGGGGATGGGCGCGGTCATGGTGCCGCTGAACAACCGCCTGGCACTGCCGGAGCTCCGCTACATCCTCGAGGACGCCGGGGTCCACACGCTGATCGCCGACGAGACCTACGCCGGCACGGCGGGGCAGCTCGCCGACTCGGTGAAGCAGGTCATCGTCGGCGCCGCTGCGTACGAGGAGGCGCTCGCGGGTGCGACGGCAGCCGTGCTGCCGGTCGGCGTGTCGGACAACGACGTCGCTGGGCTCTTCTACACCGGCGGCACCACCGGCGCGTCCAAGGGCGTCATGCTGTCGCATCGCAACCTGCTGTCCAACGCGATGCACGCGACGATCGCGCTGGAGTACACCGCGGCCGAGGTCTACCTGCACACCGCACCGATGTTCCACCTCGCCGACGGCGCATCGACGTACTCCGTCACCTGGGTCGGCGGCTGCCACACGTTCCTGCCCTCGTTCGACGCCGGTGCGACGATCGAGGTCATCGCCCGCGAAAGGGTGACCGCGACGCTGATGGTTCCCGCGATGCTGACGGCGATCTGCGAGCACCCGTCGGCGGCGACCGCAGACTTCTCCTCGATGCGGATGGTGCTGCACGGTGCCGCGCCGATCTCGACGTCGTTGCTGAAGCGGTCGATCGAGGTCATGGGCTGCTCGTTCTCACAGGGCTACGGCATGACCGAGGTCGCGCCGCTCGCGACCGTTCTCGACCACGAGGAGCTGCTCGTCGACTCCCCGCGCCTGCGGTCGGCTGGTCGCGAGATCGTCGGCGTGCAGGCGACGGTACGACGCGAGGACGGCTCCTTCTGCGCTGTCGACGAGGTCGGCGAGGTGGTGCTGCGAGGACCGAACGTCATGCTCGGCTACTGGAACAAGCCGGCCGAGACGGCCGAGGTGCTCCGCGACGGGTGGTACTGGTCGCGCGACCTCGGCTACCTCGACAGCGAGGGCTTCCTCTTCCTCGTCGACCGCGCGAAGGACATGATCATCTCGGGTGGCGAGAACGTGTACTCGATCGAGGTCGAGGACGCGCTCTGCAAGCACCCGGCCGTTCTCGAGGTCGCCGTGATCGGGGTCCCCGACGACAAGTGGGGCGAGCGCGTGCACGCGGCCGTCGTGCTGCGCGCCGACACGTCCGTCACGGAAACCGAGCTCAATGCGCACTGCCACGAGCTCATCGCCGGCTACAAGTGCCCGCGGTCGATGGAGTTCGTCCCCGAGCTGCCACGGTCCGGCGCCGGCAAGGTCCTGAAGCGGGAGATCCGCGACCGCTACTGGGGCTCCTCCGACCGCGGCATCAACTAGTCATGCGGCTCGCGACAGGGCTGACGGCCGCGGTCGCGGCGCTGCTGGTCGTCGCCAGCGGCCCGGTCTCGCTCGCCCGCCCGTCGACGCCGGCCCAGAACATCCCGGCCGGCCTTCCCCGGGGAGCTCCGCCGGCGCTGTACCTCCCGGAGCCGGTCCTGCCCGCGCCACGGCCCTGGCCGTTCCCGGAGGCGTTCCCCCGGACGTCCGGCTTCGGCCGCGTGGCGGGCGGGGCGTCGTACTGGTCGGACTTCCTGTACGACGACCACGGCGCGAAGGGCGTGCTCGTCAGCGCGCCGGTGGTCAGCCTGTCGCCGCCGGAGGGCACCTACGCCTACCCGGCCGGACCGGCAGCGGAGAACGGCGCGGACATCTTCCGCGCGGCCGTGGGGCTCGGCGCGACGTCGACCTGGTGGCGGGTCGACTGGCTGAGCCTGGGGTCGGCAAGCCTGCCCGCGGCGATGTGGGCTCTCGACACCGACGACAGCGCGTCGACGGGCACGGCTGCCTGGCCGGCCGGGGCAGGCGTGAGCTCCGCGGGCTCCGAGCACTGGCTCTTCGTGAGCAGCCGCGGTGCGTGGCTGATCGACAAGACGGGCACGCGGACGCGGGTCCCGAGCAGCGTCGACGCCAGCAGCAAGACGTTCCTCGTCCAGGTGCCGCGGACGCTGCTTGCCCCCACCGGTCGGTGGCGCGTCCACCTCGCATCCGGCCTGGCCGACGCCGCGGGTGACGGCTTCGCGCCGGTCGGCCCGGACAGCGGCGCCCTCCCCGGTCAGCCGGCGCTGTTCAACGTCGCCTTCCGCTCCGACGCGCAGGAGCCGGTCGCCGGCGAGAACTGGTGGCGCGAGGACAAGCAGGCGGCTGCCCTCGCTGCCGGCGACATCACGCCGTTCGCGCGCGAGGTCACCTGGAGCGACCTGTTGCGCCGACGTACCGAACCGGAGCCGCGACCGACGGGCTACACGAACCGTTGGTACGTCTCCTCCAGCTCGTTCGGGCATGGCATCGTGCGCAACCCGCCGCAGGCCTCCTCCGACCTGAAGGCCAACTACCTCGACCGGGTGCAGCCCTACGGCCTGTACGTCCCTGCAGGGGTCCCGGCCGACAAGCCCCTGCCGCTGACAGTGCTGCTGCACTCGCTGAACACGCAGCACAACCAGTACGCGACGTGGAACCCGACGTTCCTCGACGCGCTGTGCCAGGGGCGCCGGTCGATCTGCGTCATGCCGCTGGCCCGGGGGCCGGACAGCTGGTTCTTCGACGAGGGCGAGCAGGACGTCTGGCAGACGTGGAACCGGGTCGCCCGCGACTACGCCCTCGACCCGTCGCGGTCGATCATCTCGGGCTACTCGATGGGCGGCTACGGGACCTACCGGTTCGGCTTGGAGCACCCCGACCTGTTCGCACAGGCGGTCGCGATCGCCGGGCCTCCCAACTGCGCGCTGCGCGTCGTGTCGCCGGCGGAGGTGCCGGCCGACCCGGGCGTGCCCGGGTGTGAGCACGAGGCCGACACGTCGCCGCTGGTGCCGAACGCCCGGCAGCTGCCCTTCTACATCGGGCAGGGCGCCGTCGACGAGCTGGTCTGGTCGCCGTCCGCGGTCCAGCAGGCGCAGCGCTTCGACGCGCTCGGCGACCGCTTCCGGCTCGAGCTCTACGCCCGGCAGGGTCACGTCGACTGGGCCGAGACCGGCCACTTCGAGGGCGCTATCGCCTGGATGAAAGACCTGAGGCGCGCGCCCGTGCCGGCCCGGATCGACTACACGTTCTACCCGTCGCACCAGCGCGCCG
>JAODNA010000114.1 GCA_025465135.1 Frankiales bacterium | reverse complement strand
CGCAGCGGCCGAGGCCGGCGCGCCGCCGAGCGGCAGGGCGAGCACGAGCAGCGCGCCGCACAGGGGAACGAGGGCAGCCCGACGAGAGGTCGGCCGGAGGCCAAAGGGGGTCATGGGAGGTTTCATTCGCGGTTCGGCGGCGGGCTCCTGCTGTTCCGGATGCAAGGACGGCCACCGGCTGCTTGTGACCGATCACAGATCGTGAGCAGAATGTCCGGTTCGTCTCAGAGCGACAGCTCGAACCAGACGCGCTTGCCGGTCGGCAGCGGCTCGGCGCCCCACCGGTCGGCCAGCTCGCTGACGAGCAGCATGCCGCGACCGCTCTCGGCGTCGGGGTTGGGCGCGGCGAGCGAGGTCGGCATCCGCTCGCTGGTGTCGCAGACCTCGACGAGCAAGAGGTCGGAGTGGACGCCGGCCCGCACCAGCAGGTCGCCGCCGGCGAACCGGACGGCGTTGGAGACCAGCTCCGTCAGCAGCAGCGCAGCGGTCTGCCCCGGCTCGCCCGCGTCGGGCCCGAGCAGGACGGCGAGCGCCTCGCGGGCGGTGGCGGCCGACTCGGGAGATGCGGAGAGCTCCAGCACCAGCGGCTCCCTGCCGTCCTGGCCGCTGCCGTCGTCGAGCAGCAGCACCAGCAGCGCGGTGTCGTCGTCGTGGTCGCCGTCGTGCCCCAGGGCATGCAGGACCCGGTCGCAGAGCTCCTCGGCCGAGCGGATCGGCTTGCGGGCCTCCTCCCGCAGCAGCCGCATGCCCTCCTCGACCGACAGCTCGCGGCCCTCGACGAGCCCGTCGGTGTAGAGCAGCACGGTGGAGCCCGCGGTCAGGTCGACGTGCTGCTCGACGAACTCCGCACCCCCGACGCCGAGTGGCAGGCCGGGGTCCGCCTCGAGGTAGTCAGCCGTGCCGTCCGGTCGTACGACGAGGGGCGGCAGGTGCCCCGCGAGGGCGACACAGAGGTCGCGGGCGGTGGGGTCCAGCAGCCCCACCGCACAGGTCGTGAAGTGGACCTCGTCCAGCGACTGCACGACGAGGTCCAGCCGGGTCAGCAGCTCGGCCGGGCCGTGCCCCTCGACGGCGTAGGCGCGCACGGTCGCGCGCAGCTGACCCATCACCGCCGCGGCCCGGACGCCGCGGCCCATGACGTCGCCGACGACGAACATCAGCCGGCCGCCCCCGACGTCGATCACGTCGTACCAGTCACCGCCGACCTGGGTGCCACGCGCCCCGGCGAGGTAGCGCGAGGCGATGGTGAGCAGCGCCGAGGCGGGCGTCGACCGTGGCAGCAGGCTGCGCTGCAGGGCACCGGCGAGGTCGCGCTCGAAGGCGTAGCGCGTCGCGTTGTCCATCGCCAGTGCACCTCGCCGTGCCAGGTCGAGCGCGTAGGCGACCTCCCGGTCGGTGTAGGCGTCGTCGCGGGACAGAGCCAGCACGCCGAGGAGCCGGCCACGCGCGATCAGCGGAACGCACAGACCGCTGCGCA
Organism: Frankiales bacterium; assembly: GCA_025465135.1. Taxonomy (GTDB): domain Bacteria; phylum Actinomycetota; class Actinomycetes; order Mycobacteriales; family SCTD01; genus RYN-124. Next base: position 5,727 of record JAODNA010000114.1, on the reverse strand, counting down.
GGACAACCGTGCGAAGCAGCGCGGCCTCGGCCGCGTCCGCCGTGACGGCGGCGAGGATGTCGTCTGTCACCTCCGGCAGGAGCTCGGGCTCGCCGGTGACCAGGACGTGCCCGATGCCGTGGGGCTGGTCGATCGACGGCGGGAAGCGCTCGAGGTAGTCGATGAGGCGGTTGCGCAGGGACGCGTCCTCCGTGCGGATGTCCGCGAGCTCCGGCGGCCCCGCATCCATGACCCGGTAGACGACGGCCAGCGACGCGAGGTCCGGGACGCTGAGCGCCGTGAGGAGACGCGTGACCTCAGCGGGCTCGAGCACCTCGGCGAACTGCGCCGAGGCCTCCGACAGCGTCGCCTGAGCCCTCGCAGCGGCCTCGGCCTCGCGGCGGGCCGTGCGCTCGCGCTCCAGCGCCTCGAGGGCGTCGATCGCGGCCGAGGCCATCTGCGCCAGCTGCACCAGGATCAGCTGGTCCTCGGCGGTGAACTCCTGGCCGTCGGCCTTCTGCGACAGCTGGAGGTGTCCCAGGGTTGCTCCGCTGCGACCGATCAGCGGTGCTGTCACGGTGCGGGGTGCCGCGGCGAGCTCCTGGGCGGCCTCCCGGCGGGTCGCGACGACCTCGCGCGCCCCGATGACGTCGCGCGCAGCGTCCGTGACGACCTGGAGGATGACCTCGACGGTGTCGGCGGCCGTGAGTGCGAGCGCGGCGTCGGCGAGCCCGCGCAGCTGGGCGGCGCGCCGTCGCTCGAGGTCAGCGAGCTGGCGGGCCTCGCCGTGCATGCGGGCGCGCTCGACGATCTCGGCCGCCTGCCTCGCGTAGGCCTCGACCAGCCTGCGCTCGCGCGGCCCAGGGTCGGTGGTGACGCGGTAGTAGGCGCTGAGCGCTCCCATGGGAGCGCCCGTCAGCGTGAGCATCGGCATGCTGAGCACCGAGGTGATCCCGTGCGCCTGCGCCTGCTCGCTGAACGGCGCGTACGACGGCTCGGTCCCGATGTCGGTGAGCATGACGGGCGCGCCGGTGGTCACCGCCCGGCCGGCCGAGCCCGAGCCGAAGGGCACCCGCAGCGAGCCGATGTAGTCGTCGGGCAGCCCCGTCCAGGCGGCGGCGTAGAGCTCGTCGACGAAGGGGTCCGTCACCCACACGGCGGCCATGTCGGTTCCGAGCAGGTCCGCGACCACGTGCAGCAGCTGCTCGAGCAGCGGCTGCACCCGGGTGAGGTCGCGGACGGTGGGTCCGAGGTCCGCGAGCGGCGTCGCATCCGCGGCGGCCGTCGCGAGCTCGACCTGGACGCGCGCCAGGTCTTCCTCACGGCTGGGACGCTCGGACATGGCCGGATCGTCGCAGAGGCCCGACGCTGGCGGGTGCGCACCCGTCGAGGACGGCCGCGGAGCCTGTCACGCGCGCGTCGGCTGTGGCGGTGCCTCCCGTGCCGTGAGCAGCAACCCGAGCAGCACCTCTGCGTAGTCGCAGGTCGCCTCCGGCGGTGGGAGCAAGCCGCGACGCGCCGCCGACAGCGACGCGCACGAGGTGACCAGGGCCATGTGGGTGAAGGCCTGCGGCATGTTGCCGAGCGCGCCGCCGGTCCGCGGGTCGATCTCCTCGGCGTAGAGGCCGACGTCGTTGGCGTGCGACAGCAGCGTCGCGAGCAACGGCTCAGCCTCGTCCAGCCGGCCCGCGTGGATCAGCACGTCCAGCAGCCAGAACGAGCACAGCAGGAACGCACCCTCACCACCGACCAGGCCGTCAGGCGCCAGGTAGCGGTGCACGAGGCCGGCCGGGTCGGCGAGGTCGCGGCGTACGACCTCGACGGTCTGCAGCACCTCTGGCGCCGCGCTCGGCAGGAAGCCGAGCGCGGGCACGAGCAGGGCGCTCGCGTCGGCCGTGTGCATGCCGACGGCCTGCGGGAACCAGCCGTGCTCGGCGCCCTCCTCCATCAGGTAGGCCCGCAGCAGGTCGCGCTCGGCGGCCCAGCGGGCCACGTCACCGGGAAGGCCCTGCGCCTCGGCGAGCCTGACCGCGCGGTCGAGCGCCACCCAGCAGTTCAGCTTGGAATGCACGAAGTGCCGCGGGTCGTCGCGGATCTCCCAGATGCCCTGGTCCGGCAGCCGCCAGCGCTCGACGACGATGTCGGCGACGCCGGCCAGGAACTGCCAGTTGTCCTCCGTCAGCTCACCGCCGGCGAGCCCGTACAGCCATGCGGCCTCGAGCAGCTGGCCGTAGCAGTCCAGCTGCATCTGCTTCACGGCGCCGTTGCCGATCCGCACGGGCGCGCTGTTCTTGTGACCGCTCAGGTGCGTCAGCTCGAGCTCCGGCAGCGAGCGTTCGCCGCAGATGCCGTACATGATCTGCAGGTCCTGCGGCCGCCCCGCGCCGGTGCGTTCCAGCCAGGTCTTGAACGCTGTCGCCTCGCGGTCGAAGCCGAGCACGAACAGGCTGATCAACGTGAGCGTGCCGTCCCGGATCCAGGTGTAGCGGTAGTCCCAGTTGCGCCCGCCGCCGAGCTCCTCGGGCAGGCTCGTCGTGGCGGCCGCGATGACCGCGCCGGTGGGTGCGTAGGTCAGCGCCTTCAGCACCAGCGCGCTGCGCCGTACCTCTGCTTGGTAGTCCCCCTCGTAGCGGCAGCCGGCCATCCAGTCCTGCCAGAAGGCGATGGTCTCCTCGAGTCGACGCGCCATGGACGGGCCGCTCGGCGCGTCAGCCGGATGCCGTACGACGTGACTCGGCGTCCAGGCCGCTTCGACCCAGACCGTGTCGCCCTGCACCAGGGTCCAGGTCGCGCGCACCGCGTCGTCGTCGACGGCGAGCGGCCGGTTCGCCGTCACGTGGATCGCGTCGGGGCCGCCCACGACGTCGGCGGTCTGGAGGCTGGTCAGCCGGTGCCGCGGTATGACGGCGCCGTACTCGGGCCGCGGTGTGCAGGTGACCGTCACCCTGACCGAGCCGCGGGTGCAGACGAGCCGACGCAGGATCGCGTGCTGCGGCACGGGTTCGCCGCCGGCGCCCGACCGCACCGGCATGCAGTCGGTGACCTCGAGATCGCCGTCGCTGCCGAGCAGCGTCGTCATCAGGACGTTGGTGTCGGGCAGGTAGGCGCGCCGGGTGTCCTGCAGACCGGAGAGCTCGACGTCGAAGGACCCGCCTCGGTCCTGGTCGAGCACGCGCGCGAACACCGAGGGTGCGTCGAAGCGCGGGAAGCAGGCCCAGTCGATCCGGGCGTCCCGGGTGACGAGCGCGCACGAGTGGCAGTCACCGAGGAAGGCGTGGTCGGCGATCTCGTCGGTGTGCATGGGGCGTGACCGTATGCCCTCTGCTCAGAGGGCGAGGGTCTGCACGAGGTCGCGGGCGGCCTGGCCGCCCTCCTCGATCGCGAGCGAGATCGCCCGCGGGATGTCGAGGTCGTCGGCCAGCGCTGTCGCCACGGCCGCCGACGCCGTCGTCGAGCCGCCGAGGCGGCCGGCCGCGACGTGCAGTGCGTCGAGCCGGCTCGCGGCCGCGGTCAGGGCCTCCGGCGTGTAGTCCCAGGGGGCATCCCAGCGCCGGTCGAGCAGGAGCGTGCGTACGACGGGCCCGCTGCTCATGGCGACCAGGTCGGTGACGAAGACGAGGTTGCCCGTCGACTTGGCCATCTTCTCGCCGCCGATGCGGACCGTGCCCACGTGCATCCAGGAACGCGCGAAGGGCGCGACACCGGTCGCCGACTCGGCCTGCGCCGTCTCGAACGCGTGGTGCGGGAAGCGCAGGTCGGCGCCACCGGCGTGCAGGTCGAGCGAGGGGCCGTACGTCGACAGGGCCATCGCCGTGCACTCGGCGTGCCAGCCAGGACGACCCGGGCCCCACGGGCTCGGCCAGGCCGGCTCGCCCGGTCCGCTGGCCTGCCACACCGCCTGGTCGAGCGGGTCGGCCTTCGCGGGGTCGTCGTTGCGGCCGCCGTTCTGCGCGAGCAGCGCGACCGCGTCGTCGCGGAACAGCCCGGCCCGGTCGGCGACGGGTCCGCCGTGGAAGTAGACGCTGCCGCCGGACAGGTACGCGCTCCCGTTGGCGAGCAGCGCGGCGGCGAGGTCGATCACCTGCGGCACGAAGCTGTGGGCACGCGGCTCGTGGGTCGGCCGGCGTACGCCGAGGGCGTCCATGTCCCTGTCGAAGTGGAACTGCTGCACCGCCGCGAACCGGTCGTAGTGCTCGCCGGCGCGGGTCGCTGCGTCGAACAGCACGTCGTCGACGTCGGTCACGTTGCGGCAGACCTCAGCCTGCACACCGAACCTGCGCAGCACGCGCTCGGCCGCGTCGACCCAGACGAACGTCGCGGCGTGGCCGAGGTGGGTGACGTCGTACGGCGTCACACCGCAGACGTAGATCCGCGCCCGTCCGACGACCGACAGCGGGGTCCCGCCCAGGCGGAGGACGGGCTGGCGGCTCGCGGCGGCGGTGCTGGAGGTCGGGGCGGTCACCCGGCCAGCCTGCCACCGGCGTGAATCCTGGCGACAGCGGCTCGCCTGACCCGCTCCGACGGCCGCGCTACTCGAGCGCGGAGAGCCCGTCGGTGTCGAGGAAGAGCGCGCGGGTATCTGCGCCTTCCTGCTCGAGCTCCTCCTTGACGATCCGGAAGGCCAGCCCGGCGCTGTAGCCCTTGCGCGCCAGCATGCCCGCGAGCCGCCGCACCCGCGCGTCGGTCGCGAGACCGCGCGTGCCCGGCAGCTTGCGCTGCACGAGGCCGCGCGCGGTGGCTTCCTCGACGGCGGGGTCGAGCGCGTTGAGCGCCTCGCGCGCGGTCTCGTCGTCGACACCCTTGCGCCGCAGCTCCTGCTCCAGCGCGCGCCCGGACAGGCCACGACCGCGATGACGCGACGTCACCCACATCTCGGAGAACAGCACGTCGTCGATCAGGCCGACCTCGGCGAACCGGCCGAGCACTGCCTCCGCCGCGTCGTCGGGCACGCCCTTCTTCGCGAGGACGGCTGCCAGCTCCGCGCGGGTGCGCGGTGCGAACTCGAGCTGGTGCAGGCAGATCTGCCGCGCCACCGACTCGGGATCGGCGTCGGGCTCGGGCGGACCGTCGGTCTCCGGTGGCTCGCGGTCCCGGCCGCCGCGACTCGACCGCGAGCGATCGAACGACGACCGGGAGGCGAACGCCACTAGTCGACCTGTGCGGGGACCAGGTCGATCGGGACCGGAGCCACCAGGTCGATGTCGTCGACGTCGAGGACGGCGCCCACCCCGAGCTTCTCCTTGATGCGCTTCTCGATCTCGTCGGCGAGGTCGGGGTTGTCGCGCAGGAAGGCCCGCGCGTTCTCCTTGCCCTGGCCGAGCTGGTCGCCCTCGTAGGTGTACCAGGCACCGGACTTGCGGACGATGCCCTGGTCGACGCCGACGTCGATGAGCGAGCCCTCGCGGCTGATGCCGACGCCGTAGACGATGTCGAACTCGGCCATCTTGAACGGCGGCGCCACCTTGTTCTTCACGACCTTCGCGCGGGTGCGGTTGCCGACCGCGTCGCCGCCGTCCTTGAGCGTCTCGATCCGCCGGACGTCGATGCGCACCGACGCGTAGAACTTCAGCGCCTTGCCACCCGTGGTCGTTTCTGGGGAACCGAACATGATTCCGATTTTTTCGCGGAGCTGGTTGATGAAGATGACGGTCGTGCCGGTGTTGCTGATGGCACCGGTCATCTTGCGGAGCGCCTGGCTCATCAGGCGGGCCTGAAGACCGACGTGGCTGTCGCCCATCTCGCCCTCGA
>JAODNA010000105.1 GCA_025465135.1 Frankiales bacterium | reverse complement strand
ACGGCGCCCTCGGGGGCGCCGCGGTCGGTGGCATCGGCAGCAGCCTCGTCTCGGCGTTGGCCACCGTGCTGCTGACGGGCGTCCTCACGGCGATTGCCGGTCGCGGGGTCCTCGGCAAGCCCATGACTCTCGGCGAGGCCTGGGCCGAGGTGCGCCCGGCGCTCTGGCGGCTCCTCGGCGTCGCGTTCCTGACGGCTCTGCTCGTCTACGGCAGTCTCGTCGCCGGCATCACCGTGGCGGTCGTTCTCGTGGCAGTGGGCGGCGCCGCTGCTGCCCTCATCGGCGTACCGCTCGCCTTCGCCGGGGCAGCGCTGGCCGTCTACCTGTACTGCCGGCTCGCACTCGCACCGTGCGCGGCGCTGCTCGAGCGCGCCGGCGTCCTGGGGAGCATGCGCCGGTCCGGCGTACTGGTCCGGCACTCGTGGTGGCGGGTCTTCGGGGTGCTGCTCCTGGCCGTGGTCGTCGCCTCCGTCGTCGGGCAGATCGTGCAGGTGCCGTTCCTCATCTTCGGGGTCGGCTCGAGCGGGCTCCGTGGCCTGGCCGGCGCATCGAGCAAGCTGCTCATCCTCACGTACGTCGGCGCCGGGATCGCGCAGACGGTCATCGCACCGTTCACCGCGGGGGTGCGGGCCCTGCTCTACGTCGACCGGCGGATGCGGGCGGAGGGGCTCGACGTCGCGCTGACGGCGGCCGCCGCACAGCGCGTCGCGTGATCCTGTCCTCCGGTGTCGACGACATCACCCGCGAGGCCGCCCGCCGGGCCGCGCGCGAAGAGCTGCTCAACCGCAAGTACCGCGATGCCCAGCCGCCCCTGGTCGTCCGGCTGATCGGCAGGCTGATCCGCAAGTTCCTCGAGCTGCTCGACCGCGCGTCCGGTGGCGTTCCCGGTGGCCGGCTCGGGCTGCTGCTCATCCTGCTCCTCGTCGCAGCCTTCGTCGCCGTCGTCCTCGTGCGCCTGCGCCCGACCCGACGACGGCCGACCAGCGCCGAGGTCTTCACGAGCGGTCGGGCCCTGACGGCCGAGCAGCACCGCGCGCTCGCTGACGAGGCCGCAGCGACCGGCCAGTGGGCCGAGGCTGTGCGCGAACGGCTTCGCGCCATCGTCCGCGAGCTCGAGGGCCGTGGCGTCCTCGAGCCACGGCCCGGCCGGACCGCGGGCGAGGTCGCCCGTGACGGCAGCGCCGCCGTTCCCGCCATCGCCCAGCCGCTTGCGCAGGCCACCTCGACCTTCGACAGGATCTGGTACGGCGGCAGGATCGCCGACGCATCGGCGTACGACGTCCTCGTCGCCGCGGACCGGGCCGTCACCTCCGCCAGGCTGGCGCCGGCATGACGGCGACGGGATCCAGGGGCCGGTCCGTCGCGCGAAGTGCCCGCGGGCCGGTGCTCGTCGTGCTCGCGCTGGTGCTCACCGGTGTCGTCGTCGCGTCGTACGCCGCGACCGGCCCCAAGGGCGTCCTCGACCCGCGGGCGTACAACCCGGAGGGCGCGCACGCCGTTGCCACCCTGCTGACCCACCGCGGAGTCCCCGTGCGTCGCGTCGAGACCGCCGAGGCGGTCGCCGGCAGCGAGAGCACCACGGTGTTCGTGCCGATCGCTGCTGCGCTGACGTCGAGCGAGCTCGGGCAGCTCGCCGGGAGGAGCGGTCACCTGGTCGTCGTCGGTGCCGACGGGGCGCAGGTCGCCGTGCTCGGTCACGGGCTGACGGTCGCCCCCGATGTCGGCGTCGAAGGCCGCTCACCCGCCTGCACGCTGTCCGCCGCGGTCGCCGCCGGCGACGTCGACCTCGGCGGCACGACCTACCGGTCCACCGGCGGCGCCGTCGAGTGCTACGCCACGGCGGGGCGGGCGACACTCGTGCAGCAGGGGCGCGTGACGTTCCTCGGCTCCGCCGACCTGTTCACCAACGCGCGACTGGCGCGGCGCGGCAACGCCGCTCTCGCCCTTCGCCTGCTCGCCGACGGCAGCGACGTCCAGTGGCTGCTGCCGCGGCCCGGTGCACGCGACGTCGCCGGCGACCGCAGCCTCAACGACCTGGTGCCGCGGTCCCTGAAGCTGGCAGCGCTGCAGCTGCTCGTCGTGCTCGCGGTGCTCGCGCTCTGGCGGGCCCGGCGCCTCGGCGCCGTTGTCACCGAGCCGTTGCCGGTCGTGGTCCGCGCCGCCGAGGCGATCGAGGGTCGCAGCCGGCTCTACCGGGCCTCCCGGTCGCGGTCGACGGCGGCAGAGGCGCTGCGAGCCGGCACCCGCGACCGGCTCGCGCGGCGACTCGGCCTCGGCCCCGAGACGACGCGGCAGGGGGTCGTCGCGGCCGTCGTCGCCCGCACCGGCGGCGACCCGGCCGCTCTGGACTCCCTCCTGTACGGTGCCGCTCCGACCGACGACGACGCTCTCGTGGTGCTCGCCGACGACCTCGACATCCTGATCCTGGAGGTGGCCGGCTCGTGACCGCACCGCGCAAGGCAGCGGCCCAGAAGGCGCCTGCCCGCCGTCGTACGACGGCCTCCCCGGAGTCCGCACGCGAGGCTCTCGTCGCCCTGCGCGCCGAGGTGGGGAAGGCCGTGATCGGGCAGGACGCCACGGTCACCGGGCTCGTCATCGCGCTGCTCTGCCGTGGGCACGTGCTGCTCGAAGGCGTGCCAGGGGTCGCGAAGACGCTCCTCGTCCGTGCGGTCGCCGCCTCGCTGCAGCTCGACACCAAGCGGGTGCAGTTCACGCCCGACCTGATGCCCGGCGACATCACCGGCTCGCTCGTGTACGACGCCAGGACCGCGCGGTTCGACTTCCGTCCCGGGCCGGTGTTCACGAACCTGCTGCTCGCGGACGAGATCAACCGCACCCCGCCCAAGACCCAGGCATCGCTGCTCGAGTCGATGGAGGAGCGGCAGGTCTCGGTCGACGGGACGCCCCGGCCACTGCCCGACCCGTTCGTCGTCTGCGCGACGCAGAACCCGGTGGAGTACGAAGGCACCTACCCGCTGCCGGAGGCGCAGCTCGACCGCTTCCTGCTCAAGCTGACCGTGCCGCTGCCCGGCCGCGAGGACGAGGTCAAGGTGCTGGCCGCGCACAACGAGGGCTTCGATCCGCGTGACCTGTCGGCGCTGCAACCCGTCGCCGGACCGGCCGACCTCGCCGCGGGCCGGGCCGGCGTGCTCGCCGTGACCGTCGCCCCTGAGGTCCTCGGCTACGTCGTCGACATCTGCCGGGCGACGCGGTCGTCGCCGTCGCTGTCGCTGGGGGTCTCGCCGCGCGGCGCGACGGCGCTGCTCGCGACCAGCAAGGCGTGGGCGTGGCTGTCGGGCCGCGACTACCTGACCCCCGACGACGTGAAGGCCCTCGCCCGGCCGACGCTGCGCCACCGCGTCAGCGTCCGGCCGGAAGCCGAGCTGGAAGGCGTCACCGCCGACGGCGTGCTCGACGGCGTGCTCGCGACGGTGGCCGTCCCGCGGTGACGGTGCGGCGCTGATGGCTCTCACCGGGCGCGCTCCGCTACTCGCCCTCCTCGGCATCGTGCCGGTCGCCCTGCTGCCTTCGCTCTGGACCGTGCTCGCGGTCGCCCTGCTGCTGCTCGCGGTCACCGCGGCCGACGTCGCGCTCGCCGGGCCGGTCTCCGCGCTCCAGGTCTCGCGCTCCGGTCCGACCGGCTGCCGGCTCGGGACCGAGGCGCGGGTACAGCTGTCGCTGGTCAACGCGGGCTCGCGCCGTCTCCGCGGCGTGCTGCGCGATGCCTGGGTTCCGTCGGCCGGGGCAGGCCCCCGGCTGCATGACGTCGACATCCCGCCGGGCGAGCGCCGCATCCTCACGACGACCCTTCGACCCACGCGACGCGGCGACCGCCATCCGGCCCGCATCACGGTGCGATCCGTCGGCCCGCTCGGCGTCGGTGCCCGGCAAGGTGCCCACGTCGTGCCGTGGCGCCTGCGCGTCCAGCCGCCCTTCACCTCGCGCAAGTTCCTCCCCGAGCGGCTGTCTCGACTGCGCCAGCTCGACGGGCTCGTGGCCGCCCGCGTCCGCGGTCAGGGGACGGAGTTCGACACGCTCCGCGACTACGTCGACGGTGACGACGTCCGCTCCATCGACTGGCGAGCCACCGCGCGCCGCTCCGAGGTCGTCGTGCGCACCTGGCGCCCCGAACGGGACCGACGGCTGCTGCTCGTCCTCGACACCAGCCGCACGTCGGCCGGCCGGGTCGGCGACGTCCCTCGGCTGGACGCGGCGCTCGACGCGGCGCTCCTGCTGACCGCCCTCGCGACCAGGGCGGGCGACCGCGTCGACCTGCTCGCGATGGACCGCGAGCTGCGGGCGGCCGTCCAGGACGTGGGCCGCAACGAGGTGCTCTCGCAGATGGTGGACGCGATGGCCGGCCTCGAGCCGGCACTCGTCGAGAGCGACGGGCGCCGGCTGGCGTCGGAGATCCTGCGCCGGGCGCGACGGAGGTCGCTCGTCGTGCTGTTCACGACCCTCGACCGCGCCGCCCTCGAGGAGGGGCTGCTGCCGTCGCTGCCGTCGCTGACGAGCCGCCACACCGTCGTGCTCGCCTCGGTCGGGGACCCTCGCGTGGAGGAGATGCTGCTCGCGCGCAGCGAGGTCTCCGCCGTCTACGACGCGGCTGCTGCGGAGCGCCACCGCGAGGAACGACGCCGTACGACGGCACTCCTGCGCAGGCGGGGCGTCGAGGTCGTCGACGCACCCCCCGCAGCCTTCGCGCCGGCCGTGGCGGACGCCTACCTGAACCTCAAGGCCGCCGGCCGACTCTGAAGACATGGGAGGCTCCGTCCATGTCATCGTTCTCGCTCCGCCGGGCCGCATGCGCGGCTGCCGTGGCCACCGTCACCGCCCTCGCGCTCGCCGCTGCGCCGACTGCGTCCACCGTCGCGCTCGCACCACCTGCACGGGGCAGCGCGCCCGTGTGCAACGACCTCAGCTGCCTCTCCGTGTCAGCCGACTCCGCGGTGAAGGTGGCCCGGTTCGGGGCCGTGCAGGCGACACATGCGGGGGCCGACTCCGCCGCTGCGATGCGGGCCGCGGTCAACCAGCGGGCCACCCTCGCCGCCGGTCCTGCCGTCGCGGGAACGGGTGGCACGTGGAGCCCGCTCGGGACCGGACCGCTCATCAGCGACGACCCGACCTACACCGCGACCTACGGCAGCGGCTTCGCCGACCTGTCGGGTCGCATCACGGACTTCGCCTACTCCCCCACGACCAAGCAGCTCTGGACGACAGCCGCACAGGGCGGGGTCTGGGAGTCCGACGACACCGGCGCCAGCTGGCACTCGGTCGGTGACGGCCTGCCCTTCCAGTCGGTCAGCGGCATCGCCTGGACGCGCGCCGGCGGCCCCAAGGGCACGCTGCTCGTCCTCACCGGCGACCACGCCTTCTCCAACGACTACGCCGGTCTGGGCGCCTACTGGACGACCGACGACGGCGCGCACTGGAACCACGCCGCCGGGCTGCCCGACGGCGCCCTCGGCTTCAAGATCTCCGTCGACCCGAGTGCGCCGTCGGTCGCCTACGCGGCGACCGGCTTCGGGCTCTACCGGACCGCCGACGCCGGGCGCACCTGGACCAACGTGAAGCTGCCCACGGGTTCGTGCACGGGCAACTCGCAGGCGAAGGACTGCTTCTTCGCCAACATCGCCACCGACGTCGAGGTGCAGGCGCCCGACACCTTCGGCCACAAGGGCGGCGCGGTCGTCACGACCCTCGGCTGGCGCGCCGGCCGCTACCCGAACTTCGACGGCAAGCCGCAGGCCCCGGCCAACGGCGTCTACCGCTCCGACACCGGCGCGGTCGGCAGCTTCGTGCACGTACCCGACAGCGCCGGCATCACCGCGAGCCAGGACTTCGGCCGCGCCGCCCTGGGAGCAGCGCGCGGTGCCGCGCAGAACTCCGCCTACCTCTATGCCGTCGTACAGAACTCGACGTACTTCACGAGCGGTCAGGACGAGGTCTCCAGCACCATCAACGGCGACCCGCTCGGCGTCGGAGTCAACCCGACCGCGAAGACCAGCGATCTCGACGGCATCTACGTGTCGCCGGACTTCGGCAAGACCTGGCGCCTCATGGAGAGCGGCGAGCAGATGAAGAATCCCGCCAACGGGTCCTCGCTCAACCAGCTCTCGCCGCTCGGCATCTCGGCCGGCTACCAGGTCACCTACAACGAGTGGATCAAGCCGGACCCGACGCGCACGATCAACGGCGTACCGAGCCGGCTGGTCTTCGGCCTCGAGGAGCTCTGGACCAACCAGATCCCGACCCCGCTCGACGGCACCGGCGAGGTCAGCACCCCGGCCGGTCGGCAGGGGGCGACGCAGTTCTCGACCATCGGCGCCTACAACCAGGCGGGGGCCTGCCTGCTGGTCGCCGCGGCCGCGGCGTGCAGCCAGGCGCGCGTCCCGGGTGACCCGCTGCAGACGACGACGCACCCCGACCAGCACGGCGGCATCTTCATCCCCAACGAGGGCACCGGCGTGACCCTCGTCGTCGGCAACGACGGCGGGGTCTACCGGCAGACGGACACGACCGGCGCGTCCCCGTTCACGCAGCAGGGCTTCGGCAACGGTTCGCAGGCCGGCTTCCACGACCTGCTGCCTTACGGCGTCGCGATGGCCAAGGACGGCACCGCCTACATGGGTCTGCAGGACAACGGCGAGGCCAAGATCGACAAGACCACGGGGAAGCAGAACATGGTCTACGGCGGCGACGGGATCTTCACCCTCGTCGACCCCGACAACAGCGACATCGCCTACGAGGAGTACCCCGGCGCCCGCATCTCGCTGACGACCGACGGCGGAAAGACCTTCAGTGCGATCGGGCCGCCGAGCTTCGTGACGGATGCGGACTTCGTCACCCCGCTCGTCATGGACCCGCACGACGCCAAGCACATCCTCACCGGCGGCCGGCAGATCGCGGAGACGACGGTCGGCGCCGCGACGACGACGAGCACCGGGTGGAAGAACGTCTTCGACCTGGGGGTGAAGTCCTCGCCCGGCCAGGGCGGCAAGGCCACGCCGACCGACCCGGCCAACCACGTCGTCTCCCTCGCCGTCGACGGCAAGAACGCCTACGCGGGCTACTGCGGATCGTGCGACCCGGTGAAGCTGCACCAGCAGTTCCACGGTGGGCTCGCGACCAACGTCGGCGGCGACTGGCACATCGCCGCCGCGCGCGGCCTCCCGCAGCGGTTCATCACCTCCGTCGCGATCGACCCGAAGGACCCGAAGACCGTCTACGCGACGCTCGGTGCGAGCGCGGCCCGCTACTTCTCACCGATCGGGTCGCTGGGTGAGGACGCGAGCAAGTCCGGTGGCGGCTACGTCTACAAGAGCACCGACGCGGGCGCCTCGTTCACCGACATCACCGGTGACCTGCCCAAGGCACAGGCCACGTGGTCCCTGGTCCGCGGTGGTCAGCTGATCGTCGCCGACGCCGTCGGCATCTTCGCCGCCGCGGGGACCAGCGGCGGGCACTACTCCCCGCTGGGCAAGGGCCTGCCGACGGCTGCGGTCTTCAGCATGGGGCTCAAGCCGGGCGACCCCAACACGCTGGTCGCCGCGAGCTACGGCAGGGGGGCGTACGTCTACAGGTTCCCGTCCGGGTCCCAGCTGCCGACCAGCGGCGGGGGCACGCCGGCGGGCACACCGTCAGGCAGCGGCTCCGGCGGCCACCTGGCGGCGACCGGCGCCGGCATGGGGCTGCCGCTGGCGGGCCTCATCACGCTGCTCGTCGTGGGACTGGTGCGTCGCCGCCGAACCGCGACGACTTCCTGAGACTCCCGAGCCCTACCTTCGTGCTGTGACCGTCGCCCCTGCCACCCATGCCCGGCTGACGGCGTTCGCCGCCAGGCTGCAGGCGGAGGGCCGGCTGCCCTCGCTCGTGGCGGGCGTCGCGCGCGGCCCGGGCCTCGACTGGTGGTGCGGGCGAGGAGAGGTCGACGGTCGCGAGCCGGACGACGACGTGCAGTACCGGATCGGCTCGATCACGAAGACGCTGACCGCGATCGCGGTCATGCGCCTGCGTGATGAGGGACAGCTCGACCTGGACGACCCGGTCGGGCGGCACGTGCCCGGCACGCCGTACGCCGACCGCACGATCGGGCTGCTGCTCTCCCACGGAGCCGGACTCGCCGCCGAGAGCCCGACGGCGTGGTGGGAGCGGTCACCGGGCGAGCCGTGGGCGCAGTTCGCCGAGCACCTGTCCGCGCAGGACGTGAAGCACCCGGCCGGCCGTCGCTTCCACTACTCGAACCTCGGGTACGCCGTCCTCGGCGAGGTGATCGCCCGTTGCCGCCGGCGCCCGTGGGAAGACGTCGTCCGCGACGAGGTCCTGCTGCCCCTGGGCATGACGCGCACGACGCCTCGACCCTGCGGACGCGCGGCCCAGGGCTTCGCCGTGCACCCGTGGGCCGACGTCGTGCTGCGCGAACCGGAGCATGACGCCGGTGCGATGGCGCCCGCCGGCCAGCTCTGGGCCACCCTCGCCGACCTCGGCCGGCTCGCCTGGTTCCTCCTCGGCGACACCGGCGACATCCTCGCCGCGGCGACCCTCGAGGAGATGGCCGAGCCGGCTGGCATCGACGCGTCGTCACTCGGCTGGTCGGCCTACGGCCTCGGGCTGCAGGTCGTCCGCACGGAGGGCCGCACCTTCGTCGGGCACGGCGGGTCCATGCCGGGATTCCTGGCCGGCGTCTTCGTGGACCCGTTCGAGCAGACCGGCGCGGCGGTGCTCACCAACGCCACCAGCGGCCTGTCGGCCGGCGCCCTGCCCGGCCTGCTCGACATCGTGCGGACGACCGAGCCGCACGTGGTCGCGCCGTGGCGTCCCCTCGAGTCGGTCGATCCCTCGACGCTCGCGCTGACCGGCACCTGGTACTGGGGACCGTCGTCGTACGGCCTCCGGCTCGGATCCGACGGGCTGCTGCACCTCATGGGACTTCAGGGCGCCGGCCGGGACAGCCGGTTCCGCCAGGTCGCCGGCGCGTGGATCGGGCTTGACGGCTATCACACGGGCGAGACGCTCGAGCCCGTGCGCGAGGGCGGTCACGTCGTCGCCCTCGACCTCGGCAGCTTCATCTACAGCCGCACGCCGTACGACCCCGCCGCCCCCATCCCCGGCGGCATCGACCCCGCGGGGTGGCAGCCCTCCTAGCTGTCCGTGGGCGCTGCGTCACCGCGCAGGTCGTCCCTCAGGTCACCGCTCACGCCCGCGTTGACCGCGCGGCGCCCGAGGACGAACACCCAGGCGAGGAACAGCGCCTCAGCCAGCACCCCGATGCCGATGCGGAGCCACGTCGGCAGTCCGCTCGGCGTGACGAAGCCCTCGATGAGGCCACTGACGAGCAGCATCACGGCGAGCCCGAGCGTGCCGACGACGAGGGATCGCCCCTCCTCGGCGAGGGCCGCTGCCCGCGACCGCGCACCCGGATCGACGACCGTCCAGCCCAGCTTCAACCCCAGCCCCGATGCGACGAAGACGGCCGTCAGCTCGAGGATGCCGTGCGGCAGGATCAGGCCGAAGAACTCACCGGTCCGGCCGTTGGCCGCCATCAGTCCCCCCGCGACCCCGACGTTGAGGGCGTTGTTGTAGAGCACGTACAGCACCGGCAGCCCGAGGAAGACGCCGAACAGGATCGCCTGCGCCGCGACGAAGACGTTGTTGGTGAAGACCCGCGAGCTGAAGTCCTGCGCCGGTGCTGAGCTGTAGTAGTCCTTGAAGTCGTGGGAGACCAGACGCCGCACCACCTCAGGAGGCGCGACCGCGAGCTGGGCCTCCGGCGAGTGAGCGATGAAGACGCCGTACGACGTGGCGACGAGGATGAAGGCCGCGCCGGCGCCCAGCCACCACCAGCGGGTGCGGTAGCAGACAGCCGGGAAGTCCTCGCGCAGGAAGCGCGCGACGTCGCGCCAGAGCGCCTGCCGACCGCCCGTCACGGCGCCGCGCGCCCGCGCGACGAGTGACGAGAGCTTGCCGATCAGCGCAGGGTCGCGTCCGGTGCTCTGGATCACGGACAGGTGCGTGGCCGTCCGCTGGTAGAGGTCGACGAGCTCGTCGACCTCCGGGCCGCTGAGCCGGCGCGGCGAGCGGGCCCGGCCGAGCAGCACTTCGAGTCGCTGCCACTCGTGGCGGTGCGCCGCGACGTAGGCATCCAGGTCCACCCGGGCAGACTAGGGGCGTGCACTCCTTGGTGACGGGTGAGGCGGTCGCGCTCGAGCTGCGGCCGGCTGCCGTTCCGTCACGCCTCCTCGCCGCGGCCCTCGACGCGCTGCTGCAGCTCGTGCTGCTCGTCGCGGTGCTCGTGCTGGTCGCCGCCGTGTCCCCGTCGATCTCCTCTGCCGCCGCGGGCGCGCTCATGATCGTCCTGCTGCTGCTGGTCTCCGCCGGCTACCCCGTCGCGTTCGAGTCGCTGCTGCGCGGCCGCACGCCGGGGAAGATGGCGCTCGGGCTCCGCGTCGTCCGCGACGACGGCGGACCGATCGGCTTCCGCCAGGCGTTCGTGCGCGGGCTGGCCGGGACGTTCATCGAGCGCCCGGGTGTGACGCTCTACGCCGGCGGCATCATCACCATGCTGCTCAACGGGCAGGGCAAGCGGATCGGTGACCTGCTCGCCGGGACCGTCGTGCTCCAGGAGCGGGTGGCGGTCCGCGGTGGACAGGTCGCGATGATGCCGCCGCAGCTCGCGGGATGGGCGGCGACGACCGACCTCAGCGGCTTGCAGGACGAGCTCGCGCTGTCGGTCCGGCAGTTCATGGCGCGGTCCGGCGAGCTCACGGTCGCCGCGCGCAACGACCTCGGTGGCCGGCTGGTCGCGGCAGTGCTCGCGGCGGTCTCGCCGCCGCCGCCTCCCGGCACCCCCGGCTGGGCCCTGCTGTCTGCGGTCCTCGCCGAGCGCCGCCGGCGTGAGGAGGCCCGCCTCGGTACGCCCCCCGGCCCACCGGCTGTCGCCTGGGGCATGGCCGCGCCGCCGTCGCACGCGCCGCCGCCGTCGTACGCAGCGCCGTCGTACGCAGCGCCGTCGTACGCACCGCCCGCGTCGTACGCACCATCGCCGCCCGCGTCCCTCGACGACCCACCGACGTCGCCGGGACCCGGCGGGTTCGTGGCACCGAGCTGATCGATCCGGCTGCCACGGTGAGCACGGCGCGTTCTCAGAAGGGCGCGGCGTCCTCGGGCGGGCACGGGGGCGGTGTGTCGGCGATGGTGGGCTCGCGGACGAGCTCGGCATCGACCGCGTGAAGGTCGTCGGGATCGGGAAGCACGGCGTCGAGATCGATCTCGGGCGGCGGACCGGTCCAGTGCTCGACTTCGACGATCTGTCCTGCGGGGCTGAACCAGAGCGTGCTCGTCGGAGTGCGCAGCGGAGTCCAGCCGCGATGCTTCAGGCCGTGCGTGCGGCGGGCCCGGACCGTGAGGTTCCACGCCGCGGTCGGCCCGTCGGGATAGGGGATGTCGTGGTCCTTGTCCGACCGCGCAGCAGCGACGCGGCGACCGGTCGGGCCGTCGCAGACGACGTCGCGGATGTCGACGAACTCCGTCAGCGCCCGACTCGGCTCGTAGCGCGGTTGCTCTTCGTAGGTCTTGGCGCTGATGTCGCCCGGGTGCTCGACCAGGTCGAGGAGGGCGGCGCGAACAGCCGTCGGCGTCGGCGTCGGACGGACAACCCGGTCCGCGACATCCACGACCTGACCGCTGGTGCTGACGCAGATCAGCCGCAGCTCGGCGAGGGTGAGCCACTCCCGGCACTGTGGCGCACTGATCCAGCCGTAGCCGTCGAGCCAGCCGGGGTCGTTGCTCAACCCGAGCCCGGTCGTCACGGGCACCTGGATGTTGGCCCGGATCGGCCGGCTGCACCGGCGGTCACCGGTCATCAGCGGTGCACCGGGCACCGTCGCGAGCGGGACAGTGGCCTCGGCGTCGCCGGCAAGCCCTTCCGCGGCGAGGTCGAAGCGCAGCGCGTCGACACCCCGCGGGTCGCCGGCAGCCCGGGCGGCTCGCGCGTCAGCCGTCAGGCGCTCGTAGACCTGGACGATCGCCAGCGCGGGGCCGGACATGATCAGGGAGGCCTGCCCGTCGGGCTGCGAGACAACCTGCACGCTCCGGCCTCGCGCAGCCTTTGCGGCGCGAACCGCGGCGGCATCGGCGTCGTACCGAAGCTCGATCTTGCGCACGGCCTCGCGGATGCGGCTCGGGGAGAGGCGGCAGGCCCGCTCGGCCACCTCCGCCTCGACGGCGCGGATGGCGTCGGGGTCGAAGCCGACGCACTCCTCCACGAGAACGCGTGCGTGGTACTGCGGCAGCGATCCGGCTTCGACCAGCGCCATCGTCCGTGGGTGGGCAGCAACAAGCGCTACGGCGACATGCACCTCGTTGGCCGCCGCCTGGTCACTGCAGCGGCGGGCGACGGCGACCTCGCGGAGGAAGGACGTCCAGTCCGTGGGACCCCGCGTGTCGAAGGGGGTGCGCGGGACCTGCGCGGCCAGCCGGGCGAGCACTCGGCACTCCGCCGCCCATCGCTGCCAACCGGCGCGGACAGAACCGCTGAGAGTCGCCAGGTCCGCGCGGAAGTCGTCGCGGTCGAAGGGCCCCGACAGGTCGGCTGCTGCAGCGGAGGGCGCTCGCGAGGAGGCGACCGTGGCTGCGGACATGCGTCAAAGTTATTCGAACACTTGTTCGAAGTCAAGCACGAAGCCGAAGCATCGGGGAATCTGTGGATGGCCGCCCGAGGCAGCGGCTAAGGCATGACCGAGTACAGGTCGATCTCCGTCTGCTCGGGGGGCGAGGTGAAGCCGCCAGGGATGCCGGCTTCCATCGTGGGCAGCAGGGTCTGGTCGCGGAAGCGCTCCCAGCTGTCCTTGGAGTCGTGGACGGCGAGGATGGTCCACCCGCCGGGGGAAGGGCCGGCCGCATGGAAGATCTGGCCGTCGGGCAGCTTGTCCACGCCCGGGTGGACGGCGGCGATGGAAGCCTCGTACTGCTCCTTGGTACCGCCGGCGAAGTGATGAACGATGCCGTACGCCATGGGGTTCTCCTGTCGGTGGGACTACCGCGGAGTCTGTGCCGCCGCCCACAGCGCAACCAGGGCCATCGGCATCACCGTCATGGTCACTTCAGCGGCGCCATCAGGGCAAAGTGCCGTGCCTCGCCAGGAAGGCCTCGTAGACGGCAACGATCGACGGGTCGAGGCGCAGGTCGTTGTGGTACGTGTACGGGAACTGCCTGTTGTCCGCACCCTTGAGCGCCGGCGACTGCGCGTAGGTCGGCCCGACGAAGGCCGGGTCGCCGGCGCCGGTGCCGTCGTACACCGTCATCCACTTCGTCGGACCGTAGGTCTCGCCGAACGCGTTCAGTCGGGCGAGCCACGGCGTGCCGGCGGCGATCTCGTCGCAGGACACGACGTTGCCTTCCGAGCCGGGAGGGCAGAACGTCGTGCCGTGGTTGGCGCCGGCGATCCCGACGAACGCGACGACGTTGCGGCGCACATCCGCATGAAGCCGCATCGTCTCCCGCGCGAGGGTCACGCCGAGGGAGTGCCCGACGAGCATCACCTTCTGCGACCCGGTGTAGCGCTGCACCGCGGTGATGAAGGCGTAGAGGTCCGAGACGTTGACGTCGTCCTCGGTGATGTACGTCGAGTGGTCGTCGCCGTTGTCCGCGTGCTCCGTGTCGCGCTCAGGGTTGGCGGTGTGCAGAGCCGTGCCGTTGGCCCCGCCGAAGCCGCCGTACGACACTCCCCAGAGCTCCTGGTCCGACCAGCCCGCGGCGCGGAAGTCGTCGCGCACCGGGTACCAGTCGGCGGCGTCGACGTTGTTGCCGTGGACGAACACGACCGGCACGTGGTGAAGCGGCGCCCCGCGACGGATACCCCCGAACCCGCCGAGACGCCAGCCCCACTCACTGTCCTTGAGGGCGGGGAAGTCCTTCGCGAACTTCACGGCCGCCGGTCCTTGCGGCTTGGTGCGCGCCGGCTTCGGGTACGGCGACGCCGCGGCCGGCCAGGCGACGGCGACCATCGCGACGGCCACCACCAGCAGGCCGATGCGCTTCACGGCAGGACGCGGTCGGACAGCTGCGCGCGGATCGCCTTCTTGTCGTACTTCCCGACGCTCGTCTTCGCGACCTCGTCCACGACCACGACGTCGTCGGGGAGCCACCACTTCGCGACCCTCCCGGTGAGGAAGCCGTTCAGCTCCTCGAGGGTCAGCGATGCGCCGTTATGCAGCGCGACGACGACCACCGGACGCTCGTCCCACTTCTTCGACGGGATGCCGACCACGGCGGCCTCGCGGACGGCGGGGTGCGCGAGGCAGGCTCCCTCGAGCTCGACCGAGCTGATCCACTCGCCGCCCGACTTCACCAGGTCCTTCGAGCGGTCGACGATGCGGAAGTAGCCGTCGCTCTCCATGCAGGCCATGTCGCCGGTGCGCAGCCAGCCGTCGTGGAACTTCTCCGGCATCCCGCCGTGATACTCGGTCGCCACCCACGGACCGCGGCACTCGAGCTCACCAACCGCCTCGCCGTCCCACGGCAGCTCGCTGCCGTCGTCGCCCACGATGCGCGCCTCGAGGCCCGGGAAGATGGTGCCGGTCTTCGCGCGCACGTCGCGCAGCTCATCCTCCGACAGGCCGCGGTGGCGTCGCCGTGGCCGCGATGACGCAGCGACAGGAGAGGTCTCCGTCATCCCCCAGATCTGCAGGATCTCCACACCCAGAGCGTCGTAGGCCTCCAGCAGCGCCCGCGGTGTGGCGGAGCCGCCGACGCCGAGCGTCCGCAGCGACGACAGGTCGGCGTCACCGGCCTGCGCGAGGGGCAGCAACGACGTCCAGATGGTCGGTACGGCGGCGGCCCAGGTCACCTGCTCCGACGCGATGATCCGCGCGAGGGCCTCGGGCGAGCAGTCGGCACCCGCGAAGACGAGGTCCGCGCCCGTCAGGGGGGCGGCGTAGGGCAGCCCCCAGCCGCAGGCGTGGAAGAGCGGAACGACCGGCAGGATGCGCTCGCGCTCGGAGATCGCGAGGCCGTCGACCATGCACATGGCCATCGCGTGCAGGTAGGTCGAGCGATGGCTGTAGACGACCGCCTTGGGCATGCCGGTGGTGCCCGAGGTGTGGCACATGCCGCAGGCCATGTCCTCGGTCAGCTCAGGAAGCGACGCGCACGCAGGCGCGGCCTCGAGCAGCGACTCCCCCTCGAGGATGCCGTCGATGCCTGGCGTCTCGCCCTTGCCCATCCGCACGAAGGTCCGCACCGACGGCATGCGCGACGCAACCGCGCCGAGCCGGGGCACCAGGTCGTCATCGACGAACATGACGGTGTCGCCCGCATCCGCGACGACGTGCTCGAGCTGGTCGTCGTGCAGCCGGATGTTGACCATGTGGAGCACGGCACCAGCGAGCGGGACCGCGTAGTAGAGCTCGACGTGGCGCGAGCTGTTGTTGGCGAACGTGCCGACGCGGTCCCCCGGCTTGACGCCCAGGTCCTGCAGCACCGTGACCAGCCGCAGGATCCGATCGGCCATCGCGCGGTAGGTCGTGCGCCCGGCTCCCGTGGCGAAGGCGTCGACGACCTCGGCGTCGCCGTACACCGTCCGCATCCGGTCGAAGATCGCGCGGATCGTCAAGGGCTGCGCGCCCATCAGGCCCTGCATGTCACTCCTCCCGGTCGGCGGGCAGACCGAGACCGAGCACGAGCAGTGCCGACTCCTCCGGCACGCGCGGGTCGAGCCCGGTGAGCTCCCGCACCCGGCCGAGCCGGTAGGCAACCGTGTTGACGTGGACGTGCTCGCGGCGCGCCGTCTCCGGCACCGAGCCGCTCGACAGGTAGGCCCGCAGCGTGCCGACCAGCACGCCCGTGGTGTCGCGGCCGAGCAGCACGTCGGCGACCCGACGACGCAGCGCATCCGCGACGCGGTCGTTGCCGAGCAGTAGCTGCTCGACGAGCAGGTCGTCGGGGCCGAAGCCGCCGTCCTCGTGCCCTTCGGCAAGCGCGGTCACCAGCAGCTGCTCGACGTGCCGGACCTCGTCGAGCAGCGCCCGGCCGCACAGCGCCGGCCGGCCCCAGGCACTGACCGCCCCCGGCCGTCGGACCGGGCCGTCGAGGCGGTTCGGTACCAGCAGGAGGACCCGATCGCCGCGGTGGCCACCGAGGGTGCCGGCCGGAGCCCCGGCGAGGAGCACGTCGATGCCCGCGACCGCGCCCGCCCCCGCCACCAGCACGGGGACGTACGACGGCGCCAGCACCGTCGAGAAGCGCAAGGAGACAGCAGCGACCTCGCTCGGGTCGGTCGCGGTGAGCAGCGCCTCGACGAGCTCTCGGCGGCGCGCGTCGAGGTCGCGCAACCGGTCGTGGCTCGCCGACAGGTAGGCACGCGCGAGGGCGCTCGACGTCCGGTCGACGATGTCGATCCAGCGCGCACCGAGGTCGGCGAGCAGCGCCTCCTCGCCGGGGCGCACCGCGGCGCACAGCGCCGTCCAGGCCGTCCGGCCCGCGATGCGGTAGGCCCGCAGCACGGACTCGAGCGGCATGCCCATCGCGAGCCGGTCACGACCGGACTGCTCGAACGTCCGCAGCTCCTTCGCGGCGAGCGTGCGCTCCTGCACGACGCACTCGAGGAAGACCTCGACGAGCCGCCGCGACACAGGCAGGACGTCGCGGACCATCGTCGCGTCGCTTATCGCGGCGTACTCCGGGATCTCCGCCTGGTAGGCCGCGCCCATCTCCGCGACGAGCCCGTCGAGATCAGCGAGCACGCGCTCCGCGAGTGCGCCGAGACCGCCGGTCGCGACGACGCGCAGGCGGGCCATCAGCTGCGGTCCAGCCAGTCGAGCAGGAGCTTGCCCACCTGCTCCGGCTGGTCGGTCATGAGCACGTGGTTGGCGTCGGGCACCGCGACGAGCTCGGCGCCGGGGATGCGCTCCGCGATCGTCGTGGCGTTGGCCGGCAGCACCAGCCGGTCGAGCTCGCCGTACATCACCATGGTGGGCGTGGTGATGCTCGGCAGGTCGTCGTACCGCGTCCACGGCAGCGTGCCCTGCACCTGCGCGGTGTAGCCGGCCAGGGTGCAGGCCAGCGGGAAGCGGACGGCCCAGTCCTCCTCGATGCGCTCACGCGCGGTCGAGGGCGCGTAGTTGAACGGGATCGACGCCTCGGCCGCCTCCTGCGGCGTCATCGCCGCCCGGCCGGCCGTCACCATCGTCAGCGTCTCCGGGTCGATCGCCGCGTGCGCGATGCCGGGATGAGTCGCCATGAGGCACAGGGACCGAACCCGTTCTGGGGCGGTGACTGCGATCTCCTGCGCCATCAGGCCGCCCATGGAGATTCCGACGACGTGCGCCGATGCGATTCCGGCGGCGTCGAGCACCGCGAGGCAGTCCGCGGCCATGGTCTCGACCGTGTAGGGCGCGCCGGGGACGTCCCCGGTCAGACCAGCGCCGCGGTTGTCGAGGCGCACGACGCGGTAGCGCTCGGCCAGGGCCGGGACCAGCCGGAACCACATCGCCGCGGGATAGGCCAGTCCCATGATGAGCAGCACCGCGGGCGCGTCCTCGGGCCCGTCCGACTCCCACGCGATACGGGCTCCGTCTTCACGCAGTACGACGGGCACGGGCCTTCTCCTTCGGTCTGGGCGCCTGGCGTGCGGCGAGAGCGGATCCGGCGGCGGCCTGCAGCACCCTGCCGATGCCGAGATGCGTCGCGAGGGTCTGGTCGTCGAGCTCGGCCACCGGGCCGCTGTGCACGACCGTGCCTGTCTGCATGAGGTGCGCGGTGTCGACGAGCGACAGCCCGAACGCGATGTTCTGCTCCACGAGCACCATGGTCACGCCGGTCTTCGCCACCTCCTGCAACACCGCGTCGAGCTCGAGTGTGGCGACCGGAGAGAGGCCGGCTGACGGCTCGTCGACCAGGATCAGCTGCGGCTCGTTGATGAGAGCGCGGCCGACGGCGAGGGAGGCTTGCTGGCCGCCACTCATCGTCCCGGCCTTCTGCGTGCGGCGGTCGCGCAGCACGGGGAAGCGGTCGAAGACGCCGTCGAGGGCTGCCTGGTAACGACTGCGGTTGCGGCGGCGCAGCGTGTAGGCGCCGAGCCGGAGGTTCTCCTCGACGGTGAGGTCGGGAAAGACCTGACGGCCCTGCGGGACGTGCCCCATGCCGCGGGCGACCCGCCGCTCGGGCGACATCCTCGTGACGTCCTCGCCGTCGAAGAGCACCGATCCGGACCGGGTCGGCACGACGCCGGCGAGGCACTTCATGGTCACGCTCTTGCCGGCTCCGTTGAGCCCGAAGATCCCGGCGATGCTGCCGCGCGGGACCTCGAACGAGACGCCGTGCAGCACCGTGACCGCGCCGAAGCCGGCGGTGATGTCGTGCACCTCGAGAAGCGGTGTATCCGTCACGCCAGGGCTCCTTCACGAGCAGGGGCCGCACCGAGGTACGCGGTGACGACGTCGGGCCGCTGAACCACCTCGGTCGGCTCGCCGTCAGCGATGACCCGGCCGGCGTCCATGACGTAGAGCTCGTCGGTGACATCGAGCACGAGCGGCACGTTGTGCTCGATGAGCAGGACGGTGCGACCCAGCACGTCGCGGATGTCGCGCAGCGTCGACGCGAGGTCCTCCGCGGCGGCCGGGCTCATGCCCGCGCTCGGCTCGTCGAGCATGACGAGCTCGGGGCTCGTGACGAGTGCGCAGCCGATCTCCACGATGCGCTGCTGCCCGTGTGAGAGGCGTCCGACGGGGGTGCCCGCGTAGCGCTGGAAGCCCAGGCCCTCCAGGGTCGCGTCCGCGCGCTCGCGCACCTCTCGCTCGTACCAGCGGCTCGCGCCGACCCGGGTGAGCCCCGACGCGAGCCCGTACGGCGTGGCGAGGTGCTGGGCGATGAGCAGGTTCTCGTAGACCGACTGCCCCTTCACCAGCCCGATGAGCTGGAACGTGCGGCCGACGCCGAGCGCTGCCCGCGCATGCGCCGGCAGGTCCGAGACGTCCTGCCCGAGCAGCTCCACGTGACCCGTGTCCGGCCGCAGTGTGCCGGTGATGGCGTTGAACAGCGTCGTCTTGCCCGCGCCGTTCGGACCCATCAGGCCGACGATGGTCCCCCGGTCGACCCGGATCGATGCGTTGTCGACTGCCTGCAGCCCGCCGAACCGCACGCTGACGCCGCGCACGTCGAGCACGGGCGTGCCCGGGCGGAGCTTGCGCGGCTCGGGCATGCCGCTCGGCCGGCCCAGCGACGGCAGGTTGGGCCGGGTGGGCGGCAGCGGCGGCTCACCGCCGCGACGCCGGGCGCGCTTCTCACGCGCCTCCGAGACCGCGCCGGCCAGGCCGTCCGGGTGCCGGGCGATGGTGTACATGAGCAGCAGCGCGTTCAGCATCAGCGCGATGCCGTCGATGCCGTGATGGAACAGGCTGGTGAACGGTCCGTTGACCAGGTGCAGCCAGACCGGCAGCAAGATGGCGAAGAAGGCCGCCGCGACGACGCCGACCCGGCTGCCCAGGCCGCCGATCACGACGATGACGACGAGCAGCAGGGACTGCGAGTAGTCGAACGTGTCGCCGGTGACGGTGCCGAAGGCGGTGCCGTAGACGGCTCCCCCGATGCCGGCGACTGCACCCGACAGCATGAAGGCCAGCAGCTTGTAGCGGGCGACGTCGACGCCGAAGGACGCAGCGACCTTCTCGTCGGCCTTGACCGCCTGGAAGGCGCGGCCGAAGCGCGAGCGGACGAGGTTGACGTCGAGCCACCAGATGAGGACGAGCGCCACGGCCGAGATCGCGAGGAAGTCGGCGTTGCCCGAGATGACATGCGTGCCGAAGTACGGCCTCGGCAGGACCTTGCCGGCCGAGCCGCCACCGATCCGCTCGAACCGGAACAGCCACTGCCAGGCGGCGTAGGCGACGCCGATGGTGACGACGGCGAGGTACAGCCCGCGCAGCCGGAGCGCGGGCAGGCCCACGAGCAGGGCCAGGGCGGCGCCTGCCGCGGCTGCGAAGGCGACCCCCGCGAGCCACGGGTAGCGCAGGTCGTTGACGCCGGTCACGATGCCCGTCGCGAAGGACCCGATCCCCACGAACGCGAACTGGCCGAGGGAGATCTGGCCGGCGTAGCCCATGAGGATGTTGAGCGAGATCGCCGCGATGCCGAACGCGCACGCCCGGCACAGCAGCAGCGCGTTGGGGTCGGAGAGGATCGGCGTGCGCCCGATCAGCGGCGGCAGCACGGCTGCTGCGACCAGCGCGATCAGCAGGGTCGGCACGGGCAGCCGACGGGCCGCGCGGGGCGACGTCAAGGTGGCCGTCGCGCTCATGCCGCTGCTCCTGCGGTGGTGGTGCTGGGCGCGCCCGCATGCGGCGTGGCGAGCCGCCGTCGTACCTCCGGCGCGTAGGCCCGGCCGAGAAGGACGACGAGCAGGATGGTCAGCACGACGATGTACTGCAGCCCGCTGACCCCGAACGAGCCCAGGTAGCGGCTCGACGCGGACTGGGCGATGCCGAGCACGACGCCGCCCACGAAGGCGCCCGGCAGGCTCGTGAGGCCGCCGACCACGGCGGCAGCGAGCCCGATGACGAACAGCTCACTGGCGTATCCGGGCGCGATGACGCCGACGCTGGGCTCGACGAGCAGCGCCGCCAGCCCGGACAGCCCGGCGCCGACCGACCACACGGTCAGCGTGACGCGGGAGAGGGGCACACCGACCAGGCGCACGGCCGCGGGGTCCTGCGCCGCGGCAAGGATGCCGAGACCGAAGTCGCTGCGGCGCAGCGCAGACTGCAGCCCGAAGCCCAGTACGAGAGCCAGCACGAGGGCAGCGACCTGCCAGGGCCGGACGACGACGTTGTCGATGACGAAGAAGTAGTGCTTCGTCGGGGGCTCGAGGTTGCGCGGGCTGGCACCGAAGAAGAAGAACTCCGCCGCCAGCAGGAACAGGCCGAAACCTACGGTGAGCACGACCGTCGACACCGGGTCGGCGTTGACCATGCGTCGTACGAACAGGAACTCGAAGGCACCCCCGAGGAGCGCCGCGAGAGCGATGGCCCCGAGCGCTCCGATGGACCACGGCAACCCGACCTTCGCCACCAGGAAGTAGGCGAAGTACAGGGCGATCGTGCCGATCTCGCCGTGGGCGAACGTGAGAACGCCGGTGCCGCGGTACACGAGCACCACACCGAGCGCGAAGATGGCGTAGATACCACCGTTCATCAGACCGAGAACGAGGACCTGGAGCATCAGGGGCGCACGCAGAGCTGGGTGTTGTGCCAGTTGACCTTGCCGGACGGCGAGTTGTAGGTCTCCATGAAGTTCAGGGAGTCCGACCCGTGGAAGCCGTCACCGGAGAAGTCGATCGGGCACGAGCTGTGACTCGGCGCCTTCCCCTTGTAGGTGCGCATCACGTCGATGAACTTGTCGCGGGTGCAGTCCTTGCCGCACTGCAGCAGCTGGATGTACAGCGCCTTCTGCGCGACCCAGTTCAGGAACAGGAGGTCACCGCCGATCCCGCCGAGGTCGATGCCGGAGTCGTACTGCGCGTACTGCCGCTCGAACTCCTTCATGTCGTCGGCGTACGACGAGAAGTTCCCGCTGTAGTCGCCCTTGGAGTACGCCGGGTACATCGCGACCCCGTCGAGCGGCGGCGACATGGCGTCGCTGCCGAGCGTCTGGCTGGTGAGGTTGAACGGGAACATCAGCCAGTTCGGGCTGTACTGCTGCGACTTCGCCTGCTTGAGCAGCTCGGTGGACTCGAGCGCGTTCATCCAGGCCCACACGACCTCCGCGCCGGCGTTCTTCATCGTCAGCAGGTCGTCGGTGTAGCTGCCCTTGTTGTTGGCGACCTGGGTGTCGGCAACGATGTTCAGGCCGTACTTCTTCGCGAGCACCTTGAACGCCTTGACGCCCGGCGTCCAGTTGGAGCTGTCGCGCTCGATGATGCCGATCTTCTTGTTCTTGAACTTCGCCACGGCGAGCTGCGCGAACGCCTCGCCGGTGCGCTCGACGGTCGGGAGCTCGGAGAAGCTGAAGTGCTGGCCGCGGGTCCCCTCGATCGTCGCGGTGTGGTGCACGTACAGCATGCGGTTCTGCTCGGCCCAGTTGCGCACCGCGGGGATCTGGTCGAACCCGATCCCGCCCAGGAGCATGAAGATGCCCTTGGCCTTGCATGCTGTCGCGGCCTGCACAGCGGTCGTCGGCTTGTAGTCGTCGTTCTCGTAGGTGACGTGGACCTTGCGGCCGTAGATGCCGTTCTTCTCCGCGTTCAGCGCGTCCCAGAAGACGTTGAAGTCGGTGTCCTTCGTGCCGAACGCCTGGCCGTAGGTCAGCGCGGCATGGGCGCACATGGTCAGCGAGTCGGGCGTGAGGCCGATGCGCTCCTCGTTGGGGTGGAACAACGCCGAACCCCCCGGGTTCGTGTCGGTGCTGGTGGTGCCGGTGGCGGCGGGCTTCACCGTCGTCGTCGTCTTGCCGTTCTTGGTCGTCGTGACGTACGTCTTGCCCCCGCGGGTCGTCGTGGTGACCGTCGCGCCGTTCGCGGTCGTCGTGGTGGTGGTGCCCGGCGCACTGGGGCCGACCGGCACCGTCACCGCACCCGTGGTCCCGGCAACCGCGCCGCCGGCCGTGCCGGCAGGCGCGCCACCGGTGGTGCCGCCCTGCTGCAGCGCAGTCGGCGGCGGGGGCGCCGAGCTGCAGGCCGCCAGGGTCGACAGGGCCGTCGCGAAGATCAGCGCACCGGTGCCCTTGCGGGCGCGAGCGGTTCTGGACATGGGTCCCCCGGGTTGCGGCGGTGTTGCGGTCGGCTGTGAGTTTCGCCACCGTCGACCCCGGTTCCTACCGTCCGCGCGGGTGAATCTCCCGCCCCGCCTTGTGAGATCTACAAATCAGGGCATCGGGTGGGCGGCGAAGAAGGCATACATGGCCGATCCCAGGTCCGGACCCACCGGGTCGACGAAGGTGCCACGCGGGTCACCGCCGGTGAAGGCGTGGTTGGCCCCGTGCATGAGCCACACGAGCACCACGGTGCGGCCGCGGGCGTCGTCGTAGCGCAGCTCGGTGTAGGGGTAGGACTTCAGGCCCAGCACGCCGCCCGCACAGGGGAGCCGGCTGTTCCCGAGGCACGGGTCGCCGGGCGGGGCGCCCTGAACGGCCGCGTGCTGGGTCGTCGAGGAGGGCTGCTGCGGGACGCTTCCGTCGGCCTTGCCGTTGTCGGCCAGGTCGTCGGTGGCGACCCACTGCTGCACCGCAGTGGCGCCCATCGCGACGTTGTTGACCATGTCCGTGCTCGCGTTGACCACGAACGTCGGCACCACCCGCTTGTGCGACCCCATCGCGGCGAGCGCCGCCGTGCCGTCGAGGTCGGTGCAGGTGCGGTAGGCGCAGCCCGCGAGCGGGGCGATGGCAGCGTAGAGATCGGGGTACGTCGCGCCGAGGATCGTGGTCATGTCCGCGCCCGCCGAGGCGCCGGCGACCCACACGCGCTTCGTGTCCACGCCGTACCGCGCGGCCACCATGCGCGTCATGCCCGCGATCGTGGCCGGCTCGCCCTTGTCCCGGGACTGGTGGTCGGGCAGGAACCAGTTCCAGCAGTGGGCGCCGTTGCCGTCACTGACCGGGTAGCTGGCGCTGGCGGCCACGAGCTGCTCGGGGTAGAGGACGACGAAGCCCTTCCGGTCCGCCAGCAGCCCGAGCTTCTCGCCCACCGCAACGTCGTCTGCGGTCTGGTTGCAGCCGTGCAGGTAGACGAACAGCGGCGGGTTCTCCGGCAGCTGCCTGGGCGTGTAGACCGCGTAGGACCGCGCGCCGGGCGCGCCCGCCTTCGGGTAGACGCCGTGGCTCAGCGTCCCCGAGCCGTAGCCCTTGTCGGGCTTGTCGGCCGCGCCGGCCGGGACGGCGAGCAGCCCGAGCAGGGCGAGCAGGCCGACAGCGGCGAAGCGGCGCATGACGTCGAGAGTTCGACGTCATGCGCCGCTGACCTGCTAGTAGCGGTAGTGGTCGGGCTTGTAGGGGCCCTCGACGTCGACGCCGATGTACTCCGCCTGCTCCTTGCGCAGCTCGGTGAGCCGGACGCCGAGCGCGTCGAGGTGCAGCCGAGCGACCTTCTCGTCGAGGTGCTTGGGCAGGACGTAGACGCCGAGCGGGTAGCTGTCGAGCTTGGTGAACAGCTCGATCTGCGCCAGCACCTGGTTGGTGAAGGAGTTGCTCATCACGAACGAAGGGTGGCCGGTCGCGTTGCCGAGGTTCAGCAGCCGGCCCTCCGACAGCAGGATGATCGATTGGCCGTCCTTGAACTTCCACTCGTCGACCTGCGGCTTGATGTTGATGCGCTCGATGCCAGGGGTCTTCGTCAGACCGGCCACATCGATCTCGTTGTCGAAGTGGCCGATGTTGCCGACGATCGCCTGGTGCTTCATCTTGGCCATGTCGGCGGCCATGATGATGTCCTTGTTGCCGGTCGTCGTGATGAAGATGTCCGCGGTCTCGATGACGTCCTCGAGGCGGGCGACCTGGTAGCCCTGCATGCTGGCCTGCAGCGCGCAGATCGGGTCGATCTCGGTGACGATGACCCGGGCGCCCTGGGCGCGCAGGGACTCCGCTGAGCCCTTGCCCACGTCCCCGAAGCCGCAGACGACCGCGGTCTTGCCGGCGAGCATCACGTCGACCGCGCGGTTGATGCCGTCGACGAGCGAGTGGCGGCAGCCGTACAGGTTGTCGAACTTGCTCTTGGTCACGGAGTCGTTGACGTTGATCGCCGGGAACAGCAGCGTGCCGGCCTTGAAGAACTCGTACAGGCGCATGACGCCGGTGGTGGTCTCCTCGGTGACGCCCTTGATGCCGGCGGCGATCTTCGTGTAGCGGGTGGGGTCCTCGGCCAGCGAGCGGCGGAGCGTGTCGAGGATGACCCCGTACTCCTCCGAGTCGGTCGAGGCGTCGAACGACGGCACGACACCGTTCTTCTCGTACTCCACGCCCTTGTGCACGAGCAGCGTCACGTCGCCACCGTCGTCGAGGATCATGTTGGGGCCGCCACCGTCCGGCCAGACGACGACCTGCTCGGTGCACCACCAGTACTCGGGGAG
>JAODNA010000100.1 GCA_025465135.1 Frankiales bacterium | reverse complement strand
GCACGGGACCCCGCTCGCCCGGGTCGACGCGGGCGCCGTCGTACGCCGGGTCGAGGCCCTGCGGCAGGTGGCCCAGGTCCGGGTCACGCGGGGCTGGCCGAGCACGCTGCGGGTGCAGGTCGTCGAGCGCGTCCCGGTCGTCGGCGTCGTCACCGGGCACGGCGTGACCCTGCTGGACCGGACCGGTACGCCGTTCGCGCCCGCGGCGGCGCTGCCGCCGGGCGTGGTGCGCCTGCAGGTGGCCAGCCCCGGCCCCGCAGACCCGACGACCGCGGCGGCGCTGGCGGTCCTCGCGGAGCTGCCGCAGCCGATGCGGGGGAGGGTCCGCATCCTGCGGGCTGCGTCGCCGTCGAGCGTGACCCTCGTCCTGCGGGACGGTCGCCGGGTCCTCTGGGGCGGGGTCGGGGACGCGGCGCTGAAGGCGCAGGCGGCGGAGGCCCTGCTGAAGATGCCGGGCAGCGTCTACGACGTCAGTCGACCGGGGGTCGTCACGCGCCGGTAAGCCCGACCTGGCCGCGGCGCGAGGTGCCTCTTGTCACCCGGACGCCGCGGATGCGCGGGAGCGACAGGGGAAGACCAGAGGTACCCGCCCCGTTTGCCGCCACCTGTCCGGAGTCTCCCCGTGTCCCCCGATCCGTACCCGCCGGACGTCGTCGTCCGGCTGCCGGCAGCCGACGTGCCCGCGCCGGCTGTCAGCCCGGACCGGGCCGACGCGGCCCGCGCGACGATGGCGGCCCTGGCCGGCTCGGCTGACGTCTTCGAGACCTTCTTCGACCAGGCGCAGATCGGGCTCGGGCTGGCCGACCTGTCGACCCGCTACGTCCGGGTCAACGCGACCTACGCGGAGCTCGTCGGACGCGCTCCGGAGGACCTCGTCGGGGTGCCGTTCGCGACCCTGCTGCTCCCGGAGGACCGGCCCGTCGACGACTCCCGCATCTCCCTGCTGCTCCACGGAGCCGAGCACTCCTTGCAGTCCGAGCAGCGCTATGTCACCGACGACGGCCGGGTCCGCTGGGTCCTGCACGGTGTCACCGTCGTCGCCGGCCAGGACGGCCGAGCCGGGTGGTTCGCGGTGAGCGCGCAGGACATCACCGAGCGTCGGCGCGCGGAGCAGGACCTGCGCGACCTGACCGCGGAGCTCAGCGAGCGGGCCGTCCGTGACCCGCTCACCGGGCTCGCCAACCGCACCCTGCTCGAGGAGCGGCTGCGGGCGGTGCTCGCCCGCGACGCCCGCAGCGGTGACACGACCGGGGTGCTGTTCCTCGACCTGGACGCCTTCAAGGCCGTCAACGACACCCACGGGCACCTCGTCGGGGACGCCGTCCTGCGGGCCGTCGCGGCGCGGTTGACGACGGCCGTCCGCCCGGGCGACACGGTGGCCCGGCTCGGGGGCGACGAGTTCGTCGTCCTCGTCGAGGGCGCGACGGCCGAGGGCGTCGCGGCGCTCGCCGACCGCTTGCGGGTCGCGGTGAGCGCCCCGATCCTGCTCGGCGACCTCGACCTCCACGTGGGGGTGAGTGTTGGCCTGGCCCTCAGCCAGGGCGGCGCGACGGAGCCGGCCACGCTCCTCGGCCGGGCCGATCGCGGGATGTACGACGAGAAGCGCAGCGCCCGCCGCCCGGATTGACGAACCCGGACCCGACACGCCGGGCGGATCGGTTGACCCGCGAGCGGCGTGACCCGTAACGTCCGGCCTCACTCCTCAGGTTGACATAACTGTAAGCGTCTACTTGAGAGTGAGGGTGCTGGAGCTCCCCCGCGAACCTCGTCTCCCGCACCCGGCCGGCGCAGCGGCGATGCCTTCTCCGCACCACCGCTTCCGGCGATCCGACCGAGCCTCCCCGCTCGTGCACTGCTCGCCCCACCCGCCCCCGGTGCCTTCCCCGCGCCCGTTCTCCGCGCCCACCCCCCGTCGTACGAGAGGTCTCCGACACCGTGGCAGCTCCGCAGAACTACCTGGCCGTCATCAAGGTGGTCGGCATCGGCGGCGGCGGCGTCAACGCCGTCAACCGGATGATCGAGGTCGGTCTCAAGGGCGTCGAGTTCATCGCGATCAACACCGACGCCCAGGCGCTGCTGATGAGCGACGCCGACGTCAAGCTCGACATCGGCCGCGAGCTGACCCGCGGCCTCGGCGCGGGGGCGGCGCCCGACGTCGGACGGCAGGCTGCCGATGACCACCGCGAGGAGATCGAGGAGGTCCTCAAGGGGGCCGACATGGTCTTCGTCACCGCCGGCGAGGGCGGCGGCACCGGCACCGGCGGGGCGCCGATCGTCGCCGAGATCGCCCGCTCGCTCGGCGCCCTGACGATCGGGGTCGTGACCCGGCCGTTCTCCTTCGAGGGCAAGCGGCGGGCGCAGCAGGCCGAGGAGGGCATCGATGCCCTCCGGTCCGAGGTCGACACCCTCATCGTCATCCCCAACGACCGGCTGCTTGCGCTCAGCGACCGCCAGGTCAGCGTCATGGACGCCTTCAAGAGCGCCGACCACGTGCTGCTGTCCGGGGTCTCGGGGATCACCGACCTGATCACGACGCCGGGCCTGATCAACCTCGACTTCGCCGACGTCAAGTCGATCATGAACGGCGCCGGCAGCGCCCTGATGGGCATCGGCTCCGCGCGCGGCGAGGACCGTGCCGTCCTCGCCGCCGAGATGGCCATCTCCAGCCCGCTGCTCGAGGCGAGCATGGACGGTGCCCGCGGTGTCCTGCTCTCGATCTCCGGCGGCTCGGACCTCGGGCTGTTCGAGATCAACGAGGCCGCCCAGCTCGTCGCGGACGCCGCGCACCAGGAGGCCAACATCATCTTCGGTGCCGTGATCGACGACGCCCTCGGCGACGAGGTGCGCGTCACGGTCATCGCGGCCGGCTTCGACGCCGGTGTGCCGAGCCCGGTGCGCCGCGTCGAGACGCGTCGCCCGGCGGCCGACTCGGTGACCCTTCCCGATGCGGGCTCGGCGGCCTCCTACGTCCCGACCGCGGCGGCCGAGGCGCAGCGCCTCCGGGCTGCGGCGTCGGCTCCTGCCGCCGCGCGACCCGCACCGGTCACCACCCCGCGGCGCACCGTCGTGTTCGAGGACGACCTCGACGTGCCCGACTTCCTGAAGTAGGCGCACGCAGCCCACGCTCGCCTCCGTGCTGGCCCACGACGAGACCCTGCCGGGAGCGCGGCTGGTCTTCACCGACCGCTCCGGCGGGGTCAGCGCCCCGCCGTACGACGGCCTCAACCTCGCCCAGCACACCGGCGACGACGGGGACCGGGTCCACGCCAACCGCGACCTGCTCGCCCGGGCGATCGGCCTGACCCACCGGGACCTGGTGTTCGCCGAGCAGGTGCACGGTCGCGGCGTCCGGCTGATCACGAAGCCGTCCGCCCGGGGCGCCGACCGCGGTGTGCGGCAGACCGACGGGCTCGTCACGACCGCGCCCGGCATCGGGCTCGTGATCATGGGCGCCGACTGCCTGCCCGTGCTGCTCGTCGCCGACGGGGTGGTCGGTGCGGCGCACGTCGGCCGCGCCGGGCTGGCACTGCGCGTCCTGGCCGAGGTGGTCGCCGTGATGCGGGCCGAGGGGGCCCGTGAGCTGGTGGCCCGCATCGGCCCCGGGATCTGCGCCGGCTGCTACGAGGTGCCTGCCTCGATGGCGGCGGAGGTCGAGCGCGAGTCACCCGGCAGCCGGTCGACGACGCGGCAGCACCGGCCCTCTCTCGACCTGCGCGCCGGGGCGCGCCGTCAGCTCGAGGACCTGGGGGTCAGCGCGATCGCGGACGTCGGCGGCTGCACGCTCGAGCAGCCCGACCGCTACTTCTCCTACCGCCGCGACCGCGTCACGGGCCGCCACGGCGGCCTGGTCGTGCTCACGTGACGCGCGCCGACGAGCTCGCGGCCAACCTGGCGGCGTTCGAGGAACGGCTCGCCGCGACCTGCGCTGCTGCCGGCCGCCCGCGCGAGGACATCAACGTCGTCGCCGTGACCAAGACCTTCCCGGCCACCGACGTCCTGCTGATGCGCGACCTGGGGGTGCGCGACTTCGGGGAGAACCGCGACGCCGAGGCCGCCGCGAAGGCCGCCGCTGTCACGGAGGTGCGCTGGCACTTCGTCGGTGCGGTCCAGACCAACAAGGCGCGGAGCGTGGCGTCGTACGCCGACGTCGTGCACTCCCTCGACCGGCCGGCGCTGGTCACGGCGCTCTCGCTCGGCGCGCAGCGCGCCGGGCGCACCGTGGACGTGCTGCTGCAGGTCAGCCTGGACGGCGCCCCCGGCCGCGGCGGCGCGGCGCCGGCCGATGTCCCGTC
>JAODNA010000069.1 GCA_025465135.1 Frankiales bacterium | reverse complement strand
CGGGCCGACGCGCGCTGCCGTGCGACGGTCGCCGCCGACGCCCGGCGGCTGCGCCGCCCCGGGACGCCGAAGATCATCGCCTATGACTCGAAGACCTCCTACGCCTTGGGCGCTGCCACGGGCGTGACCCGCGTCGCCTGGACCATCGTCGGCCACGGGCTGCCGGTCGTCCAGTGCGTCGTCGTGCACCGGGGTGGCTCGGTGATCGCGGGCCGGAGCGTTAGCCTGCTGCGGATCAGCGCGCCGATCGGCAACGAGTCGACCTGCTGACCAGCACCATGTCCCGGTCCCGCATCGCTTCAGCGCTCTGCCTCGCCCTTGCGCTGACCGGCGGCCTGGCCTCGGCCGCGCACGCCGACAAGCCCTCGGCGGGGGCGCTCTACGAGACGGGCCCCAGCGGCCGCTACCTGCTCGACGGCGACTGGCTGTTCAGGCTCGACAAGCAGGGGCAGGGCCTCACCCACCACTGGCAGCGCAAGACGTCGACGGCCGGCTGGCGCACGGTCAGCGTGCCCTACTCATGGAACGTCAACGACGACACCGACGCCGGCTTCGAGGGGACCGTCGGCTGGTACCGCAAGGACTTCGAGTTCCCGACGGCGTCGGCGACCTACAAGTGGATCGTGCGGTTCGAGTCGGTCAACTACCGCTCGCAGGCGTGGCTCAACGGCGTGCCGCTGGGCTCGAACGCCGGCGCCTACCTGCCGTTCGAGTTCCGGCTGCCGGGCTCGGCGCTCAAGCGCACCGGCGTCAACCACCTGGTCATCCGCGTCGACAACCGCCGCACCCCGGCCGACCTGCCGCCGGCGGGCTTCAGCCAGGCCAGTCACCAGCCGGTCGGTGGCTGGTGGAACTACGGCGGGCTCCTGCGCGAGGTCTACCTGCGCCGGATCGACCACGTCGACATGTCGACCGTCCAGGTGCTGCCGTCGCTGCCCTGCCGCACGTGCGCGGCCAGCGTCCTCGTGCGCACGGTCGTGCACAACTACGACGCCGTGGCCCAGCGCGTGCGGGTCGCCGGGCTCTACGGCACCCAGCCGGTGAGCCTCGGCACGACGACCGTCCCGGCCGGCGGCATCAGCGTCCTGTCGGGGCGCGTCGCCGTCGCGCATCCGCGGCTGTGGTCGCCCGACTCTCCTTCGCTCTACCACGTCAAGCTCACCGCGCAGGTCGGGGCCGGCAGCGGCCGCAGCGCCCAGACGTGGCAGACGGAGTCGGGCATCCGCTCGATCAAGGTCGTCAACGGGCACCTCTACCTCAACGGCCTGCCGCTGAACTTCCGCGGCGTCGGCCTGCACGAGGACTCGCTCAAGCAGGGCTTCGCGATCGACAACGCGACGCGGGCGAAGATCATGGGCGCGGTCAAGGACCTCGGCGCCACCCTCATCCGCGCGCACTACCCGCTGCATCCCGACCTGCTCGAGCTGGCCGACCGCGAGGGCGTCATGGTCTGGTCGGAGATCCCGATGTACCAGATCCACAACGAGTACCTCAAGCGCGCTTCGGTCCGCGCGAAGGGCGTGCAGATGCTCAGCAAGAGCATCCTGACCAACTCCAGCCACCCGGCGATCGTCGTCTGGTCGATCGGCAACGAGCTCAACGCCAAGCCCGGCCCGTCGCAGGGCGCCTACATCGACGCCGCCGTCCGCACCGCCCACCAGCTCGATCCCACGCGGCCGGTCGGCATGGCCATGGCGCCCTATCCGGGTGTCGGCTGCCAGAAGCGCTACGGCCCGCTCGACGTGCTGGGCATCAACGAGTACTTCAACTGGTACCCGGGCCCCGACGGCTCGACCGCCGACCCGTCGCTGCTCTCGCGCTTCCTCGACAGCCTGCACAAGTGCTACGCGAGCAAGGGGCTCGTGGTCACCGAGGTGGGCGCGGAGGCCAACCGCCACGGCTCCGCCGACGAGCGCGGAACCTTCGAGTTCCAGCAGGCGTTCGCCAACACGCAGTTCAACATGCTGGCCAAGAAGACCTGGCTGTCGGGCGCCGTGTGGTGGGCGCTGCAGGAGTTCCGGGTCCGGCCCGAGTGGGACGGCGGCAACCCGCGGCCCGACCCGCCGTTTCACCAGAAGGGCCTGATCACCCTCGACTGGGTCAAGAAGCCCGCGTACTTCGACGTCCAGAGGATCTTCCGGGCCACCAAGCAGCTCGGCGGCTGAAAGCCGGCCGCCACCGAGCCGCTACCCTGACGGCCGAAATGGCTGCCAGGACCGAGAGCACGAATCTGACCATCGAGCCGCGTGACGCGTCGCATTCGCGGGCGACCCGCCGGCTGCGCCGCGAGGGCCGCGTGCCCGGCGTGATCTACGGCCGCGGCGACGAGCCGCTCGCGTTCTCCGTCGACGCGCGCCAGCTGCGCCACGCCCTGCACGGCTCCGGTGCGGTGCTCGAGATCACGGGCGACGGCACCGGCACGACGGCCGTCGTGCTCAAGGACGCCCAGCGCCACCCGGTCCGCGGCGAGGTCATGCACGTCGACTTCCTGCGCGTCGACCTCAACCAGCCCATCCAGGCGATGGTCGCGCTGCACCTGACCGGTGCCGAGGACGCCCCCGGCGTCCGCGAGGGCGGCGTGCTCGAGCACGTGGCCCGCGAGCTCAGCGTCGAGGCGCTGCCCTCCGAGCTCCCCGACGCGATCGAGTACGACGTCTCGGGCATGGACATCAACGACACCGCGACGGTCGAGCAGGTCACCGCTCCCGCCGGCGTCACCCTGCTCGACGACCCCGAGACGGTCATCGCCAGCCTCTTCCCGCCGCGCCTCGAGATCGAGGAGGACGAGATCGAGTCCGAGGTCGGCGTCGTCGGCGAGGGCGCGGGCGAAGGCGAGGGCTCCGAGGACGACGCGGATGCCGGCGAGGCGCCCGCCGACGCCGACGGCTCCGGCGGCGAGTAGCGACTGCGCCTCTTCGGCGGCGTCGCCCCCTCCGACTGGCTGATCGTCGGCCTGGGCAACCCGGGCTCGCGCTACGAGGGCACGCCGCACAACGCCGGCTTCGACGTGGCCCGGGCGCTGATCGAGCGCTGGGGGCTGGGGGAGCCGCGCAAGAAGTTCAACGGCCTGCTCGCCGAGGGCCGTGCGACCACGTCGCACCCCGCACCCCGCGTCGCCGTCCTGCTGCCCCAGACCTTCATGAACGAGGCCGGGAAGTCGGCCGGGCCGGCGCGCGGCGCCTCTCGCGTCGACCTCGACCGCGTGCTCGTCCTGCACGACGAGATCGATCTGCCGTTCGGCGAGATCCGCAC
>JAODNA010000026.1 GCA_025465135.1 Frankiales bacterium | reverse complement strand
CTCGGCAAGTACTACCGCGAGACCATCGACGAGAGCGACGAGACCCCGGTCGACGTCGTACAGGCCCTCAAGGACGCCAAGGTCGACGTCCTCGTCTGCTACCTGCCCGTCGGGTCCGAGGAGGCCGCGAAGTTCTACGCCCAGTGCGCCATCGACGCGAAGGTCGGCTTCGTCAACGCGCTGCCGGTGTTCATCGCGGGCACGCCGGAGTGGGCCGAGAAGTTCCGCGCGGCCGGTGTCCCGATCGTCGGTGACGACATCAAGAGCCAGGTCGGCGCGACCATCACGCACCGCGTCATGGCGAAGCTGTTCGAGGACCGCGGCGTGATCCTCGACCGCACCTACCAGCTCAACGTCGGCGGCAACATGGACTTCAAGAACATGCTCGAGCGCGACCGCCTCGAGTCGAAGAAGATCTCCAAGACCCAGGCCGTGACCTCCAACATGGAGCACGACATGGGCAAGCGCAACGTGCACATCGGCCCGTCCGACTACGTGCAGTGGCTCGACGACCGCAAGTGGGCCTACGTCCGCCTCGAGGGTCGCGCGTTCGGCGACGTCCCGCTGAACCTCGTGTACAAGCTCGAGGTCTGGGACAGCCCCAACAGCGCCGGCGTCATCATCGACGCTGTTCGCTGCGCGAAGATCGCGATGGACCGCGGCGAGGGTGGCCCCGTCCACGCCGCGTCGACGTACTTCATGAAGTCGCCGCCGAAGCAGGTGCGCGACGACATCGCCGGACCGGCCCTCGAGGCCTGGATCAACGGCGAGGACGTCGCGGAGTACGTCGGCGACGAGGCTGCGGCCGCGACCGAGTAGCACGTCCGTACGTCGACGGCCCGGTTCCCCTGTGGGGAGCCGGGCCGTTTCACGTCCTCCTCGTTCTCCGACCTACCGGCGGGGCCGCTTCCGTAGGCTGGCGGCGATGACCTCGAGCCGCCACAACCTGCGGCACGTGCTGGCGGCCCCCGGCTTCCGCCGGCTGATGGCGGTGCGCGTCGCGGGTCAGGTGTCGGACGGGATCTTCCAGGCGGCACTGTTCTCCGCGGTGTTCTTCAACCCCGAGCGCGCGACGTCCGCCGGTCAGGCCGCCGGATCGTTCGCGACGTTCCTGCTGCCCTACAGCGTGGTCGGGCCTTTCGCGGGAGTGTTCCTCGACCGCTGGCGACGGCAGCGGGTGCTCGTCAACGCCAACCTGCTGCGCGCGGCGCTGCTCGCCGTCTTCGCGGTGCTGCTCGGGCTGCAGGACCCGACGAGTCCGGCCGTCCTCACCCTCGCGCTGACGGTCGTCTCGGCGAACCGCTTCATCCTGTCTGGTCTGAGCGCAGCGCTGCCTCACGTGGTCGAACCGGCGTACCTCGTGACCGCCAACTCGTTCAGCACCACCATCGGCGCCGGCGCAGCGGCGGTCGGAGGGAGCATGGCGCTCGGCCTGCGCGAGCTGCTCGGCGAGAACGACAGCGGCGCGGCTCAGATCGCGCTGATCGCCGCCCTGGCCTACGTCGGTGCGGGGCTGCTGGCTCGGCGCCTCGGGGTCGACGAGCTCGGCCCAACGCACCCGCCGCTGCACGAGCGGGTCATCACGGCGCTCGGCGGGGTCGCGCGCGGCGTCGCGCAGGGCGCCGTGCACGTGCGCGAGCGAGGACAGGCCGCGCGAGGTCTGGCGGCGATCGGGGCGCACCGGTTCTTCTACGGCCTGTCGTTCGTCGCCACGCTGCTGCTCTACACCAAGCAGGGCGCACTGCACCGGGGCTTCGCCGGGCTGGGGCAGGTGGTCGTCGCGTCGGTCGTCGGCGGCCTGGTCGCCGCCCTGGTCACTCCCGGCGTGACGCGGCGGCTCGGCACCCAGCGCTGGATCGCGATCGTCTTCGCTGTCGCCGCAGTCGTCGAGGTCGCGTTCGGTACGCCGTACCGGCACTGGACCCTGCTGGTTGCTGCCTTCTTCCTGGGGTTCGCCGCGCAGGCCTCGAAGATCTGCGTGGACACGCTGGTGCAGGAGGCGACGGAGGACGACTACCGCGGTCGGGTCTTCTCCTTCTACGACACGCTGTTCAACCTCAGCTTCGTGTCCGCGGCTCTCGTGTCGGCCCTGCTGGTGCCGGCCAACGGCAAGAGCTACGCGGTCATCGGGATCGTCGCCGTCGGCTACGCGCTGACCTCGGCCGTCTACGCCCTCGCGACCCGGCGGCGGATGGCCGAGGAGCCACCCGAGCCGATCGTCGTCTGAGTCAGCCGACCCCGACGGTGACGCCGCCCAGGTGCACGGACACCAGCGGCGACGCGGAGGGGCTGGGAAGGAGCTGCCCGACCGTCACGGGAGTGGGCGTGGGAGTGGGCAGCAGACCCGTCACGGTCGTGACGACGTCCTGCACCGGGTCGGACGACGGCGAGGGCGACGGCCGGGGCGACGGGCGTCCGGTCGCGCCGCCGCCGGGACGCGGCGACGGCTGCACCGACGGGCCACCCGTCCCGCCGCCGGTGCCTCCGGTGGGCGTGCCGCCGCCGGTGCCAAGCGCGAGGGCGGGGGGCTGCGCCGCCGGGTTCAGGATGCTGTCGAGTGCGGCGCTGACCTTCGCCACCTCGGCTCCGACGAGGGCAGCGACCACGCCCCACGAGCCGCCGTCGGCGCGCAGGTCGCGGACCTTGCCGTAGAGGTCGCCGCGGCCGGCCGCCTTGGCGACGACGAGTGCCAGTGCGGCCTCGCTGCGCGGCTGGCCCGTCACCGGCGCGGCCGTGGCGAAGGACGCCGGCAGCACCTGCAGAACGCTGGCGGCAGAGGCGGGGTTGCGGTCGAGGCCGTCGGCGAGCGCGACGAGGTCGGCGT
Source organism: Frankiales bacterium (assembly GCA_025465135.1). Taxonomy (GTDB): domain Bacteria; phylum Actinomycetota; class Actinomycetes; order Mycobacteriales; family SCTD01; genus RYN-124. Next base: position 2,819 of record JAODNA010000026.1, on the reverse strand, counting down.
CCGCGGTGACGAGGTCGAGGGCGTAGCGACGCTCCCAGCTGTCGCGCGTGAGTGCGAGCGGCGTGACGCGTCCCGGCACCCCGCCGTCGGGGACCTGCACCTGGTGGAGGCGGCCGACCGGAGCGGAGCCGCGACGACCCGCGGCCCGCACGGTGAGGGTCCGGGCGAAGGAGGCCGCGCGCAGGAGCACGCCGCGCTCGATCCGTGCGAGCCCGCCGGGCGGGGTCTGCACGGTGGCGGCGCCGGCGTCGAGCGAGAGGCCGGGCGCATGCCGCGCGTCGACCATGACGAGCCCGCGGCGGAGTCGCTCGCGGGCACCGTCGAGCACGGTGACGGAGGTCGCCGACCCGAGCAGCACGGTCCGCCCCGCAGCCACGAGCGATGCCGACCCGCCGGGCTCGGTGCGGACGGTGGCGCCCTTCGGAACGGTCATCCCGACGGTCGCCGCACGGGTGCCGCCGCCGGCGAGCTCGAGCGTCGCGGCTCGCGCGGAACGCAGCACGGTGCGGGCGCTGGCAGTGCTCGGGCTGCAGGCGGACAGGCCGAGGGCGACCAGCATCGAACCGGCGGCGAGGACGGCGGTGGCCGTCGTGCCCCACGCCGCTGGCCGCCCGGTCTGTCCGGCATCCAATGATCTGCCCGTCATGCCCCCATGGTGCGTTCTTGGGCCGCTCACGACCATGGCCCGAAGTGACTATCCCGAGGAGGGATCGGCGTCCGCGGGCGGTGGCTGAAGCCCCTGCGCGGCGGCCCAGGTCAGCAGCGCGGCCTCCGCCTGCTCGCGCGGGAGCGGCCCGTGCTCGAAGCGGAGCTCCAGCAGGTGCCGATAGGCCCGGCCGACGACCGGGCCCGGCGGCACCCCGAGGAGGCGGATGATGTCGTCGCCGTTGAGGTCCGGCCGCACGCTGTCCAGCTCCTCCTGCTCCCGCAGCGTCGCGATGCGAGCCTCGAGATCGTCGTACGACGTCGCCAGCGCCGCGGCCCGGCGACGGTTGCGGGTGGTGCAGTCGGAGCGGACGAGCTTGTGCAGCCGGTCGAGCTGGTCACCGGCGTCGGTGACGTAGCGCCGCACGGCGCTGTCGGTCCACCCGGACGAGCCGTAGCCGTGGAAGCGCAGGTGGAGGTCGATGAGCCGGCAGACCGGCTCGACGACGTCCTTGCCGAAGGTCAGCGTCTTGAGCCGCCGGCGGGCCAGCTTCGCACCGACGACCTCGTGGTGGTGGAAGGAGACGCCGCCACCGGGCTGGTGCCGGCGGGTCGCGGGCTTGCCGATGTCGTGCAGCAGCGCGGCCAGCCGCAGGACCAGGTCCGGGCCCTTCTCCTCGAGCCGGACCGCGCGCTCGAGCACCTGCAGGGTGTGCTCGTAGACGTCCTTGTGCTGGTGGTGCTCGTCGATCTCGAGCCGGAGAGCGGGCAGCTCCGGCAGCACGCTGTCGGCCAGCCCCGTGTCGACGAGCAGCTCCAGACCGGTCCGGGGCTCCCGGCCCAGCAGGAGCCGGGTCAGCTCCTCGCGGACCCGCTCGACGCTGACGATGGCGAGCCGCTCCGACATCGACGACATCGCCGCCACGACGTCCTGGTCGACGACGAAGCCCAGCTGCGAGGCGAACCGCGCGGCCCGCAGCATCCGCAGGGGGTCGTCGTCGAAGGACTGCTCCGGCGTGACCGGCGTGCGCAGCCGGCGCTGGGCCAGGTCTTCCAGGCCGCCGTGCAGGTCGACGAACGCGTCGGGGGCCGACCAGCTCGGCAGGGCGATCGCCATCGCGTTGACCGTGAAGTCGCGCCGGGACAGGTCCGCCGCCAGGGCGTCGCCAAACGTCACGACCGGGTTGCGGGACGCCGGCTCGTAGCTCTCGGCGCGGTAGGTCGTGACCTCCAGCTTGAACCCGCTCTTGGCGAGCCCGACCGTGCCGAAGGCGATCCCGGTCTCCCAGGTCTGCTCGGCCCAGCCCGTCGTCAGCGCCAGCACCTCCTCCGGCCGGGCGTCCGTCGTGAGGTCGAGGTCGTCGCCGAGACGGCCGAGCAGCGCGTCCCGCACCGACCCGCCGACCAGGTGCAGCGCGTGCCCCGCGTCCCGGAAGCGCCCCCCGAGCTCGACGGCGACCGGTGACGCCCGCATCAGCTCGCGCACGGCGTTCTGCTGCAGCTCGGTCAGGGCGGACATCCGCCCGAGGCTACGGGGCCTCGCACCGCCCCCGTGCACGCCGGGTTTGACGCGCCCAGGAGCGGGTAGCCGTCCGCGGTCGCACCTGCCATCGCGGAAGAGGCCGAGTGAAGAGCGCCCTGGACGTCCACCGGACGCTGCTCGCTGCCGGAGTCGCGCACGAGATGCTCCGCCTGCGCAGCGGGGTGCTCGAGGCGGACGACCTGCCGAAGGCGCTGCGCGTCGACGCGAGCTGCTGCGTCGTGGTGCGGTGCTACCGCACGTTGACCGCCGACCACCGGGGCGGGCTCTGTGGCGTCCTGGTCCGGGCCGGGGACACCGCCGACCCGGCGTCGCTGCTCGACGCCCTCGAGGCGGTCGCCGTGCGTCCCGCGACAGCAGCGGAGGTCAACGAGGCCACCGACTACGCCGCGCCCTTCGTCAGCCCGATCTGCCTGCCCGCTGACGTGCCGCTGCTCGCCGACGCCGCGGTCGGCGGGGTCGATGTCCTCTACGCCGCGACCGGGGAGAGCGGCGTCGCCCTCGGGATCGGCACCCGGGACCTGCTCGTGGCGAGCAACGCCCGCGTGACCAACCTCACCGCGCGCCCCCTGTCCGACGAGGAGCGACGCGGCTGGCCACACGGCGCCGGGCTCGAGACCTCGGGAGCACGGGT
>JAODNA010000019.1 GCA_025465135.1 Frankiales bacterium | reverse complement strand
GGTGTCGTAGATCGCCGAGTCGCCGTGCGGGTGGTAGTTGCCCATCACGTCGCCCACGACGCGGGCGCACTTGAAGTAGCCGCGGTCGGGGCGGTAGCCCCCGTCGTACATCGCGTAGAGCACGCGGCGGTGCACCGGCTTCAGGCCGTCCCGGACGTCCGGGAGGGCGCGACCGACGAAGACGGTCATGGCGGAGTCGAGGTACGAGCGCTGCATCTCGACCTCGATGCCGACCAGCTCGATCCGGTCCCCCTCGTGCGGGGGCCCCGGCGGCTCGGGGGGACCGGGTGGCTCGGTCGGGGGCGGTGGCGGCGGTACGACGTCCGACACGGAGGTCCTCTCTTCGGCGCCTGTTCCACGTGGAACATCCGGCGCACGCGGCGGTGCGGGTCAGTGGCGCTGTTTCACGTGAAACAGCGCCGAAGTCAGATGTCGAGGAAGCGGACGTCCTTGGCGTTGCGCTGGATGAAGCTGCGTCGCGCCTCGACGTCCTCCCCCATGAGCGTGGAGAACAGCTCGTCGGCGGTGGCGGCGTCGTCGAGCGTGACCTGGAGGAGCACCCGCTCGGCCGGGTCCATCGTGGTCGACCACAGCTCGGCGGCGTTCATCTCACCGAGGCCCTTGAAGCGCTGGATCGCCTCGCCGGACTTCGGCAACCGCTTGCCGGCCTCCTGGCCGGCCGCGACGAGCCCGTCGCGCTCGCGGTCGGAGTAGGCGTACTGCACGTCGCCGCCGTTCCACTTGATCTTGTACAGCGGGGGCTGGGCGAGGTAGACGTAGCCGGCCTCGACGAGGGGGCGCATGAACCGGAAGAGCAGCGTGAGCAGGAGGGTACGGATGTGCTGGCCGTCGACGTCGGCGTCGGCCATCAGCACCACCTTGTGGTAGCGCAGCTTCGTGACGTCGAACTCCTCGTGGATCCCGCAGCCCAGCGCCGTGATCATCGCCTGGACCTCGTTGTTGTTGAGGACCCGGTCGATGCGCGCCTTCTCGACGTTGAGGATCTTGCCGCGGATCGGCAGGATCGCCTGGAACCGGGAGTCCCGGCCGCCCTTGGCACTCCCCCCAGCGCTGTCGCCTTCCACCACGTAGATCTCTGACTCGCGAGGGTCGGTCGACTGGCAGTCGGCCAGCTTGCCGGGCAGCGACGACGACTCGAGCAGGCCCTTGCGACGGGTCAGCTCGCGGGCCTGCCGGGCGGCAAGGCGGGCGCGGGCCGCCTGCGAGGCCTTCAGCACGATGTTCTTGCCCTCGACCGGGTTGCGGTCGAACCAGTCCTTGAGCCACTCGCCGGTGGCCTTCTGCACGAAGCCCTTGGCCTCGGAGTTGCCCAGCTTGGTCTTGGTCTGTCCCTCGAACTGCGGCTCGGCCAGCTTCAGGCTGATGATCGCGGTCAGCCCCTCGCGGATGTCGGAGCCCTCGAGGTTGGCCTCCTTCTCCTTGATGTGGCCCTTCGCGCGTGCCCAGGTGTTGAAAGTGTTGGTCAGCGCCGCCCGGAAGCCCTCTTCGTGTGTGCCGCCCTCGTGCGTGTTGATCGTGTTGGCGAACGTGTAGACCGACTCGCTGTAGGAGTCGTTCCACTGCATCGCGACCTCGACGGTCATCCGCATACCCGAGGTGGTCTCCTCGGTGAAGCCGATGACGGTCGCGTGGACCGGGTTCTTCGTGCCGTTGAGGTGGCGGACGTAGTCCTCGAGGCCGCCCGGGTAGCAGAAGACCTCCTCGATCACCTCCTCGTCGCGCTCGTCCCGCAGCGTGATCGACAGGCCCTTGTTGAGGAAGGCCATCTCCTGCAGCCGGCGGTGCAGCGTCTCGCGGGAGTACGTCGTCGTCTCGGCGAAGATCTCCGGATCGGCCCAGAAGGCCATCGTCGTGCCGTGGTCCTCGGTGGGCGCGCCCTTCTGCAGCGGCGTGGGCACCGTCCCGACGTAGGACTGGGTCCACACGAAGCCGTCCCGGCGGACCTCGACCTCGAGGCGGGTGGACAGGGCGTTGACCACCGCGGCGCCGACGCCGTGCAGCCCGCCCGACACCGCGTAGCTCTCCCCGTCGAACTTGCCGCCGGCGTGGAGGGTGGTGAGGACGACCTCGAGGGCCGGCCGGTTCTCCACGGGGTGCATGTCGACCGGGATGCCGCGGCCGTTGTCCACGACGCGCACGCCCCCGTCGGCGAGCAGGGTGACGGTGATGGTGTCGCAGTAGCCCGCCAGGGCCTCGTCGACGGCATTGTCGACGACCTCGGTGACGAGGTGGTGCAACCCTCGCTCGCCCGTCGAGCCGATGTACATGCCCGGCCGCTTGCGGACCGCCTCGAGCCCCTCGAGCACGGTGATCGACGAGGCGCTGTAGTCACCCTGCGGGGGGTGGTCGCCGGCGGGCGCGGTGGGGACTGCGGGCGTGGGCTCAGTCATACGGGGCGGGCTCCGCTTCCTCCCGCACGAGCGGGCCGACGTCCCATGGTCCGAACCGGACCGGGGGCGGTCATCTCCCGGGAGTGTAGTCCTTTTCGGCGAGGGTGTGGGATCAGAGCGGGCCTGTGGACGCGCGTGGCGCGCTGACCCCCGGCGCGCGTGGTCCCCCACGCACACCACGCCCGCAGCCCGTACGAGGCCCGAGCGTGATACCTCCCCTGCCCAGCCCCGGCGTCAGAGCCACCACGCGCCGACCCCGCACCCGTCTGCTGACAGGTGCGCGGGCCGCTCAGCCGTACGTGTCGCGCGGGCCCCTCGCGCCCGGGCCCTGCACCCGCCGCGGGCCCTTGCGCCAGTCGGGCTGCGCGGGGCCGCGCACGACGATCGAGGTGACGACGCCCTCGCCGACCTGCTCACGCAGGCGGGCCACCAGCGTGCGGGTCAGGAGCCGGAGCTGGGTCGCCCAGGCCGTCGACTCGGCGACGAGCACGAGGACCCCGTCGAGCAGGCTCTCCGGTCGGCTGTGGTCGGCGATCTCCGGACCGACCAGCTTGTCCCAGTTGGCGAGGACGCCGGCCGCCGTCGTCGTGTCCTCCCAGCCGCGCTCCGCGACGAGCCGGCGGATGGCGGCGCCGAAGGCGACCGGGTCGCGCGCGTCGGGCCCGCTGCCGGAGCGACCCTCGACGGCGCGCAGCCGGCGCTTGGGCTTGACCCCGGGGGCGAGCCCCTTCGCGCGGGCCGCAGCCCGCGCCTGCGCCAGAGCGGCGCGCACGAGATCGGGCCCGGACAGCTCGCCGGGGACCGGCGGGTCGCCGCCGAGGTCCGGGCCGTCATCGGACACGCGACACCGACCCGCCGTGCACGTCGTAGCGCCCACCCACGAGGGCCTCCGGCACGTCGTCGGCGACGGCGGCGGTGACCAGGACCTGCTCCGCACCGTGGACCAGCTCGGCCAACCGCTGCCGCCGGCCGACGTCGAGCTCGGCGAAGACGTCGTCGAGGATCAGCACCGGCTCGCCGTCGGTGCCCGGTGCGTCATCGCGCAGGAGCGTGTACGACGCCAGGCGCAGCGCGAGCGCGACCGACCACGACTCGCCGTGGGAGGCGTAGCCCTTGACCGGCAGGTCGGTGCCTGCCGAGCTCAGCGTCAGGACCAGCTCGTCGCGGTGCGGCCCGACGAGGGAGACGCCGCGCTCGACCTCCTGCGGCCGGACCCGGGCCAGCTCGGAGAGCAGCGCCGCGGCGAGGACCTCTCGGTCAGGCGGGCCCTGGGCGTCCGGCGGCAGGGCCTCGCCGAGCGAGCTGCGGTAGGTCACGCCGGTCTCCCCCTGGCCGTGGGAGATCTCCTTGTACGCCGAGTCGACGTGGGGACGCAGGGCGTCGACCAGGTCGAGCCGGGCCGCGAGCAGATCCGCGCCCGAGCTGGCCAGGTGCGCATCCCAGACGTCGAGGGTCCGCATGTCGCCGCCGCCACTGCGCTTGGCGAGGAACGCCGTCTTCAGCAGGGCGTTGCGCTGCTTGAGAACGCGCTCGTAGTCAGCCCGTACGCCGGCCAGCCGCGGCGCGCGGGCGACGAGCAGGTCGTCGAGGAAGCGGCGGCGCTCGGCCGGATCACCCCGGACGAGCGAGAGGTCCTCGGGAGCGAACAGCACGGTGCGCAGCAGGCCGAGCACCTCACGGGCACGCGGCACCGGGGACCGGTTGATGCGGGCGCGGTTGGCCTTGCCGGGGTTGAGCTCGATCTCGACGAGGGTCTGCCGGCCGCCGCGCTCGACCCGGGTGCGCACGACCGCGCGGTCGGCGCCGCTGCGCACCAGGGGCGCGTCCGCCGCGACCCGGTGCGAGGCGAGCGTCGCGGTGTAGCCGATCGCCTCGACGAGGTTGGTCTTGCCCTGCCCGTTGGCCCCGATCAGGGCCGTCGGTCCCGGGCCGAGCTCGAGCTCGAGCTCCGACCAGGACCGGAAGTCGGTGAGCTGCAGGGCACTGACGTGCATCGCGGCTCAGGCGCCCGGCGGGGTGCCGGCCTCGCCGCGCTCGCGACCGTGCGCAGGGTTGTGCTCCTCGGTGTCGTGGCCGGCGTCGGCACCGGGGCTGTCGGCGCCCTTCTCGACCGAGCCGGCGGAAGACGTCACGGCATGCCCGCCGAACTGGTTGCGCAGCGCGGCGATCATCTTCATGGCCGGGCTGTCGTCCTGCCGCGAGGAGAACCGGGCGAACAGCGCAGCGGTGATGACCGGCAGCGGCACCGCGTGGTCGACGGCCGCCTCGACGGTCCACCGGCCCTCGCCGCTGTCCTCGGCGTAGCCCCGCAGCGCCGACAGGTCGTCGTCCTCGCGGAGCGCGTTGACCATGAGGTCGAGCAGCCAGGACCGGATGACGGTCCCCTTCTGCCAGCTGGCGATGACGGCCGGGACGTCCGTGACGACGTCGGTGGCCATCATCAGCTCCCAGCCCTCGGCGTAGGCCTGCATCAGGCCGTACTCGATGCCGTTGTGGACCATCTTGGCGAAGTGACCGGCGCCGACCTTGCCGGCGTGCACGAAGCCCGAGTCGCCCTCGGGCTTGAGCACGTCGAAGAACGGCTGGACCGTCGCGACGTGCTCGTCCTCGCCGCCGCACATCAGGGCGTAGCCCTCGGTCAGGCCCCACACGCCGCCGGAGACGCCGCAGTCGACGAAGCCGATGCCCTTGGGCTCGAGGTCGGCGGCGTGCCGCTGGTCGTCGGTGTAGCGCGAGTTGCCGCCGTCGACGACGACGTCGCCCGGCTCGAGCAGCTCAGCGAGCGCGTCGACGGTCTCGTAGGTCGGCGTGCCGGCCGGGACCATCACCCACACCACGCGCGGCGGCTCGAGCTTGGCGACCAGGCCCTCGAGCGAGTCGACCTCGCGGGCGCTGTCGGGCGAGCGGTCGTAGCCGATGACGGTGTGACCCCCGCGGCGCAGCCGCTCGGCCATGTTCCCGCCCATGCGACCAAGCCCGATCATGCCCAGCGTCGCCATGTCGTCTCCTCGGTCGTGGTCGCCTCGGCCCTTCCCTACCCCGCTGAGCCCGGCAGGCGTCAGCCCGACAGGCGCACGGGCATGAGCAGGTAGCGGTAGTCGGCCACGGCACCGGGCGCGGCGTCCGCGTCGCGCTTGCCGGTGAGCACCGCCGGGCGGGTCGGGCCGGTGAACGACAGCGTCGTCGTGTCGCTGTCCACCGCGCCGAGGCCGTCGAGCAGGTACTGCGGGTTGAACGCGATGGAGAACGGCTCGCTGCTGGCCGTGCCCTCCCAGCCGCACTCGAGCTGCTCGCTGGCCTGCGCGTCGTCGGCGCCGCCGGCCTCGAGGACCACCCCGTCGGCGGAGAAGCTCAGGCGCACCGGCGCGTTGCGGGCCGCGACCAGGGCGACCCGCTTGACGGCCTCGACGAAGGGCGACGTCGCGACCTCGGCCAGCGCGTTCGACTCGCTGGGCAGCAGCGAGCGGTACTTCGGGAACTCGCCCTCGAGCAGGCGTGACGTCGTGCGGCGGGACGAGCCGCCCACGCCGCCCTCGAACCCGATCATCCCCTCGGACGACCCGGCGCCGGACAGCGCGAGGGTGACCTCGGGACCGGCGGTGAGCGCGCGGGCGGTCTCCGACAGCGTCCGCGCCGGGACGAGCGCGGTCGTGGACACGCTCGGGTCGGCCGGGCGCCACGGCAGGGTGCGGACCGCGAGGCGGTAGCGGTCGGTGGCCGCGAGCGTGAGCGTGTCGCCCTCGATCTCGAAGCGCACGCCGGTGAGCACGGGCAGCGTGTCGTCCCGGCCGGCGGCGAGCG
>JAODNA010000221.1 GCA_025465135.1 Frankiales bacterium | reverse complement strand
GGGTCGTTGCGCTCGAGCTTGAGGGCGTCGACCATCGACGCCAGCCGCTGCATGTTCGGGAACTTGCGCAGCAGCGCCAGCAGCTGCACGTTGCGCTCCCGCAACGCCGCGGCGTCCTTCCTCAGGTCCTCGTTCTCGCCCTTCGCGTCGGCGGTGTCGCCGACCCAGTGGACGAGGTCGCGGACGGGCTTGGCGATCTTCGACCCGCCCTCGCCGAGGGCCCCTAGCGGGCCACCGGACGCACCACCGGAGGCCCCGAAGCCGGCGGTGATGAGCACGAGGCAGACCACCACGAGGGCGGCCAGGATGAAGCGGCGTCGGCGGCGGGCGGCGGGATCGATCAAGACGGAGGGGTGCGCAAGGGGGACGACCGGGACGTCGGTGCGCGGCGGGCGGGGGCGGGTGGCGGTCTAATACCGGTTGCGGCGGCCGCCGCGGCGGGAGTGGCCGCGGTTCATCCGGTGGATGACCTCGAACTCCTCCAGCGAGCGGCCGGAGCCGACGGCGACGCAGGTCAGCGGGGACTCTGCCAGGTGGGCGGGCATCTGAGTCTCCTCCCGGAGGCGCTCGTCCAGGCCGCGGAGGAGCGAGCCCCCGCCGGCCAGCATGATGCCGCGGTCCATGATGTCGGAGGAGAGCTCGGGCGGCGTGCGGTCGAGCGTCTCCTTCACGGCCTCGATGATGGTCGACAGCGGCTCCTCGAGCGCCGTGCGGACCTCCTCCGAGGTGATCACGACGGTCTTCGGCAGGCCCGAGACCATGTCGCGGCCGCGGATCTCGGTCTGGACCTCCTCGACCATCGGGTACGCGGACCCGACCTCGAGCTTGACGTCCTCGGCCATCTGGGTCCCGATGAGCAGCTTGTACTCGCGCTTGGCGTAGGCGACGATCGCCTCGTCGAACTCGTCGCCGCCGACGCGGACGGACTGGGAGACGACGATGCCGCCGAGCGAGATGACGGCGACCTCCGTCGTACCGCCACCGATGACGACCACCATGTTGCCGGTCGGCTCGTGCACGGGCAGGCCGGCACCGATGGCTGCGGCCATCGGCTCCTCGATGATGTAGACCTTGCGCGCCCCGGCCTGGTAGCCGGCGTCCTTGACGGCGCGCTGCTCGACCCCGGTGATGCCGGAGGGCACGCAGATGACGATCCGCGGCTTGGCGAAATGACGGCGCTTGTGCACCTTCTGGATGAAGTAGCGCAGCATGCGCTCGGTCGTGTCGAAGTCGGCGATGACGCCGTCCTTGAGCGGGCGGATCGCGACGATGTTGCCGGGGGTGCGGCCGATCATCCGCTTCGCCTCGGTGCCGACAGCCAGGATTCCTGTGGTGTTGGTGTTGATCGCCACGACAGACGGCTCGTTCAGGACCACGCCCTTGCCGCGGACGTAGACCAGGGTGTTGGCCGTCCCGAGGTCGACGGCCATGTCGCGGCCGAGGAACGAGAGGCGGTTCGAGCCAGCCATGAGGGGAGGGGGCCTTCCGGAGTCGTACGGCGGGGTTTCAGCGTAGCCAGCCGAGCCTGTCAGAGCGAGGGGAAGAAGATGCCGATCTCACGCTTCGCCGACTCCGGCGAGTCGGACCCGTGCACCAGGTTCTGGCCGATCTCGAGCGCGTAGTCGCCGCGGATGGAGCCCGGCGTCGCCTCAACCGGGTTGGTGACGCCCATGAGGCGGCGGGTCCCGGCGACGGCGTTGGGGCCCTCGACGACGAGCGCCACGAGCGGGCCGCCGGTGATGAACTCGACCAGCTCGCCGAAGAAGGGCCGCTCCGCGTGCTCGGCGTAGTGGGCCTGCGCGGTCTCCGCGTCGAGGTTGCGCAGCTCCATGGCCACGAGCGTGAGGCCCTTGCGCTCGAGCCGGCCGATGACCTCGCCGGCGAGGCCACGGCGGACGCCGTCGGGCTTGACGAGGACCAGGGTGCGCTCGGTTGCCATGCGGGGAAATCTCCTTGGGTCGGCGGTCCCTGCAACCTACCGGGGAGCTGCGGTGTTCTTCTGAGCGAGATGGATGCCGACCTGCTGTTCCCGCGCCTCGTTCGCGCCCACACGGCTGACGTGTGGACGACGGCGCTGCGCCTGACCGGCAGCCACGCGGATGCGGAGGACCTCGTACAGGAGGTGTTCACGTCCGCCTGGTCGTCGCTGCAGACCTGGTCGCCGGACCGCATCGACGCCCTGCGGCCACGGGCCTGGCTGGTGACGATCACGCTCAACGCCTGGCGCAACGGGCTGCGCTCGCAGTCCCGCCGCCCGCAGACCGGCCCGCTGCTCGACCACGACGCCGCCGTACATCCCGTGGACGGCCTTGACGAGGACGAGCGGCTCGGCGAGCTCGTCGCCCGGCTCCCCGAGGCCTACCGCGCGCCCGTCGTGCTGCGGCATGTCGTCGGACTGTCCTACGCCGAGATCGCCGCCGCGCTCGACTGCCCACCCGGAACCGTCAAGGCCCAGGTCTCCCGAGGCCTGGCCCTGCTGCGCAAGGAGCTCTCATGGACCTGACCGGACTACGCACCGCGGCTCCCGCCGGGCTGGTCGATCGCATCCTGGCGACGACCGGCCCCGCCGACGACTGGGTGCTCGTGGACGGCCCGGCCGGCGAGCTGATGGTGGCGTTCAACGAGCACGGAATCTCGTACGTGCTGGCCGGCGACGACGACGACGCGCTCGCCCGGCAGGTGCGGATCCGTCTCGACCGCGGCGTACGCCGGGTGCAGAAGCCGCCGGCCGGCCTCGTACCGGCGTTGCGCACCGGCCGCACTCGCGGGCTGCGCTTCGACCTGCGCGGGCGCACGCCGTTCGAGCAGGCTGTGCTGCGCGCGGCGCTCCGCATCCCGCGCGGCGAGGTCCGCTCCTACGCCTGGGTCGCTGCCGCCATCGGCAAGCCGGGGGCGGTGCGCGCGGTCGGGTCGGCGCTCGGCCGCAACCCGGTGCCCGTGGTCATCCCGTGCCACCGCGTCGTACGGGCCGACGGACGGATCGGCGACTACGTCTGGGGTGGAGCCGTGAAGCGCACGATCCTGCGCGGCGAGGGGCTCGACATCGACGAGGTCGAACGGCTCGGGTCCGCGGGGGTCGTCTTCACCGGCAGCGACACGACGCGCATCTTCTGCGTCCCGACCTGCAAGGACGCGCGACGTACGACGGCCGCCCACACGGTCAGCTTCCGCAACGCCGCAGCGGCGGCCGCGGCCGGTTACCGCCCCTGCCTCCACTGCGACCCGGTCCCCACCGCCGCCTAGCGGACGCGGAGGAGGGCTCTCGCCTCACCCACCGTCACCACGGAGCCGGTGACCAGTACGCCGGCGCCGCCGTACTCGACCTCGTCCTCAGCCAGCTGCACGGCGGTGTCGAGGGCGTCGTCGAGCCGGTCCTCGGCAGCGACCCGATCCTCTCCGAAGACGTCGACCGCCAGCGCGAACAGGTCGTCGACAGGCAGTGCGCGGGGCGAGGAGTTGGTCGTCACGACGATCGATGACAGCGCCGGCTCGAGCACCTCGAGCATGCCGCGGACGTCCTTGTCGGCAAGGCAGGCGACGACGCCGACGAGCTTGGTGAAGGAGAAGGCGTCGGCGAGGGCGCGCACGGTCGCGGCCATGCCGTGGGGGTTGTGACCTGCATCGAGTACGACGGTCGGCGAGGTGCGGACCACCTCGAGCCGGCCCGGGGAACGCGCATCCGCCAGTCCCTCCCGCACAGCATCCGGGTCGATCTGCCGCGACTCGCCGCCGCCGAGGAACGCCTCGACCGCGGCAAGCGCGCAGGCAGCGTTGGCGGCCTGGTGCTCGCCGAACAGCGGCAGGAACATCTCGTCGTAGGTCCCCGCCAGCCCCTGCAACGTGACCAGCTGCCCGC
>JAODNA010000227.1 GCA_025465135.1 Frankiales bacterium | reverse complement strand
GCGGCCTAGCATCGCTCGCCCAGCGCGGCGCTGATCACGTCGCGGGGCGCAGAATGGTGCGCATGGCCGATGCTGGCGACGAGAAGACCGCACTGCACCACTACCTCCGCGCGAGCCGCGATGACCTGATCTGGAAGCTCGACGGGTTGAGCGAGCGCGAGGCCCGACTGCCCCGCACGCCCACCGGCAACAGCCTGCTGGGAGTCATCAAGCACTGCCTCAACGTCGAAGCCGGCTACTTCGGACCCACCTTCGGACGTGAGTTCCCGACGCCCGAAGAGCTCGTGCCGATGGAGGCATACGAGAAGGACCCGCAAGCCGACTGGTATGCGCGGTCCGACGAGACGAAGGCCGACCTGATCGACCTCTACCGCCGGGTCGGCTCCTTCGCGGACGAGACGATCGAGCAGCTGCCGCTGCAGGCGCCGGGCCGGGTGCCCTGGTGGGGTCAAGGCTCCCAGGACGTGACCCTGCGACGGGTCATGGCGCACGTCCTGTACGACCTGGCGCGTCACGCGGGCCACGCCGACATCATGCGGGAGGCACACGACGGCGCGATCGGCTGGCAGAGAGCGCACAGCAACGTCCCGGACGACTACGACTGGCCGGCCTACGTCACCAAGCTCACTGCGCTCGCTGACGGGTTCCGCAGCTGATGGCCCCGGCCTAGCGGGGTCGCGGATGTCGGGGGCGGACGATGTCCGCGACATCGCCTTGTCGCTCGCGGGCGTCGTGGAGATCGAGAGCGAGGGCTTCGACTTCCGCGTCGCCGGCAAGGGATTTGTCTGGTCCTACCCGGAGCGTCAAGCAGGCCGGCCGCGTGTCATCCGGCTCGACGTCGCGGTCCTGTACGTCGGCGAAGAGGCGGAGAAGCAGGCCCTGCTGAAGGGCGAGCCCGAGCTGTTCTTCACCACCAAGGCGTACGACGGGTGGCCCCTTGTCATGCTCCGCCTGGACAGTGTCGAGCGGGCGCGGCTCGAGGAGCTCATCACCGACGCATGGCGGATGCGTGGAGGGACGTGAGCCGTTGCCGGCGCGGCTCAGGGCTCGTTGCGCGGACGACCCTGACTGGCACGGGCCCACTCGGAGTAGTTCTGCTCGGCGTACGCAACGTCCATCGTGCCCGTTCGCAGCGCGCGCCGTGCCTCGGGGTGGCGGTAGGCCAGCGCGGCGTGGCCGACCAGCAGCGCGACCAGAGCGAGGGTCGTCGCGTCGTGGACGATCGTCGCGCCCTGCCGCAGCCCGTCGGGCAACGCGAGCTGCGTCGGCAGCAGCAGCATGATGCCGGTCCCGAACAGCACGACTCCCGCCCCGGCGAAGGCGGCCGCCGCGAGCTTCTGACCGGCATTGAACTTCCCGACCGGGAGCACCCCGACGCGCCTCTCCCGGTTGCGCAACCAGGACCAGTCGCTCGGCACGAAGCGGTTCAGCGCGCCCAGATCGGCGCGGAAGGCCGGTGACAGCAGGGCGGCGAACACCGGGAGCGGCAGCAGCAGACCCGCGACCACATGAACGCCCTCCACCAGGGTCCTGCGGGCCACCAGCAGCGACAGCTCCGGCAGATACAGGATCAGGCCCGACACCGTCAGGATCAGCCCGAGGATGGCGACGGCCCGATGCGCGAAGCGCTCGGCGGGGGTGAAGCGGGCAAGCCGCTCAGGTGGGCGCATCGCTGCGCCCGTTCGACGTGCCGACCCAGCCGTCCTGGTCATAGCCGTTCTGCTCCCAGAACCCCGGAACGAGCCTCGGGACGAGCCGGATCTCGCTGAGCCACTTGCAGGACTTGTAGCCGTACATCGGCGCCACGACCATGCGCACCGGTCCCCCGTGCTCGCTCGACACGGCTGCATGCCCGAGCGTGTCGGCGACGAGCACGTCGGACCGCATCGCCTGCTTCATCGTCAGCGACTCGGTGTAGGCGCCGTCGAACGACCGGAACAGCACCGCGGTGGCGGACGGGAGGGGGCCGGCCGCCTCGATCAACGAGGCAAGGGTGACGCCGCTCCAGCGCACCTTCGGGACCCGCCAGCCGGTCACGCACTGGAAGTCGCGTACGACGGTCGTGCGCGGCCGGGCGGCGATGTCGGCCAGGGACAGAGACAGGGGCTTGTCGACGAGCCCCGCGACGCGCAGTCGGTAAGCAGCGGGCTCCACGCTGGGGAAGTCGCCGGTGACCGAGTAGTAGCGCCATCCGCCGCCGGGAATCAGCCCGCTCAGCCCCGTCGGGTCGTGGGCGGCTGCCTTGGCCTGGACCCGGCTCAGGACAGCGGACAGCGGCCCGCCGGCCGCGACGGCGGCGGCTCCGAGTCCGACCAGTCCCAGGAAGACCCGTCGCCCGACCGGCGCCCCGAGGGGCTGGTCGCCTGGCGGGATCTCCACACCCTCACGGTACGGCCCCGCTACTGCTCCCGCATGTGGAGCGGTCGCCGCCAGCCCCCGTATCGTCGGGCGGTGCCGACGGCGTCCCGCTACCTCCTGTACGGCACGACGGGGTCGGGCAAGACGACGCTCGCGGCGCAGATCTCCGCCCGGACCGGAATCCCCTGGCACTCCATCGATGACCTGGCCTGGGAGCCCGGGTGGGTGCCCGTTCCACCGGAGCGGCAGCGGGCTCGCGGCGCCGAGATCTGCTCAGGCGACCGCTGGATCATCGACACGGCGTACTCGGGCTGGCGCGACCTGGCTCTCGCGAGGGCCGAGGTGATCGTCGCCCTCGACTATCCGCGGTGGCTGTCGTTGAGCCGACTCGTGCGCCGCACGCTGTTGCGCGTCGTCGACCAGCGCGTGATCTGCAACGGGAACACCGAGACGTGGCGCCAAGCGCTCTCTCGCGACTCGATCATCGTCTGGCACTTCCGGTCTTTCGCCAGGAAGCGCGCGCTGATGCGCCAGTGGGCTGCACACCCGCAGGGACGGAGCGTCGTCCTTCTCGGCTCGCCGCGCGAGACCGCCCGCTGGCTGAAGACCCTCGACTAGACGAGCTGGCCGGTCGCGCGCAGCCGGCTCTCGGCACGCAGCGCCGCGGACTCGTCGTCCTCGCTGCGGGCCTTCTCGAGCGCCGCCTGGGCACGGGACTGGTCGATCTCCTCGGACAGCTCCGCGCGCTCGGCCAGGATCGTCACGCCCTCGTCGGTGACGGACAGGAACCCACCGTGAACGGCAGCGGTGATGTCCTCCCCGCCCGAACGGCGGATCGTCACCGTGAACCCCTCGGCGAGCTGGCCGAGCAGCGTCGCGTGCCCGGCCAGGATGCCGATCTCACCCTCGGTCGTGCGGGCATTGACCTGGTCGGCCTCGCCGCTCCAGATCTCCCGCTCGACCGAGACGAGGGCGACGTGCAGCTCGGTCACGCCTCGGGCTCGGTCTTCTCGTCAGGCGCCTCGTCCGCCTTGGGCTTGTCGTCCGCCTTCGGCTTCTCCTCAGCCTTCGGCTTGTCGTCGGCCTTGTCGTCGCCACCGAGCGCCTTGGCCTTGGCCTCGACGTCCTCGAGCCCACCGCAGAGGAAGAACGCCTGCTCCGGGATGTGGTCGTAGTCGCCCTGCGTCAGCTTCTCGAAGGCCTCGATGGTCTCCTCGAGCGGGACGAACTTCCCCGGCTGGCCGGTGAACTGCTCGGCGACGAAGAACGGCTGGGACAGGAAGCGCTGGATGCGGCGGGCCCGGTTGACGAGGACCTTGTCCTCCTCGGAGAGCTCGTCGATGCCGAGGATCGCGATGATGTCCTGCAGGTCCTTGTAGCGCTGCAGGATCCGCTGCACCTCGCGGGCGACGTTGTAGTGGCGCTCGCCGATGTACTTCGGGTCGAGGATGCGGCTCGTGCTGTCGAGCGGGTCGACGGCGGGGTAGATGCCGAGCTCGGAGATGGCGCGGCTGAGCACGGTCGTCGCGTCGAGGTGCGTGAACGTCGTGTGCGGCGCGGGGTCGGTGATGTCGTCGGCGGGCACGTAGATGGCCTGCAGCGACGTGATCGAGTGACCACGCGTCGACGTGATGCGCTCCTGCAGCACGCCCATCTCGTCGGCCAGCGTCGGCTGGTAGCCGACCGCCGACGGCATGCGGCCGAGCAGCGTGGAGACCTCGGAGCCGGCCTGCGTGAAGCGGAAGATGTTGTCGATGAACAGCAGCACGTCCTGGCCCTGCACGTCGCGGAAGTACTCCGCCATCGTGAGGGCGGACAGCGCGACGCGCAGGCGCACGCCCGGCGGCTCGTCCATCTGACCGAACACGAGGGCCGTCTTGTCGATGACGCCCGACTCGGTCATCTCACCGAACAGGTCGTTGCCCTCGCGGGTGCGCTCGCCGACACCGGCGAACACGGACACACCACCGAAGTTCTCGGCGACGCGGTAGATCATCTCCTGGATGACGACGGTCTTGCCGACACCGGCACCGCCGAACATCCCGATCTTCCCGCCGGAGACGTAGGGCGCGAGCAGGTCGATGACCTTGATGCCGGTCACGAACATCTCGGTCTTGCTCTCGAGCTGGTCGAAGTCCGGGGACGGCCGGTGGATCGGCCAGCGCACCTGGATGTCGAGGGTCGACTCGTCGACGTCCATCGGCTTGCCGAGCGCGTTGAACACGTGGCCCTTGGTGACGTCGCCGACCGGCACCGAGATCGGCGCGCCGGTGTCGACGACGGCCGCGCCGCGGACTAGGCCGTCGGTCGGCTGCATGGCGATGCCGCGGATCAGGTTGTCGCCGATGTGCTGCGCGACCTCGAGCGTCAGCACGGTCGTCTCGCCGCCCATCGTGCGCTCGACCTCGAGGGCGTTGTAGATCTCCGGCATCTCGTCGGGTGCGAACTCGACGTCGACGACGGGGCCGATGACGCGCGCCACGCGACCGGTGCCGCCCTGCTTCGGGGCCTCGGTGCTGGGGCTGTCGGCGGTGATGGTCATCTACTCACTCCCTGATGAGGCGAGCGCATCCGCGCCGCCAACGATCTCGCTGATCTCTTGGGTGATCTCGGCCTGACGGGCGGCGTTGGCCGCGCGCGTCAGGGTCTTGATGAGCTCGTCCGCGTTGTCCGTGGCGGCCTTCATGGCCCGGCGGCGCGACGCCGACTCCGACGCGGCCGCCTCGAGCATGGCCGCGAAGACGCGGGTCTCGACGTAGCGGGGCAGGAGGGCGTCGAGCAGTGACTCGGCGTCGGGCTCGAACTCGTAGAGCGGCAGCGGCCCGTCCGGGGCCTCGTCCTCGGTCTCGACGACGACGAGGGGCAGGACGCGCTTGGCGACCGGCTTCTGCGTCAGCGCGGAGACGAACTCGGTGAAGACGATGTGGATCTCGTCGACCCCGCCCTCGTCGGTGGGGGTCACGAACGCCTCGATGAGCGTGTCCGCGACCTCCTTGGCGTCGCTGTACGACGGCTGCTCGGAGAAGCCGGTCCAGGCCTGCGCCACCTCACGGCCGCGGAAGCGGTAGTAGCCGACCGACTTGCGGCCGACGGCGTAGACGACCGGGTCCTTGCCCTCGCTGCGCAGCAGGGAGTACAGCCCCTCCGCTGCCTTGAGGGAGTTGGCGTTGTAGCCGCCGGCCAGCCCACGGTCGCTCGTGATGACGAGGACCGCGGCGCGCGAGGGGTTGTCCTTCTCGCTCACCAGCGGGTGGTCGATGGTCGACTGCGACGCGAGAGCCGAGATCACCTTGGTGATCTCGCGCGCGTAGGGCTTGGACGCGTTGACCGCGGCCTGCGCCTTGGCGATGCGCGACGCGGCGATGAGCTCCATCGCGCGCGTGATCTTCTTCGTCGACTGGACCGACCGGAT
>JAODNA010000223.1 GCA_025465135.1 Frankiales bacterium | reverse complement strand
GCGCGTACTCCATCGGCAGCTCGCGGGCGATCGGCTCGACGAAGCCGCGCACGACCATCGCCATCGCCTCGTCCTCGGCCAGGCCGCGGCTCATCAGGTAGAAGAGCTGGTCCTCGCCGACCTTGCTGACCGTCGCCTCGTGGCCCATCGAAACGTCGTCCTCGCGGACGTCGACGTAGGGGTAGGTGTCGCTGCGGCTGATCGTGTCGACGAGCAGGGCGTCGCACTTCACGTTGGCCTTGCTGCCGTGCGCGCCTTCCTGCACCTGCACCAGACCGCGGTACGACGTGCGTCCACCGCCGCGGGCGACCGACTTCGACACGATGTTGCTGGTCGTGAACGGCGCCGCGTGGACCATCTTCGCGCCGGCGTCCTGGTGCTGCCCCGGGCCGGCGAAGGCGACCGACAGCGTCTCGCCCGAGGCGCGCTCGCCGAGCAGGTAGCAGGCGGGGTACTTCATCGTGACCTTGGAGCCGATGTTGCCGTCGATCCACTCCATCCGGCCGCCCTCGTGGACCGCGGTGCGCTTGGTGACGAGGTTGTAGACGTTGTTGGACCAGTTCTGGATCGTCGTGTAGCGGACGTGGGCGTCCTTCTTCACGATGATCTCGACAACGGCGGAGTGCAGCGAGTCGCTGCTGTAGATCGGCGCCGTACAGCCTTCGACGTAGTGCACGGACGAGCCCTCGTCGGCGATGATCAGGGTCCGCTCGAACTGGCCCATGTTCTCGGTGTTGATGCGGAAGTAGGCCTGCAGCGGGATGTCGACCTTGACGCCCGGCGGCACGTAGATGAACGAGCCGCCCGACCAGACCGCGGTGTTGAGCGCGGCGAACTTGTTGTCGCCCACCGGGATGACGCTGCCGAAGTACTCGCGGAACATCTCCGGCTGCTCGCGCAGCGCGGTGTCCGTGTCGAGGAAGAGCACGCCCTTCTCCTCGAGGTCCTGGCGGATCGAGTGGTAGACGACCTCTGACTCGTACTGGGCCGCGACACCGGCCACGAGGCGCTGCTTCTCCGCCTCAGGGATGCCGAGCTTGTCGTAGGTGTTCTTGATGTCGGCGGGCAGGTCGTCCCAGGTCTGCGCCTGCTTCTCGCTCGACCGGACGAAGTACTTGATGTTGTCGAAGTCGATGCCCGACAGATCGGAGCCCCACGTCGGCATGGGCTTCTTGGTGAAGAGCTTGAGCCCCTTGAGCCGCAGGTCGAGCATCCACTGCGGCTCGCCCTTCTTCTCCGAGATGTCGCGCACGACGTCCTCGTTGAGCCCGCGCTTCGCCGCGGCGCCGGCCACGTCGGAGTCGGCCCAGCCGAACTTGTAGGTGCCAAGCCCCTCGAGCTGGTCGGGGGTCGTCGTCATGACGTGGGCCTTCCGGTAGGGATGAACGTCGTGCACACGCCGTCGCCGTGGGCGATGGTCGCGAGTCGCTGGACGTGCACGCCGAGGAGACGGCCGAGGGCCGCGGTCTCGGCATCGCACAGCTGGGGGAACTCCGTGGCGGCGTGCTGCACCGGGCAGTGGTGCTGGCAGAGCTGGATACCGCTGCCCTGCTCGTGGGTCGTCGCGGCGTAGCCGTCCTTCGACAGCGCCTCGGCGAGCGCAGCCGGCCGGTCCTCGGCGCCGGCGACCTCGGCGTAGCGGGCCTCGAGGTCGGCGGCCCGGGTCTGGGCGAACACCTCGACCGCGTCGGTCCCCATGAACCGCAGCGCGCTGGTCGCGAGGTCGTCGTAGGCGCTCGGACCGGCGGCGTGGCCGGCCTCGGTGAGCGCGTAGAGCCGCGCGGGGCGGCCCCGCTTGACCTCGCGCAGGCGGGGTGTGCGGGTCGTGATGGTCCCGTCGGCCAGCAGGGCGTCGAGGTGCCGGCGTACGGCGGCGACGGTCAGACCGGTGCGCTCGGCGAGCGTGGCCGCGGTGCTGGGCCCCAGGTCGAGCAGCAGCGTGCGGACCCGGTCACGGGTCCGCCCGTCCACGCTCGGCAGGGTGCTCACGCTTTTCACAACAACAGTGTCGCCTAATTGCTGCCGGACGTCGAACCCGGGGGTCCCGGCGCGCCTCCGTAGGGTTGGGCGCATGGCCGCCCCAGCGCTCCAAGGCCCTGCGCTCGAGGTGGCGGGTCTGGTGAAGCGGTACGCCGGCCGGCCCGTGGTCGACGGGCTGTCCCTCACGCTGCGGCCCGGGACCGTCCTGGCCCTGCTGGGGCCCAACGGGGCGGGCAAGACGACCACGGTGGAGATCTGCGAGGGCTTCCGCCGCCCCGATGCGGGGACGGTCCGGGTGCTGGGACTGGCGCCCACGGACCGGACCCTGCGGCCGCGGGTGGGTGTCATGCCGCAGGCCGGCGGCGCCTACCCGGGCCTGCGGGCCGAGGAGATGCTCCGGCTGGTCGCGTCCTACGCCGCCGCCCCGCTCGACGTCGCCGCCCTGCTCGACCGGCTGGCGCTCACGGACGTCCGGCGTACGTCGTACCGGCGCCTGTCCGGCGGGCAGCAGCAGCGGCTCTCGCTGGCCATGGCGATCGTCGGCCGACCCGAGCTGGTCTTCCTCGACGAGCCGACGGCGGGGCTCGACCCGCAGGCCCGGCACGCGACGTGGGAGCTCGTCGAGGCGCTCCGGTCGGACGGCGTCAGCGTGGTCCTGACCACGCACCTGCTGGATGAGGCCGAGCGCCTCGCCGACGACGTCGTCGTGATCGACCACGGTCGGGTCGTCGCGGCCGGGTCCGTGGCAGAGCTGACGCGGTCGCAGGGAGAGCTGCGGTTCCGGGCCACTCCAGGGCTGGACCTGACCGGCCTCGACGGGAGCCGCGAGGAGAAGCCCGGCCACTACGTCGTCGCCGGTCGGGTCGACCCGCAGCTGCTCGCTGACGTGACCGCGTGGTGCGCACGCCAGGGCGTGATGGCCGAGGGGCTGCGGTCGCGGTCGCTCGAGGACGTCTTCCTCGAGCTCACCGGACGCGAGGCACGGACATGACCGCGTGGGCGCCGGGCGCCCTGTCACCTCGACCGGGTGCGGCGCCGTTCTCGCGGATGCTGGCGTCCCAGACCCGCGCCGAGCTCACCTTGCTGCTGCGCAACGGCGAGCAGATCCTGCTGACGCTGGTCATCCCGCTCGGGCTCCTGCTGGTGCTGAGCAAGGCGTCGTTCGTCACCGTGCCCACCGGTCACGACCGCGTCGGCTTCTTCGTCCCCGGGGTGATGGCGCTCGCCGTCATGTCGACCGCGTTCACGGGTCAGGCGATCGGGGTCGGCTTCGAGCGACAGTACGGCGTGCTCAAGCGCCTGGGCGCCACGCCGCTCCCGCGGTCGGTGCTGCTCGGCGCCAAGACCCTGGCCGTCCTCGCTGTCGAGGTGCTGCAGCTGTCGCTGATCGCCGTCGTCGGCCGGCTGCTCGGCTGGCACCCGCACGGCTCGGTCGTGGCTGTGCTGCTGCTCGTCGCCCTCGGCACCGCCGCCTTCAGCGGTCTCGGCCTGCTGCTCGGCGGCACGCTGCGCGGCCTGACGACCCTCGCGGCCGCCAACCTGCTGTGGTTCCTCCTGCTCGTCCTCGGCGGGGTGCTCTTCCCGCTGTCGCACTTCGGCGGCACCGAGCCCGTCGTGCGTCTGCTCCCGACCGCCGCCCTGGCGGACGGGCTTCGCGCGGTCCTGCAGCACGGCAGAGGCCTTCCGCTGCGCGACGTACTGGCTCTGGGTGCCTGGTCCGTCGCCGCTCTCGCCGCCGCCGGCCGCTTCTTCCGCTGGGAGTGATCTCCCGCCCGACGCTGCCGCCTGTGCGCTCGCTACGTTCGCTGCTGTGCGCGCATCTTCGAGAAGTGGACGGGGACATCGGCTCTCAACGGACGGTCGGCGACCGTGAGGCTGCTCCTCACCTCCGGCGGCGTCACCAACCAGAGCATCAAAGATGCCCTCGTCGACCTGCTGGGCAGGCCGATCGCCGACTGCAACGCCCTCTGCATCCCGACCGCGCAGTGGGGTCACCCCGTATGTGGGCCGGTCTCCGTGCGCGGCTTCGTCAGCGGCATCCCGCCATGGGGCGGAATGACCGCCTTGCCGTGGAAGTCGCTGGGCGTCCTCGAGCTGACCGCGCTGACCACCATCGGTGCGGAGCGGTGGGTCCCGTGGGTGCGAGATGCCGACGTGCTTCTGGTCGATGGCGGAGACGCGACGTACCTGTGCCACTGGATGCGGGAGTCCGGCTTGGCCGATCTCCTGCCGTCGTTGCCTGAAACCGTGTGGGTGGGGGTGAGTGCCGGGAGCATGGTGCTGACGCCCCGCATCGGCGCCGACTTCGTCCGGTGGCAGTCCGCGCGCGGCGACCGCACTCTGGGCATCGTCGACTTCTCGATCTTCCCGCACCTTGACGGCTTCCCCGACAACACCCTCGCTGATGCGGAGCGCTGGGCCGCCGAGATCGGGGGGCCCGCTTACGCGATGGACGACCAGACTGCCATCGCCGTGAGCGGCAGCACGGTCGAGGTCATCTCCGAGGGGCGCTGGAAGCTCTTCCCTGGCTAGCGCGGTCCGCGGTAGCTGGCTCTGGCCCTAGCCTGGTTCGCACGATGCGGTCGCTGCGGGAGTCGTTGCACAGGGCGCGCCCGGCATCTCGGGCCTGTGCTGCCGCGATCCTGGCGGGTCTCCTGGCGACGTACGTCTTCAGCCTTCTGACGCCGACGCTGCTTGCGCACCACGCACTGCTGCTCGAGGCCCTCTCCGGCAACGTCGCTTCCATCGTCATCGGTGGCGCCGAGGCAAGGACAGGGCACGCCCCCTTGGTGCTGGTGCTCCTCGCTCCGCTCGTGGGGATCGTGCTGTACGACGTGGCTCTGTGGTGGGCCGGCCGCCTGTGGGGCAATGAGGTGCTCTCGCGATTCGTGCGCACCCCGCGGGCTCGTCGGCGGCTGGCGCGCACGGAGGCGTGGGTCGCGCGACGCGGAGTCGTCGCCCTCGCAGTTGCCTACTTCCTGCCGCTACCGAACCCCGCGACCTATCTCCTCTGCGGCGCGAGCGGCATGACGCTCGCGGTGTTCACCATCGGCGACGTCGTGGGGACGCTGCTGTGGACCACCGTCCTCGTCGGCCTGGGCTGGGCGATAGGACGGCCCGCATTGCGCCTGCTGCACACGTTCGACCACTACTCGCTCGCCGTCACCGTCGCGGTGCTGGTGATCCTGCTAGCCGTGAGAGCAGTCCGTCGCGGCACGTGACGCGCGCAGCTGCGGCTTGCTACCGGGGATCGCGCCACATCGGCGTGATGACGGGGCAGCCGTCGGGGAGCGGGAACAGCGGGCGCTTCACGAAGCCGTGCCGCTCGTAGAACGCGATGTTGCGGGGGTTGGAGCTCTCGAGGTAGGCCGGCACGCCCTCGGCGTCGCAGCGGTCGAGCACGGGCAGGAGCACCCTCGGGCCGATCCCCTGACCGCGGGCCTCGGGAACGGTCCCGATCGCCTCGAGGTACCAGTGCGGCTCCGCCGGGTGGTGCTTCTCGATCCGCGTCAGCAGGCCGAGCGCCCGCGGCGTGCGCGACCCCAGGCCGCGGACGAACTTCGGGCCCTGCCGCACGAGGTCGGCGGTCGAGGTCTTCCAGTGGCCGGGCGGCAGCCAGATCGACGCGGCGGTGCGCTCCTCGGTCACGAGAACCTGCGCGTCCTGCTTCGGCAGCGCGCCGGCGGCGAACGACTCGAAGACCAGGGTCAGCCGCTGCTGGAGCCCGGTGCGGCCGTGGAGGAGCCAGCCGAAGACAGGGTCGGTCATGAAGGCGCGCCCGAGGACCGCGCCCGCGATGCGAGGGTCCGCGACGGCCTGGGCGGTGGTCACGTCACCCGCTCGCCGTCAGGCGTCGCGCGGCGAGCCGGTCGGCGACGGAGCCGCACGCCTCGACCAGTGCGGGCACGAAGGCCTCGGCCTTCAGCACCAGCGCGGCGTGGCCGGCGTTGACCTCGTGGACCGTCGCGCCGGGTATGGCGGCGGCGAGGCGGTGCTGCCGGCGTACGGGGATCGTGTGGTCCTTGGTCGTCGCCACGACCGCGGCCGGGACCGAGACCTCGCCTATCCACGGCGCCGAGTTGAAGCGGCCCAGCTCCCGCAGGACGGCGGGCATCGACCAGGCACTCGTGCTGCGGAACTCCGACAGCCCCCAGTTGCGCACCGACTCCGCCGGCGGACAGGGCACCTCGGGCAGCGTCAAGGCGAGCTGGTCGACGCGCTTCCTGACGTAGGGCGACAGCGGGACCATCGCCGCGGTCATCAGGGGGAAGAAGAACTTCTCCCTTCGCGCACCGCGGAAGTTGCGGGCGGTCGCGCAGAGCACCAGTCCCTCGACCCGGTGCGGGTGGCGCTGCCACACGAGCTGTGCGACGAGGCCGCCCATCGAGTAGCCGACGGGTACGAACTGGTCGATGCCGAGCACGTCGGCGAGGGCGGCCACGTCGTCGGCGCAGTCCTTCAGCCGGAACTTCTTGGAGCGGATGCCCCGACCGTGCCAGCGCTGGTCCAGGACGACGACGCGGTAGTCCTGCGCGAGCACCAGGATCGACGGGAACCAGCTCAGGTAGCCCGTGCAGCCGAGCGCGTGGAGCAGGATCAGCGTGGGCGCGCCGGGGGGCCCCGGGACGTCGACGACGAAGGTGCGGCCGCGGCCCGGCAGGTCGACCATCCTGCCTTCCGGCAGGTCGGCAGCGGGCTGCGGAGCAGCGAGCATGCGGCTGAGCGCGCGGGCGGCTAGAGCTCGGCGATCCACAGCACCTCCGGTCCTTGCGGGTCAGGCAAGCAAGCGCTTGGTCGCGACCCTACGCCTGTCGGATCCGATCAGGTGGAACCGCCTACCCGGGCGCGCCGGTCGCGGCGGACAGCTCGGCCAGCGCGGGCCGCAGGTGCTGCACCAGCCCCGGCAGGTCGGGCAGGGTGTCCGGGCAGGCGAGGGCGGAGAAGTTGAGGCGGTCGAGGTAGGACCACACGGTGATGTTGAGCCCGATCCCTTCGAGGATCGGGCCCACGGAGTAGAGGTCGGTCAGCCGCGCACCGCCGACTGTCACGGGCTCGCTCGGCCCGGGGACGTTGGAGACGACGACGTTGAACGGCGCGCGGTGGTGGTCTGCGCCGCGCAGCCGCGAGTAGGCCCGCATGAAGAAGCTGAAGGCGGCCGGGGGCGTGTACTGCACCCAGTCCTCGAGCATCTTCAGACCGAGGGTCTCCTGCATCACCTTGGCCTGCGCCGTCACCTCCGCGATCGCGTGCAGCCGCTTCACCGGGTCTTCGATGTCGGTGCAGAGCGACGTGAACATGTTGGACACCCGGTTGCCCGCGAGCCGCGCAACACCGCCCGCACGATCCGTCGCGACCGGCACGCCGGCCGTCAGCGAGCTCGACGGTCGCTCGCCCTTCTGCTCCAGCCAGCTGCAGAGCCCACCTGCGACGACGCCGAGTACGACGTCGTTGAACGTCACGCCGGTCGCGGCCCGAACGGCCCGCACGTCAGCCAGCGACAGGGAGGTCGTCGCGAACGAGCGGCGCGCCGTGATGGCTCCGTTGAACGAGACCCGCGGGGTGTCGAGGATGGGCCGCGGCGGGATCACCGGCATGTCCCGCCGCCGTCGTACCAGGAGCAGGACGCTGCGCAGGGTGCGCACCAGGAGGGCCGGCAGGTGGAGCAGCTGCCGGCCTTGGTCGCGGATCGCATGCCGGACCAGCTCGCGCGGCTCGGGTGCCGGCTCCAGCTCCCACGCGGGCAGCTCCAGCGGCCGCTCGGTGTCCATGACGTTGGCCAGCAGCGCGGACGCAGCCGCTCCGTCAGCCACCGAGTGGTGGATCTTCGCGACGACGCCGATGGTTCCGTCGGCCAGCCCTTCGAGCACCGAGATCTCCCACAGCGGCCGGCGCCGGTCGAGAGGGGTGCTGGCGACCTG
This sequence comes from Frankiales bacterium, assembly GCA_025465135.1. Lineage (GTDB taxonomy): Bacteria > Actinomycetota > Actinomycetes > Mycobacteriales > SCTD01 > RYN-124. Next base: position 31,741 of record JAODNA010000223.1, on the reverse strand, counting down.
ACCGATGACCTGCTCGACCTCGCGCGACGTGCCCGGAGCCGGTACGACGACACGACGCAGGTGCGCCGCCACGTCGACGGGCTCGTCCTCGACCCAGACCGGGTGGTGCAGCTGGAACGGCACCGAGCGCAGGCGGCGCCGGAACGGCGGCAGCAGGTGCAGCCGCTCCCCCAGGCCGGCAGCGAACGCGTCGTAGCTGTAGCCCCCGGGCGCCGCGGAGACGTCGAGGAACGCCACCTTCAGCGTGTGCATGTGCTGGGTGGGCGTCTCCATGTAGAGGAAGCCCGCGTCGACGCCGGGGAGGCGCTCGGCCATGGCGGCCTCCTCCCGCTGAGCGGGACCGCGCCGCCGTCGGCACGTCCCGTGTGCGGCATTCTGCCCCTGTGACAACCGCCGTACAGGAGGAGCGTCTATCCGCCCTCCTCGGACGCGCGTCGCGGGAGGTCGACGAGGGCCGGCTGCCCTCGTGCCAGCTGGCCGTCGCACGCGACGGAGAGCTCGTCCACCTGGCGACCCTCGGTGCCGCGACGGATGACAGCCGCTACTTGACCTTCTCCGTCACCAAGGCCCTGATCGCCGCAGCGGTGTGGGTCGCCCTCGCCGACGGTGCCCTCCGGCCGGACACGCGCGTCTGCGAGCACGTGCCGTCGTTCGCCAGGCCGGGTTTCGACCAGGTGACGCTCGAGCACCTGCTCACCCACACCGCCGGCTTCCCCCGTGCACCACTGCCGCCCCTGGACGGTGCGACGTCGGAGGGCCGGACGGCATGGTTCGCGCAGTGGCAGCTGCAGTCCGAGCCGGGCACGCGCACGGAGTACTCCCCCACAGCCGGCCACTGGGTCGTCGCGGAGCTGCTCGGGCAGGCGACCGGGACCGACTACCGGTCGCTCGTCGCGGATCGCGTGCTCGCACCGCTGGGACTGCAGCGGCTGCGGCTCGGCGTGCCCGTGCCGGACCAGGGCGACATCCTCGACGTCGTCGCGGTCGGTGCGGACGAACCGGCCGACGCGACGGCCCCTGTCGTCGTGACTCTCGACGGGCTGCTCGAGATGGGCCGACCGGAAGTCCGCGCCGTCGGCGTACCCGGCGCCGGTGCCGTCTCGACCGCCGGCGACATCGCGCTGCTGTACCAGGCCTTCCTGCACAACCCCGGCCGGCTGTGGGACCCCGCGGTCCTCGCCGACGCCACCTCCCACATCCGCAACGCGCTGCCGGACCCGTGGACCAAGGTCGCCGCGAACCGGTCGCTCGGGCTCGTCATCGCCGGCGATGACGGCCATGCGGCGATGCGCGACGCCCTCGGCCGCAGCGTGGGTCCCCGGACGTTCGGTGCGGCCGGTGCGAGTGGTCAGGTCGCCTGGGCCGATCCCGACACCGGGCTCTCCTTCTGCTACCTGACCAACGGGTTGGAGGCGGACCAGGTGCGCTCCTTCCTGCGGTCGTCGTCCCTGTCCAGCCTCGCGGGCCGGCTGCTCCTAGAGTCGGCGGCATGACGACGAACGCGGGGGGCTTCAACCTTGCCGACCTCTACGAGGCCGTCGCCGACGCCGCCCCGGACCGCGAGGCGCTCGTCTGCGGTGACCGGCGGCTGACCCACCGCCAGCTGGACGAGCGGGCCAACCGGCTCGCCAACGCCCTTGCCGAGCGCGGCGTCGGGCCCGGCGACGGCGTCGGGCTGCAGCTCGCCAACGGCAGCGAGTACGTCGAGGGGATGCTCGCGGCGTTCAAGCTGCGCGCGGTCCCGGTCAACATCAACTACCGCTACGTCGAGCGCGAGCTGCGCTACCTCTACGAGGACTCCGGCATCGTGGCGCTGATCCACGGTCGCGGTTTCGGGGATCGGGTCGCGCAGTCCCTCGACCAGCCCCTGCGGGCGCTGCTGACCGTCGAGGACGGCACCGACGTCGCGGCACCCGCCGGAGCGGAGTCGTACGACGACGTGCTCGCGGCAGCGGACTCCGAGCGGCCGGTGGTCGACGGGCGCTCGAGTGACGACCTCTACCTGATCTACACCGGCGGCACGACGGGCATGCCGAAGGGCGTGGTCTGGCGGCACGAGGACATCTTCAAGTCGGCGATGGGAGGCGGCGACCTCACCCAGGGCGGCGACTACGTCAGCGGCCCGAAGGAGCTCGCCGAGCGGCTGCCCGACAACGGCATCGTCGCCCTCGCCGCTCCTCCGCTCATGCACGCGGCCGCGCACTGGCTGACGTTCCACCAGCTCTTCACCGGCGGAGTCGTCGTACTCATGCCGGGCGGCCGCTTCGACCCGGCCGACGTGTGGGAGACCATCGCCCGCGAGAAGGTCTTCAACATCGTGCTGGTGGGCGACGCGATGACGAAGCCGCTGCTCGACGAGATCGAGCAGAACCCGGGCACGCACGAGACCGACGGGCTCTGGGTGGTCGCGTCGAGCGGCGCGCCGCTGTCGCAGCACACGAAGGACCGGCTCAACGCCCTGCTGCCGGGCCGGATGCTCGTCGACTCCCTCGGCTCCTCCGAGACCGGCGTCCTCGGCATGAAGGGCGGTCAGGGGGGCGCGACCTTCCAGCTCAACGAGCACACCGCCGTGCTCGATGCCGACGGCCGGCCGCTGTCACCCGGCGACGGCCGGACCGGCCGGGTCGCCCGGCGCGGGCACGTCCCGCTGAGGTACCACAACGACCCGGAGAAGAGCGCCGCGACCTTCGTCGAGGTCGACGGGGTGCGCTGGGCACTGACCGGCGACGAGGCGATGCTCGAGAGCGACGGCACCGTGAAGATGCTCGGTCGCGGCTCGCAGTGCATCAACACCGGCGGCGAGAAGGTCTACCCCGAAGAGGTCGAGGAGCCCATCAAGGCGCACCCGGCGGTAGAGGACGCCCTCGTCGTCGGGGTCCCGGACGAGCGGTGGGGCGAGCGCGTCGTCGCCGTCGTACAGCCCGCTCCTGGTGCGTCGCTCGACCTCGCGACCCTCCAGGAGCACGTGCGCGGATCCGTCGCCGGCTACAAGGTGCCGCGCGACCTCGTGCTCGTCGACGCGATCGTGCGCTCGCCGGCCGGCAAGGCGGACTACCGCTGGGCCAAGGAGCACGCAGCGAAGTCGGTGACGTGATGGACCAGCTGTCGGCGATGGACGCGTCGTTCCTCTACATCGAGTCGCCCACCGTGCCGCAGCACGTCCTCGGCGTGATGCTCTTCGACGCGGCCGGCTCGGAGGGACGCTTCTCGGTCGAGCGGTTCCGGGAGGTCCTCGAGGAGCGGATCCACCTGCTGCCGGCGTTCGAGCGTCGGCTCGTGCAGGTGCCGCTGCACATGGACCACCCGTACTGGATCCACGACGCCGGCGTCGACCTCGATGCCCATCTGCACCGCGTCACCCTCGGCGGAACGCGTGACCTGCACGCGCTGGGCCGGCTGGTCGGAGAGATCGGGTCGGAGCTGCTCGACCGCCACCGGCCGCTGTGGGAGCTCTGGCTCGTCGAGGGCCTGGCGACGGGCCAGGTCGCGCTCGTCGCGAAGATGCACCACTCCACGCTGTACGGCGCGGCCGGGGCCGACATGATGGCGCACCTGCTCGACTTCGGGCCGGAGGGTCGCGACATCGAGCCCCCACCGCCGGCGCGCGAGGAGTCGCAGCCGTCAACGGTCTCGCTCGTCGCGCGGGCCGCCCTCAACACCGCGCGCCGACCGGTTCGCGGCGCACAGGTGCTGGTCGGCTCGACGAAGAGGCTCGGGCAGATGGGCGGCATGGTCGGTCGCGCGGTCACCAAGCGGTCCCCCGTCACGCTGCCCTTCACCGCTCCCAAGGTCGACTACATCAACGGCCGGCTGACGGAGTCACGGGAGGCCGCCTTCACGAAGGTCGACTTCGCCGACATCAAGACGGTCAAGGACGCGTTCGGCACGAAGGTGAACGACGTCGTGCTCGCGGCTGTCACGCAGTCGCTGCGCAGCTACCTCGTCAAGCGCGACGCCCTCCCGAGCAAGCCCCTCGTCGCGAGCGTGCCGATGAACATCGGCGCGGGTGCCGTCGAGGGCACGGACAAGATCTCCGCCCTGCTCGTGCCGCTCCCGGTGCTCACCGCCGACCCGGTGCAGCAGCTCGGTGAGGTCGCGGAGTTCAGCCGCAACAGCAAGGGGATGATCGACGCCCTCGGCACCGAATCGATCAGCGACGTCGCGGAGCTGGTGCCGCCGCTCCTCGTGGTCACCGGCTCCAAGCTCTACGACAGCCTTGGCCTGTCCCGGCTCCACCCGCCGCTGCAGAGCCTGGTCGTGTCCAACATGCCGGGGCCGCCGATCCCGCTCTACTGCGCGGGCGCCAGGGTCGACGCGGTCTTCCCGTTCGGCCCGCTGCTGCCCGGGGCGGGGCTCAACATCACCGTGCTGTCCAACATGGGGAACCTCGACGTCGGGCTGCTCGGCTGTCCCGACCTCGTTCCCGACCTGTGGGAGATCGCCGACGGCTTCCCGGCTGCGGTCGCCGAGCTGCTCGCGGCTGCCAAGGCGCTCTGACGCCACCCCGCTCTGACGCCACCCCGCTCTGACTGCTGTCAGAGGATGCGGACGCTGAGCGGTGCGGTCCCAACCGCGCTCGACCCCGCGGCGTTGGTCGCGTTGGCCGGGAGCGTCGCGAAGAACGCGAGCACGCCGGTGCCCGCGAACCGCACCGTCATCGTGTAGCGGCCCGTACGCACCAGCGCTGTGGCCTTCCGTACGGCCCCTGCTCCACTCCGGTAGAAGAGCGTCACCTGTCGGCCCTCGCTGACCGCTGCGGGAGCGACCGTGCCGGTGAAGGCGTAGACGCGGGCCGCGGTGCGCCGTGCCGCCAGGGTGATCCGCGGCGACACGACCATCGCAACGGTGGACCCGTCACAGTGCGCGCTCATGGCGTAGAGGCGGGTGTTGGTCGTCGGCCGGAAGACGTAGTCCAGGACGCCGGTGGAAGGGACGGCGAGGGGGGCGCGCATGCGCGTTGCTGTCAGCGTCGGCCGGCTGTAGCCGGTGATCTCGACGGTGTCGCCCGGTGTTCCGGTGACGCGCACGCGCACGGCCGCACCGCTGACGCTCGGGCCGTCGAGCAGCGTCAGGACGGCATTGGACGGGCACGTCCCCACGCTTGCCGGCGGAGCGGTGGTCGCCGGTATGACGGGTGCGGTGGGCGTCGGGCTCGTCGTCGGCGAGGACGACGCCGAGGGCGAGTCGCTCGGCGACGGCGAGTCAGCCGGCGGAGGCGGCGGCGGAGGCGGCGGCGGAGGAGGAGGCGGGGGCGGCGGGGGTGGTGCCGGCGCGGTCACCGTGATCGTGCGCGCGGGAGAGGTCGCGTCGGGACTGACGCCGTTCGTGGCCGTCACGGTGAACGTGCTGGCGCCGGGGGCGGTCGGGGTGCCGGACAGCAGACCCGTGGCGGCGAGCGAGAGCCCGGCGGGAAGCGATCCCGTGCTGACCGCGAAGGTCGGTGCCGGGTAGCCCGCGGCAGCGAAGGTGTAGGAGTAGGCCGTCCCGACCGTCGCCGTGGTCGGTGGGCTGCTCGCGGTGAACGCGGGCGGGCGGTTGACCGTCACGGTCGTCGGGGCAGCTGTGTCGCTGGGTGCGACACCGTTGCTCGCGGTGACCGCGAAGGTGAACGGGCCGGTCGCAGTCGGGCTGCCCGACAGGTCACCGCTCGCCGCGTCGAGGGCGAGGCCCGCCGGCAGCGTGCCCGAGGTGACGGCGAACGTCGGGCTCGGGTTGCCACTGGCGGTGTAGGTGTAGGTGTACGCCGCGCCGAAGGTTGCCGTCGCCGGCGGCGTGGCGGCTGTCAGCAGCGGCGCGACCGCCTGCGAGACCACGACCGTGAGGGTCGCGGTCGCTGCGTCCGGGAGCACGCCGTTGGAAGCGGTCACGACGAAGTCGTAGCTGCCGGCTGCCGTCGGGGTGCCGCTGAGCTGGCCGGCGGGGGACAGCGTCAGGCCGGGTGGCAGCGCACCACTCGACAGGGCGAAGCCCGGTGCGGGCTCGCCGCTGGCCGCAAACGCGTAGGAGTACGGCATGCCGGTGATCGCAGCCGGCGGCGGGCTGCTCGCGGTGAACGACGGAGGCGTGGGCTGGACGACGCGCAGCGTGTAGATCGCCGTGTGCTGCTCGGTGCCGGCGGTCCCCGTGACGGTCAGGGGATAGGTGCCGACGGGCGTGGAGGCCGTCGTACCGACGGTCAGGGTCGACGTCTGTCCGGGCGTGACGGTGGCGGGCGTGAAGGCGGCCGTCGCACCGGCCGGGAGCCCGCTCGCCGTCAGCGCGACGGGACCCGGACTGGCGGTCAGCGCCGCGACCGTCACCGTCGCCGTGTCACTCGCAGAGCCGCCTACGGGCAGCGTCGTGCCACTCGGCGTCGCGCTCAGCGAGAACGACGCGCAGGACGGGAAGCGGAACGACCCGATCCGGGTGCGCCAGTTGAAGGCGCCGTTGAGAGGGATGTACTCCGAGGTGTAGAAGAACGTGCAGTCGTCGGTGGGGTCCACCGTCATCGACGAGTAGTCGCCCCAACGCGTCAGGGCCGGCTGGCCCCTCTGCTTCGTCTGCGAGCCGGCACCCGTCACGAGCTCGGTCTCGGTCTGCGTCATCGTGCCGCTCGGGTCGTCCGCGAGGCGGCCCGTGTAGTAGATCGAGGGATTGGTCGTTGCCGATGACCGGCTGTATCCGAGAGCCATGTCGCCCGCGCTGTCCTGGGCGAGACTGCCCATCCAGCGGTAGTCGGTCGTCGGGGCGAACGTCCCCTGCTGGAAGACGACGGGGACCGGAGCGCTCGCCGGGCCGGAGAGCCTGAGCTCGTACCAGCGGATCGCCACGCCGCTCACGCCCTGCAGGACGCTGTGGTTGACCACGAGCGACTCGTGATCGCCGAAGTTGCGGTAGGCGAGGCGGTACATCAGCCGGTCGCCGAGACCGTCCAGCTTGGTCGTCGTCCCCGCCTGTGGCACGCAGATACCGCCCCCGCAGGCGGGTGACCAACCGGCGACCGTCAGCGTGAAGGGGCTGGGGCCCGACCACTGCGTCTGCGTCGGATCCGTGAAGTTGGGTGAGAAGCGCCAGTAGGCGAGCGTCGTCCCCGTCGCGCCGAGGGCGACCTGGAGGTTGGGCTCCCCCACCGGAGGTGCCCGCGTGCCGTCGAGGTCCGCCGCCAGCACCCCGCCGTAGGCCGACGTGGTCATGTAGCACTGCTGCGTCGCGGTCAGGCCGGCGAGCATCCGGGTGCGGTCATAGGCGCAGGTCTGGGCGCCCAGGAACGGGGCGGCCACGGTGTCCGCGAACATGTTGAACGTCAGGTAGTAGGCGTCCGGCCAGATCCCGAGCTTGGGGTAGTCGGGGAAGTCGTTGTAGCCGAAGGCATACCGGTAGTAGCTGCCGGTCGGGTCGGGTCCCGTGGAGATCGCGACGCACTCCAGGAACGGCGGTGCCGGCGCGGGCGCGGCCACGGCCGTGAACTGCGTGAAGACCCACCGGTTGGCGAGGGCGTCGTAACGGACGACGCCGTCGCCGTCGTTGCGGTTCTGGCACGCGCCACCGAACCCGCTCCACAGCGTGTTGGTCTGCACCGGCCCGTAGCGCACCGAACCGGTCTTGCTCAGTACGGCGAAGCTGGTGTTGACGAGTGAGACGTAGTCGTTGGGTCCGACCGCCCCGATGGTGTCCGGCGGCGAGGACAAGACGGTGAAGGGCCCCTGCGGTCCGACGAAGCCGTCACCGACACCCTCGAACGTCGACGCCAGGGGCGCCGCTGCCCGCGGTTGCGTGGTCTGCTGGACCGGGTCGGCGACACCGGTGGCCAGCGTGGGCAGCGCGGTCTCCGCATGTTCACCGCGGGGGGTCCAGGCGGCCGGCTTCATGGTGCGCAGGGCAGCCGAGCGGTCGTGGTGCACCGCCGCCTCGTGCCGGATCTTGCCGCCGGGGGTCGCGGCCGCAGGGGTCGCGGCGGCAGGGGTCGCGGCGGCAGCCGGCAGCACCGCCAGGCCGCAGAGCCCGGCGGCAGCCGCAGCGATGAGCGCCCGGCGACGGCCGGTCAGTCGGGTGGCGATGAGTCCTCCGTCGAACGTGGGCTGCGGTCCTGCGAAGTCTCACCCGGGCACAGGCGGGCCTGCCAGGTCCAAAAGGACCATTTTCGGGGGGTTACCGGGGCAAGTCCGGGCGATCTACCCGAGCGAAGTCACAGGGCGGCGAGCTCCGAGACCAGCCAGTGGCCGCCGGTGTGCGTCATCGTCATGCGCACCCGGCTCTGGTCGATCCGCGTCTCCGGCGTCTTCGCACCGGGCTGCTGCTTCACGGTCGCCTGGTCCACGAACAGCAGCACGACCACCCGGTCCCCCGACGCGCTCATGACCGCGGCCGATCCCACCGTGGCCTGGACGATCGCCTTCAGCTGCTTGGACTGCGGCAGGAGCACGGAGGCGGTGCTGTCGTACTGCTTGCGGAACGCACCGGTCGTCTCCGAGCGGGCCCGGCGGATCGACTGCTCCACCGAGCGGTAGTCGTAGCCGAGGATGTCGCCCGCGGCGACCCGGGCCGCGCTCACCGCCTGGGTGCGGGCGCGCTCGTCAGCGGCGTGGACGTGGCGGTTCCACGCCAGCACGCCCGCCGCGGCCGCTGCCGCGAGGCAGAGCGCGGCGAGCACCGCGACCAGCGCGACCGGCGTGCGGGCCGCACCGCGCCCGCGGCTGTGCCGGCCGCTCACTGCGGCAGCCCTGCGAACGCGACCTGACTGACGAGCCATCGGCCGCCGACGCGGATCAGCTTCATGTCCATCCGGTAGTGCTTCACCAGCTTGCCGCTGCCCGCCTTCGCGCTCGCCGCGTTGGACACCGAGGCATCCACCGCGACGAGGGCCTCGACGGTGCTGCTGGACTGCGACGCGACCCCGGCAGCGAGGACGGTGCCGACGGAGACGGACTTGTCGCGCTTCAGGACAGTGGGGAACTGCGTGCGCTGCGCCTCGAACTGCGTCTTCAACGTGCCCGTCGCCGCCGCGATGATGCGGGCGAGGTCGTGGTCGGCCGTTTCGTAGCTGATGGTCGTGAGGTTGACGGCCTGCTGCCGCGCCGCCTGCAGGGCGGCCTGCCGCGCGTCGTCGCGCTGCCGCACGGTCCGCGCGTCCTGGACCAGCCAGCCGACACCGCCGAGCAGGGCGAGCAGCAGCAGGACCAGCGCGATCACCAGGCCGAGTGCGCGACGGACGGGCTCGGTGGGGGCCGGCTCGGTGGGCGTCGGCTGGCTCAGCTCAACGGGCCGAGGATCAGCGCCCTCCACGACTCGTTCCCCCCAGGCTCTCGCTGACCGCCGGTCGAGGCTAGAACGTAGCCGCCGGTCCCCGGACCCGACAGGGTCGTGCCCGGTTCCGTCGTACCCGAGGGCTGGATCGCCGGCGACGGCGAGGGGTGCGGGAAGCCGTCGTTGTTCTTGTACGACGGCTCGTCGGCCAGCCGCTTGCCGTCCGGCTCGGGCGCCTGTCGCGCCCCCCGCGGACCGACGCTCGAGCTGCTCGGCTCCTTGCAGTACGCGTCGTAGCGCAGTGGCGGGTAGGCGAGCTCGGACGGCAGCCGGCGCTTTGCCGGAGGGACGTAGCCGGTCGTGCACGGCTGGGAGTCCTCCGTCGGCGGCACCGGCACGCCGAAGCGCGTCGTGCCGTCGCCCGGGAACAGCCCGAAGGAGGTCGCGACGATGTACGGGTAGACGATCAGCACCTGACGCACTGCGGGGATGCGGACGGCGGTCACCTGCCCGAGCGAGACCAGGTTTCCCAGCGTGATCGGCAGGGTCGCGTCGAGGCTCTGCTCCACGGCCGTGACCTGCGCGGCGGCGCCGATGCCGGTGGTGAGCAGCGTACGGATGTCGGCGTCACTGCTTCGCAGTGTCGACGAGAACGACGCGAGGTGCTTGGAGAACTCCACGATGTCGTTGCTCAGCGCGTTCTGCGTGTCGAGGACGGTCCGGCCGTCCTCCAGCAGGCGCACGGTGTCGGGTGCGTCGACGTTGGCCGTCGCCGACAGGCTCCCCGTCGCGTCCAGCAGCCGGCGCAGCGCAGGGCCCGTCTCGTCGAAGCCGGTGCCGAGCTGGTCGACGAGCGTGTGCAGGTCCGCATTGGGGACCGACCGCACCAGGGTGTCCAGGTTGACGAGCAGGGTCTCGGTGGAGACGGGCAGCGACGTGTGGTCGGCGGGGATGATGCTGCCCTGACGCAGGTACGGCCCGGCCGACGTCGCGGGCTGCAGGTCGACGTACTGCTCCCCCAGCGCTGAGCCGTTGCCGATCACCGCCCGGACGTCTGAGGGGATCTGCGGTCGGCTGTCGAGGTCGAGGGCGACCCGGATGCCGTTGTCGCGCAGTGCGATCTGCCCTACGCGCCCGATCTCGACTCCGCGGTAGGTGACGCTCGCCGTCGTGAAGATGCCGCCCGAGTCGGGCAGGTCGACGTAGGCCGTGTAGCTCTGCCCGAGGAGCGCACGGCCCGCGCCGATGTAGTGCACGAGGACGTAGCCCACGCCGAGCACGGTCACGAGGGCGAAGACGATGAGCTTCGTCACGACCACGCGGCCGGTCACTGCAAGATCCCGAGGAGCAGGTCGTCGAGGGTGCTGCCACGCAGCCAGCGCGCCGCGCCGAGCCGGGGGCCGGGCAGCGGCGGCAGGGACGGGAGGGCCGACGGCGGTACGGCGGTTGGGGCGGGGGCCGTTCTCGGCACCGGAGTCGGCGATGCCGCCGGGCTGAAGGTGTTCAGCAGCGATGCGGAGGACGTGTCGACCGTGAGGGCCAGGTTGCCGTAGTCGCCGAAGTAGCCCTTCTCCACGCCGTCGGCGGTGGGGTAGGTGATGATCGCCTCGAGCGACTTCGGGATGACGTTGCCGACCTCGGCCAGCTTCGTCAGGGTCGGCTTGAGCGCGTTGAGGTTGGCGAGCAGGTCGTCCCGGGTGCCGTTGACGACGCGGACCGCGATGGTGCTCAGGTGCTGCAGCGACACGAGCAGGGCGGTGAGCTGCTTGCGGTCGGAGGCCAGGATCGCGAGCGCCTGCGGCATCCGGTCGACGGCATCGGTCAGCGCGGTCTCCTGCCCCTTCACCGTCGAGGCGAGCCGGTCGACCCGGTCGATCGCCTGCACGATCTGGGCCTTCTGGACGTCGAGACCGGTGGCGAACGTGTTCAGCTGGACCAGCAGGTCGCGAGCCGTGCCCTCCCGGCCGTCCAGGGCCGTGTTCAGCTCGGCGGCGATCGTGTGGAGCTGGGCCAGACCGCCGCCGCTGAGCAGCAGGGACAGCGCGCCGAGCACCTCCTCGACGGTCGCGTCGGTGTCGGTGTTGGCCAGCTCGATGACCGAGCCGTTCTTCAGCCGCCCGGTACCGGCTACGGCCGTCGGACCGTGGATCTCGACGAACTTCTCGCCGAGCAGGCTCGTCTGCGACACGCGCGCGATGCTGTTGGCGGGCAGCACGACGCGGTCCTCGAGCTGGCAGACGACCAGGGCGTGCCGGCCCTGGATCGCGACGGACTTCACGTGCCCGACGGTCGCGTCGTTGACCTTCACGGCGGAGTAAGGCACTAGGTCGAGCGCATCGGCGAGCTGCACGTTGACCGTGTAGGTGTGCGCGCCGGTCCCCGCGGCTCCGGGCAGCGGGAGGCTGTAGATGCCGCCGAACCCGCAGCCACTGACAGACAGGGCGCACAGGGTCAGGCTCGCTGCGAGCCGCCGGGCCCTCATCGCGCGGCCTTCGGCGGTATGGGCAAGCCGTTGAGCGGCTTGAGGTAGTCGAGGCACTGCTGCGGCGAGCCGCCGACCGACTCGTAGAGCTGGCAGATGAACAGCGCGGGGTTGTCCTGGCGGTCGTTGTTGTCGAACCGCGCGTTGTAGGTGCGCGCGGACGGGGTGTACATGTGCGGGTAGTTGCCGACTCCCACCGCGCCGATGTCGGCGATGTGCGCGAGCAGCACCCGCTCCTTCGCGAGGATCGTCGTGATCCGGGAGAGCTCTGCGACGTCGGTGGCGATCAGCTTCTTGTTGCTCTTGACGAACGTCGTGACCTGCTCGAGGGCCACCCCGACCTCGTGCACCGCGGCGGCGAAGGAGGCCCGCTCGCTGTCGAGCTGAGCCGTGACCGTCGCGAGGTTGGTCGTGAAGCTGCGCGTCTCCGCGTCGTGCTGAGCGAGCGTGCTGCTGAACAGCTGCAGGTTGTGGACCGTGTCGAAGAGCGCGTCCTTGCTGTTGTCGAGCGTCGTCATCAGGTCGGAGACGTTAATGACGGTGGAGTTGAGCGCCGAGCCCTGCCCGCGCAGGTTGTCCGCGCCGACCTGGACAGCCCGGCTGACGGCGCCGTCGCGGTTGGCGCCGTTCGGGCCGAGGGCGGCGGCTAGGCGGCTGAGGTTGCGGTTGAAGTCGTCCAGCTCGACGGGCACCTGGGTCTTGGCGAGAGGGATGACCGCCTTGTCCGCGAGGACCGGGCCGCCCGTGTAGACCGGCGCGAGCTGCAGCGCCCGGTCCGCCACGAGGGTCGGCTCGACGAAGACGGCAAAGGCGTCGGCGGGGATCTTCTGGCTCGCGTCGTACTCGAAGTCGACGCGCACCGACGTGCCCTCCGGCCGCACACCGGTCACGGTGCCGACCCGGACGCCCAGAACGCTGACCTCGGAGCCCTTGTAGACGTGGATCGCCTTCGGGAAGTACGCCGTCGCCGTCTTGACGTCACCACCGCCGCGGACGAGCGCGACGCCGGCCACGACGAGCACGAGGGCAACCACGGCGGCCACCGCCTGACCGGTGCGGCCCTTCACTTCTTGCCCTCGATGGCGGCTTGGGCGGCAGCCACGCCCAGGAGGTCACCGAAGGTGCGAGGCACCACCGAGCTGACCTTCGGGACCGGCAGGTTGGTGTGGAACGGGTTGGTCGCGTTGATCGCCGTGCCGTCGAACCAGGGCCCTGCTCCGGTGGCGTCGACCTCGCCGCGGATGAACACGTAGAGGCCCTTGATCACCTCGTCGAGGTTCTGCTGGTTGGCGTCGAGCAGCGCCGTGACGCCGTGCAGGTGCTGGAGCATCGGCGTGAGCGTTGCCGTGTTGTCGTGAACCAGACCGGTCAGCTCCCTGCTGAGCGCGACGGTGTTGGTGAGCAGCTCGTTGATGACCTGCCGCCGCTGGTCGATCATCGCGAGCAGCGCGCTGCCGTCACCGAACAGCCGCACGAACTGCTCGCGCCGGTCGGCCAGCACGGCCGTGAAGGTCGACGCGTGAGCGAGGAGCTGGTGCAGCTCGGCGTCGCGGGAGGCGATCGTGGCCGACAGGCGGCTCAGGCCGTCGAGCATGCCGCGAACCGCCGGCGGCGAGTTCTTGAACGTCGCCGAGAGCGTGTCGAAGGCGTCCGCGAGCTGCTTGACGTCGATCTCGCCGGCAGCCCGCGTCAGGTCCTGGAAGGCCGGCTCGACGTCGTAGGGCGAGGTCGTCTGGCTCAGCGGCAGCTCGCGCCCCCGCGGCCAGCTGCCCTCCCCCTTGGGCTCGAGCGAGAGGTACTTGTTGCCCAGCAGCGTGAAGATCTGGATGCTCGCGCGCGTCTCCATGCCCAGGTGGACGCCGGAGCTCTTGATGGTGAACGTGACCTGCACATGACTCCCGTGCAGCGCGACCTTCGAGACCTGCCCGACGGCGACGCCGCCGATGCGCACCTTGTCACTGACGCGAAGCCCGGCGGACTCGCTGAACGCAGCCCGGTAGGTCGGGCCGGAGACGAACGAGATCTTCCCGATGTTGAACGACAGGTACATCGCGAGCAGCACCATGACGATGAACGCCGCGCCGATGGGCGCGGGGTTGCGGGAGCGGAAGGACCTCATCCCGTGCACCGCTTGGTGTCGTTGAGGTACGGCGCGGTGACCGTGCCGTCGGGGAGGATGAAGTTGGCCGCGCAGACGTAGAAGTTCAGGAAGGCGCCGTAGCTCGCCTCCGGGGTGGACACCTTCAGCTTCATCGGGGTCGCCTGGAGGAAGTGCTCGAGCAGCTGCCGGCTCTGCGGCTCGTCCAGCCCGGCAGCAAGGACGCCGAGCTGCGTGATGTCGTCCTGCAGCGCCGGGCGCGCGTCCTGGAGCAGCGATGCCGTCGTGCCCGCGAGGTCGTTGATGCTGACGAGCGAGCTGCTGATGGCGTTGCGGTCCTCGGACAGGCCGCTGATGAACCCCTGCAGGTTGGTGATGAGGGCAGACAGCTGCTGGTCCCGGCTGTCCAGCGGTCCGAGGACGGCGTTGAGGTTGGAGATGACCTGGCCGATGAGGGCATCGCGGTCTGCGAGCGTCCCGCTGAGCGAGGCCACGTGGGAGAAGAGCGCGTCGACCGTGCCGCCCTCCCCCTGCAGGACGCGGATCAGCTCGTAGGACAGCTGGTTGACGTCGCCCGGCTCGAGGCCGGCGAGCAGCGGCCGGAAGCCGTTGAAGAGCGTGTTCAGGTTGAGGGCCGGCTGGGTCAGAGCCTCGGGGATGACGGCGTGCGGGCGGAGCGGCTCGCCACTGGTCGGGCCGTCGACGATGGCGAGGTAGCGCTGGCCGATCAGGTTGCGGTAGCGGATGACGGCCTGCGTCGTGGTGGACAGCGGCACCGCCCGGTCGACACCGAACGTCACCTTCGCCTTGGTGCCGTGGTACAGCTGCACCGCCGAGACGCTGCCGACCCGGACGCCGGCGAGCCGGACCTCGTCGCCGGGGTTGAGGTTGACCGCGTCCGTGAAGATCGCGCCGTACGACGTCGTGGGGCGGCTGTCCGTGTTGGCGATCGTTGCCGCGAGGAGCGCCGTCGCCAGCAGCGTCACGACCGTGAACACGGCCATCTTGATGCTCGATCCCAAGGTCTTCACGAGAGGTTCACCGCACTGCCGCGGGCCATCGGGCCGAACAACAACCCGGCGAGATCCGGGACCTCCGACGACGGCAGCCCGAGCACCGGGCCGAGGAACGTGCTCATCGCGCCGCGCTCGTCGCTGGTGCCCGCGGAGCCCATGGCCGGGCTGTAGGCAGTCGACCCGGCGGTGCTCGCGCCGGTCACGCCGGCCGGCGGGGGACCGAAGCGCGGGTCGTCCTCGGTGCCGTCGCGGAACCGGATGGTCGGCAGCGAGCTCGGCGGGTTGGGCAGGCCGTAGCAGTTGGGCCCGCGGGTGTCGTTGAACTGCGGCAGGTCGAGGGGGTACTGGTACGCCGGGAACGACGGCACGAACTCGATGACGACATGGGCGGCGTGGTTCCTCTGCGCGACGCCCGGCAGGTGGTCCGGGAGCGCGGCGTGGATCCGCGGGATCAGCTTGGCGTAGCCGCGGAAGAAGCAGGGGTACTCCGGTGCGTAGCGCGCGAGCAGCTCGACGACGGGCCGGTTGATCTTGTTGACGGCGATGATGTTCTGCTCGTTGCGGGCCAGCAGGTCGCGGGTGTTGTCCACCGCGCCGGACACGTCACCGAGGAACGCAGTGAGCTGTTCCTTGCGGTCGACGACCGTGTCGGCCGTGACCGTGAGGTTGCGCAGCGCTTCGAGCAGGGAGCCGGCCGCCTCGTCGTAGGTCTGCGCGACGCCGACGAGAGCCGTGATGTCGTGCTGCAGCGCGGGAAGGTGCGGGTTGATCTGGCGGAAGTAGGCATCCAGCTGCTCGAGGGTGTGCCCCACCTGCTGGCCGTTGCCGTCCAGCGCCGTTGCGAGAGCGGTCAGCGTCTGGTTCAGCTTCGCGGGCTGGACGCTGCGCAGCATCGGCAGCAGGTCGTCCAGGGCCTTGCTGATCTCGAGCGCGGGTTGCGAGCGGTCCTCGGGGATCACGTCGCCGCTGGACAGGTGCCGCGCGGAGGGCGTCGCGGGCAGGATGAGGTCGACGTACTTCTCACCGAAGATGGTCTTGGGGAGCAGGCGGGCCGAGACGTTGTCGGGCAGGCGCTGCGCGCGCTTCGGGTCGAGCCGCAGGTGGATGACCGCGCCCTGCCCGTCCGAGGTGATCGAGGAGACGTCGCCGACGATCAGGCCGCGGACCTTGACGTCCGAGCCGGGGAGCAGCTGCAGGCCGGACCGCGAGATGTGCAGGGACACCTTCGACACCGGGCGGAAGGCCTGGTTGAAGTAGGCCAGGCACACGGCGACGAAGAGCGCACCGAGGACGAGCATCGCGACGCCGTACGCCTGGTAGCGGAGTCGCGTCATCCGGCGATCCGGACCGAGACGGTCGTGCCGTAGAGCGCCAGGTCGAGCAGCAGGTCGACCGCCACGACGCTGGTGATGGCGAGGCGCACGGCCCGGCCGACGGCGACGCCGACGCCCGCCGGGCCGCCGCTGGCGTTGTAGCCGTAGTAGCAGTGGGTCAGGATGATGATCACCGCGAAGACGAGCACCTTCGCGAACGAGATGAAGATGTCGCTGTGCGGCAGGAACTGCGTGAAGTAGTGGTGATAGGTCCCTGACGACTGCCCGAAGAGCTGGGTCGTGATGAGCTGGGTGGAGACGTAGGACGCGAGCAGCCCGAGGACGTAGAGCGGCACGACGGCGACGAAGCCGGCGATGAGTCGCGTGGTGACGAGGAACGGCACGGAGGGGACGGCGAGGGTCTCGAGCGCGTCGATCTCCTCGCTGACGCGCATGGCGCCGAGCTGCGCGGTGAACCCGCAGCCGACCGTTGCGGACAGCGCGATCGCCGCGATGATCGGGGCGATCTCACGGGTGTTGAAGTAGGCCGACACGAAGCCGGTGTAGACGGCGGCCCCGAGCGAGTTCAGCGAGTTGTAGCCCTGCTGACCGACCTCCAGGCCGGTGAAGAACGTCATGAAGACGACGATCACGACGGTGCCGCCGATGACCGCGAGGGCGCCGCTGCCGAAGGCGACCTCGGCCAGGATCCGGGCCACCTCCTTGCGGTAGCGACCGACGACGCGTGGGGAGCCGACGGCTGAACGCGCGTAGAAGGCGCCCTGCTGCCCGAGCTGCTCGAGCGCGTCGCCGCCCTTCTTGGACGCGGCCAGCGGGGCGCGCAGCACCTTCGGCAGCCAGACCCCGGTCCCGTGCTGCGCCATCTAGAGCGCCTTCTGCGGGATGAGCTGCGTGTAGAGAGCTGTGGCGAAGAAGTTGATCGCGAAGAGCAGCATGAACGTGAAGACGACCGACTGGTTGACGGCGTCACCGACGCCCTTGGGCCCGCCCTTCGCGGTCAAGCCCTTGTACGACGCCATCAGCCCGGCCACGAGGCCGAACACGATGGCTTTGGCTTCGGCCTGGTAAAGGTCGGGCAGCTGGGCCAGCTCGGTGAACGACGCGAAGTACGGACCGGGCGTGCCGTGCTGGACGATGACGCTGAAGAAGTAGCCGCCCGCGACGCCGACGACGGACACGAGCCCGTTGAGCAGCGCGGAGACGACCATGATCGCGAAGACGCGCGGGACGACCAGGCGCTGCAACGGGTCGATGCCGAGGACCTCCATCGCATCGATCTCGTCGCGGATCTTGCGGGCACCCAGGTCTGCGCAGACCGCGGAGCCGCCCGCTCCGGCGATCACGAGCGCCGTGACGATGGGGCCGGCCTCGCGGACGACGGCGATGACCGAAGCGCCGCCGTTGAGCGAGACCGCACCGAGCTGGCGGATCAGGGCTCCCGTCTGCAGCGCGATGATCGCGCCGAAGGGGATCGCGACGAGGCAGGTCGGCAGGATCGAGACGCTGGCGACGAACCAGCACTGCTGCAGGAACTCCCTGACCTGGAACGGCCGGCGGAACACGGCCCGGCCCGTGTCGAGCGACATCGCCACGAACGACCCGGTCTCGCGGAAGAGCGCGACCGGGGTGAACGCCACGCGCGGCTCCGCTGCTCGGAGAAGGGCCTCGTCCGTGGGGTCAGCCGGGCGAATCAGCGCTGAAACTAACCCGCCGCGCCGCGCCGCACAGAGGGCGGGGTCTCACTGACCGGGAGCAACCCGCTCGGCCTGCCGGGCCAGGCGCGCAGCGAAGCCGCTGACGAGGTGCCGGAAGACGCCCGCGAGCGGTCCGGCCAGCCCCGGCAGGCTGCTCTCGACGGTGCCCGACCACACGATGTGCGTGCCGCCGCTGGGCTCAGCTCGCAGGTCCACCGACGCGCGATAGTGGTGCAGCCGCTCTCCTGACCGCAGCACGTAGGCGAGCCGTCGCGGCGGGTCGTAGCCGACGATCTCCTCGCGGCTGGAGAGCGGACCGAGCCCGAGCCGTCGTACTGCTCCCAGCCCGCCTGCCGGGGCCGCGCTCTCCCAGCTGGAGCGGGGGACGGCCGGTCCGGCCCAGTCCTGCCACCGGGCGCCGTCGGCGAGGACGGCGAACACCGTCTCCGGCGGGGCCGCCGACTGGCTCTCCACGACGAAGGACGCCTTCATGCGTCCTGGCTCAGGCGTCATAGCTGACCTTGACGAGGTCGCTCACCGGCAGCGACTGGCACGCCAGGATCCAGCCCTCGTCGAGGTCCTGCTTCTCGAGGACGTTGTTGTTGATCATCGTGACCTCGCCCTCGAGCAGCTTGCAGGCACACGCGCTGCAGTCGCCCTGCCGACAGGAGTAGGGCGCGTCGAGGCCCTTCGCGAGCAGGAGGTCGAGCAGCTTGGACTGCTGCGGCCACGACAGCTCGGTCGCGTCGCCGTCGAGCTCGACGTGCACCGTGCTGCTCGGGCCGCCGTCGTCGACGACCTCGACGGGGGCGCCCCACGTGGTGCCCGACAGGGACACGAACTTCTCGACGTGCACGAGTGGCCGCGGCACCCCGAGCTCGGCGAGCGCGACCTTGACCGCGTCCATGAAGGGTCCCGGTCCGCAGATGAACGCCTCTCGGCCGTCGACGTGCGGCCGGACGAGCTCGGCGAGCTGCTCTGCGCTCGGCAGACCCTGCACGGACTCGAGCCAGTGCAGCAGCACGAGGCGACCCGGGTGCCGGCGCGAGAGCTCGGCCAGCTCCGCCGCGAAGATGACGGACGAGTCGTCTCGGTTGGCGTAGACGAGCACGAGCCGGCCGCGCCCGCGCTTCAGCGCGCTCTTGACGATCGACATCACCGGGGTGATGCCGCTGCCGCCGGCGAACAGCAGGAGGTCGGCGCCCAGATCACGCGGCGTGAAGTGGCCCGCAGGCGGCAGCACCTCCACCGTCGTACCAGCCTCGATGTTGTCGCAGACCCAGTTGGAGCCGTAGCCGTCGACCGTGCGCTTGATGGTGACCTTCAGCAGGTCGTCGACGTCGGGCGAGCTCGACAGCGAGTAGCAGCGCGCCGTCGGCTCGCGGTCGCTCGGGATCCTCAGCGTGAGGAACTGCCCGGGCCGGTAGGGCATCGCGGGCCCCTCGAAGACGAGGCTGTGCGCGTCGCCGGTCTCCTTGACGACCTCCTTGACGACCAGCGTCCGCGGGGCGTGGTCACTCAACAGGCACCTGCCCGGCGCGCACTGCCTCGTCGATCGACTGCGTCAGCGACTCGCACCTCGGCACGAGCGCCGGGTGCTGGCCGGCCGCGCGGCGCTCGGCCAGCTCGGTGCACGTCGCGGCGGAGTCGCCGCGCCACTGCACGCTGGTCTGAGTGGTGCTGCTCTTGTGGACTCCGACGGTCGTGCCGCAGCGACGGCACGCGACCTCGGTCATCACGCCATCGCGGTCGTCGACCCTGGGCATCAGGCGGTCACCGTCAGACAGCAGGTGCCGGGACGACGCTGGGAAGCGGCTTGCCGGCCTGCTTCATCGCCACGAGCTGCTCCTGCCACGCCGCCACGGCCTTGGTCGCATCGACCTCGAACTCGAACCGCTCCACCATCTCCGGCAGGATCTCGTCGACGTCGACGTAGAACTGCTCGTACCAGCGGCGCAGCTGGTAGACGGGGCCGTCCGACTCGCAGAGCAGGGGGTTCTCGATCCGGCTCTTGTGCTGCCAGATCTTCACGTCCTCGAGGAAGCCGGCGCCGATCAGCCGGGTCATCTTGCGCGCGACCTTGTCCATCGTCTCGTCGTCGAGGCCCGGGATCCGCTTCACGATCATCCCGTACATGAGGGTGAAGCTCGACGTGGTGACGGGGTAGTGGCAGGTGATCAGGATCGACTCGACGGTCATCCCGCCGTAGGAGTCCCAGAGCTTGTCCACGAGGTAGGACGGGCCGTGGTAGGTCGCCTCGCTCTTCGTCGTCTGGCCCTCGTACTGGCCGATCTCGATCGGGGCGCCGGTCGCCGCGTGCTCGGGGTTGGTTCCGGCGTAGTACTGCGTGCACAGGTGGCCCTCGAAGACGTTCTTGAAGTACGTCGGCAAGCCCTTGTGGATGTAGTAGAAGTGCGCCATGTCGACCATGTTGTCGACGACCTCGCGGCAGTGGATCCCCTCGACCGGGATGACGTCCCACGTCCAGTCGGTCCAGTCGCCCGAGTCGTAGCCCTCGAACTCCGGGATCGTCACGTCCTCCCCGGGCGGGTTGCCCTCCGGGTCGTTCCAGACGAACAGCTGGCCGTTGCGCTGCATCGTCGGCCAGGTCCTGGTGCGCGCTCGCGGCGGGATGCGCTTGGCGTAGGGGATCTCCTGGCACTTGCCGTCGCCGCCCCACCGCCAGCCGTGGAACGGGCAGGCGATGTTGTCGCCCTCGACCTCGCCCATCGACAGGTCACCGCCCATGTGCCGGCAGTAGGCGTCGAGGCACTTCAGCGCGCCGTCCGCGCCCTGCCAGACAACGAGCTTGCCGCCGAAGGCCTCGATCGAGTGCGGCCTGCCGTCGGCGTACGTGCTCACGAGACCGAGGCAGTGCCAGCCGCGCGCAAAGCGATCAGGCGCGGCTCCGGCCTCGATCTGCCGGATGTCGGTGGTCGTCATGCGGTCCTCCTGGTGGAGACGTCCTCGCGGTGCAGCCGCTGCACGAGCTCTGTCACGGCCGCGGCGAGCGCCTCCCGGCGGCGTGGGTCGACGTCGGCGAGCGCGTCGGTGAGCGTGTCGACGTGGTAGCCGTGGACCCTCTCCAGCGCCCGGCGTCCCTTCGGCGTGACGAGGTAGTGGGATACGCGCCCGTCCTTGTCATCGGCCCGCCGCGTCACGAGGCCCTCGTTCTCGAGCGACTGCAGGACGCGGCTGGCGGTCGGCTGGCTGAGGTCGAGCCCCGCGGCGAGGCGGCTCGCGCTGACCGGGCCGGTGTCGGCGACGAGCGACAGGAACCGCAGCCCGCTCCGGCTGACGACGACGCCGGTTGCGGCCACCGTCTGCTCGTGGAAGCGCGCGGACCCCGACAGCCGGTAGAGGTCGTTCAGAGCCTGCGCCAGCTCGCCGAGGGAGTCGCTCACCCCGCGAGCCTGTCAGAGATGCATTCGGTACGCAAGTATCCTCGGACCAGCCGCCCCCTTCTGGGATCAGGTTGGAGAGCCTGAGGACGCTTCCACGCCGGGGAAGCTCTCCGACCTGATCGCCGCGATCGGATTCCGGTCCAGTTGGAGCCGGTCAGACGAGAGCGGGGCCGAGGCGGACGAGCTGGCGACTGGCGCCGCCGAGGAGGGCATCGGTCTGCAGCGCCCACAGCAGCCGGCGATGGACGGGGTAGGTCGTGTCGGCCCCGATCCCGCCGTGCAGGTGCTGCACCGTCGTCTGCACCCGCACCCCGGCGTCGCATGCCCACCACGTCGCGACGTCGACCGCGCGACGGGCGTCACTCCCCTGCCCGAGCACCCAGACCGCCTGCCAGAGCGTCGCCCGCATCGCCTGGACGTCGCAGTAGGCGTCGCCGAGCTGCTGGCTGACGGCCTGGAAGGTGGCGAGTGGACGGCCGAACTGCTCCCGCTGCGAGAGGTACGACGCCGCTTCGCGGACCCCTTCGTCGGTGTTGCCGAGCTGCCCCGCGGCCAGCCCGAGCCGTGCGACGTCGCGCACCCAGTCGGCGTCGCCGGCGATGGGCTCTCCCGGTGCTGCCGCCAGGTCCACGTCCGCGGCCCACGCGTGCGTGGTCGTCTGCACCGGGGTCCGGGTGACCCCTTCGAGCGGCACGAGCGTCAGGCCGTCTCGCGCGACGACGACGGCGGCCTGGGCCGTCATCCCGGCGGGGACCTGGCTGTCCCCGCCACCAAGATCGGCGACCAGGGTCAACCGGTTGGTGCCGGCCGCGACACCTGGCAGCCAGGTCGCCTGTTGCTCGTCGGAGCCGAAACGCGACAGCACCAGGGCGGCGATGGCGTTCTCCCAGAGCGGCACCAGGGCGAGCCGACGCCCGTACTGCTCCAGCAGCAGGCAGACCTCGGCCAGCCCGAGTCCCGCGCCGCCGTACTGCTCTGGGATCGCGATGCCCACCAGACCGGCTGCCGCGAGCTCGGACCACAGCTTCTCGTCGAACCTCGCCTCTGACACCTCGACCGCGGCCAGCTGCTCGTTGGACGTCCGGCCGCGCAGGATCTCCTCGGCGAGGCCGACGAGCGACCGCTGATCGGGAGTCATCGCGTCCCTCGCGGCATGCCGAGCCCGGTCGTGCAGATCAGGTCGCGGAGCACCTCGTTCACACCGCCGCCGAAGGTGTTGACGATCGAGCCGCGGGTCAGCCGCTCGACGCGACCACCCAGCGGTCCGGCGCCCCGCCGTGCACCAGCCGCGCCGAGCAGGCCGAACAGCGTGCGGCAGACCGCGACGTGCGTTTCCGTCCCGAAGACCTTGGCCGCCGAGGCGTCGGCGACAGAGACCGATCCCGCCTCGACCGCCCCGGTGAGCTGCCAGTTGAGAAGGCGCATGGCCTCGACCTGCGCGTAGGTCCGGGCCAGGTCCTGCTGCACCCACGGCTCCTCGGCGATGCCCTGCTCGACGCACCAGTCGCGCACGCCGTCCCACAGCGCCTCGGTGCGGCCGGAGAACGCCGCCAGCCCGACGCGCTCATGGTTGAGCTGCGCAGTCAGCAGCCGCCAGCCCTCGTCCACCTCGCCGACCAGGTTGCCGACAGGGACGCGCACACCGTCGTAGAACGTCGTCGCAGTGGTGTTGCCTCCGACGGTGTGCAGCGGCGCCCAGGAGAACCCCGCCGCGTCGGTCGGCACGATGACGATCGAGATCCCCTTGTGCTTGGGCGCATCGGGGTCGGTCCGCACGGCGAGCCAGATCGCGTCGGAGTGGCCGGCACCGCTCGTGTAGACCTTGTTGCCGTCGATGACCCAGTCGTCGCCGTCCCGGACGGCGCGGGTGCGCAGCGAGGCGAGGTCGGTGCCGGATCCCGGCTCCGTGTAGCCGATCGCGAACACGCACTCCCCCGACAGGATCCGCGGCAGGTAGTGCTCCTTCTGCTCCTGCGAGCCGTAGGTCATCAGCGTCGGCCCAACGGTGTTCACCGTGACGAAGGGGAACGGCGCGCCTGCGCGCTGCACCTCGTTGAAGAGCAGGAACTGCTCGTACGCCGTCGCGCCACGGCCGCCGTACTCCGTCGGCCAGCCCAGCCCGAGCCAGCCGTCCTGTCCCATCCGGCGGACCAGCTCGCGCCACAGCGTCGGGTTGTCACCCTCGCCGCCCAGTGCTGCGCGCACGTCCTCGGTCAGCATCGCCGCGAAGTAGGCGCGCAGCTCGCTCTGCAGGGCGGTCTGCTCCGCTGTCAGCTCCCGGTGCAGCACGGCCCGGACGTTACCCTCCCAAGCGCTTGCTAGGTTGCCCGCGTGGGGATCACGAACGACGGCCGGGCGGTCATCGTCACCGGTGCCGGCCAGGGCATCGGCCGGGCACACGCACTCGCCTTCGCCGCCGACGGGGCGCTCGTGGTCGCCAACGACATCGGCGACGCCGCGGATCGGGTCGTCGCCGAGATCGAGGCAGCCGGCGGCACGGCGGTGGCCAGCAAAGGCGACGTCGCGGACTGGGCCTACGGCGAGGAGCTGGTGCGCGCGGCGGTCGACGCGTTCGGCCGGCTGGACGCGCTCGTCAACAACGCCGGTGTCGTGCGCGACCGGATGCTCGTCAACATGTCCGAGGAGGAGTGGGACACCGTCCTGCGGGTCGACCTGAAGGGCCACTTCGTCCCGCTCCGGCATGCCGCCGCGCACTGGCGGGACCAGGCCAAGGCAGGCAGTCCGCCGAAGGCCCGCGTCGTCAACACCAGCTCAGGCGCCGGGCTGATGGGCAGCGTCGGCCAGGGCAACTACGCGGCGGCGAAGGCCGGCGTCGCGGCCATGACCCAGGTCGCTGCCGTCGAGCTGGCGCGCTACGGCATCACCGTCAACGCGATCGCGCCGGCAGCCCGGACCGCGATGACCGAGGCGGTGTTCGCGCAGACGATGGCCAAGCCGGAGTCGGGCTTCGACCCGATGGACCCCGCGAACGTCTCCCCCCTGGTCGTCTGGCTCGCCTCCGAGGACAGTGGTGACGTGACGGGCCGGGTGTTCGAGGTCGAGGCCGGGGTTCTCAGCGTCGCCGACGGCTGGCGGCACGGGCCGCGCGAGGACAAGGGCGAGCAGTGGCGGCCCGACGAGGTCGGTCCCGTCGTACGACGACTGCTCGACCAGGCGCCCGCGCCCACGCCGGTCTACGGCGCATGAGCGACCTCGCTGCCTTCCGCGAAGAGGTGCGGACGTGGCTGGCCGAGCGCCTCGAGGGTGAGTACGCCGGCGTCGTCGGCACCGGCGGGCCGGGACGCGAGCACGAGCACGTCGAGGAGCGGCAGGCCTGGGAGCAGGAGCTCGGGCGCGGTGGCTGGATCGGGCTGGGCTGGCCGCGGGACGCGGGCGGCCGAGGCGCGCCGCTCGACGAGCAGGTGGTCTTCTACGAGGAGTACGCCCGCGCCGGCGGACCCGGCCGCATCAACCACCTGGGCGAGCAGCTCGCCGGACCCACGATCGCGGCCTTCGGGACGCAGCAGCAGAAGGACCGCTTCCTGCCGGGCATCCTGAACGGCACGCAGATCTGGTGCCAGGGCTACTCCGAGCCCGGTGCCGGCAGCGACCTCGCGGCCGTGCGCACCACAGCGACGTTGCGCGAGGACGGCTGGCACGTCGACGGCCAGAAGGTCTGGACGTCGCTGGCCCAGTACGCCGACTGGTGCTTCGTCATCGCCCGCACAGACCCGGGCTCGCGGCGCCACCGCGGCCTGTCCTACCTGCTCGTGCCGATGGACCAGCCCGGCGTCGACGTGCGGCCGATCGTGCAGATCACCGGGACGTCGGAGTTCAACGAGGTCTTCTTCGACGACGCCGTCACCGATGCCGACAACGTCGTCGGTGAGCCTGGTGCCGGCTGGCGCGTCGCCATGGGGACTCTCGCGTTCGAGCGCGGCGTCTCGACGCTCGGCCAGCAGGTCGGCTTCGCGCGTGACCTGGACGACGTCATCGAGGTTGCACGGGCCAACGGGCTGGCCGAGGACGCCGCCGTACACGACCGGATCGTCGAGGCCTGGGCGGGCCTGCAGACCCTGCGGCACACCGCGTTGCGGACCCTGGACAACGACGCCTCCTCGAGCACCGGCGTCGAGGCCAACGTCTCGAAGCTGCTCTGGTCCAACTGGCACCAGCGCCTCGGCGAGCTCGCGATGTCCGTGAGCGGTCCGCAGGCCACCGTGGTCGAGGGGTCGTTCTCGCCACTGCAGACGGTCTTCCTCGCGTCGCGGGCGGGGACCATCTACGGCGGCTCCAACGAGGTGCAGCGCAACATCATCGCCGAGCGCCTGTGGGGCCTCCCCAAGGACCGCGCATGACGGAAGCCGCCGACCTGAAGGAGCTTCGCAGCACGGTGCGCGGCTTCCTCGAGCACATCGCGCCCGCGCGCTCACAGCTCGCCGACGACCCCTCGATCTGGAAGCGCCTGACCGCCGAGCTCGGGCTGACGGGACTCGCCGTGCCCGAAGCGCAGGGCGGCTCCGGGGCGAGCTTCGTCGAGCTGGCCGTCGTCCTCGAGGAGGCCGGCCGGTGCCTCCTCCGCGCCCCTCTGCTGTCGACCGCCGTCGCCGCGGCGGTGCTCGGCGTTGGCGACGGGGCCGATCTGCTGCCTGCGCTGCTGGACGGCTCGACCTCTGCCGCGTTCGTCGTCGGCGACATCAGCACCGCGGGCGCCGGCAGGGACCTGCTGTCGGGTTCTGTGCCTCAGGTCGTCGACGCGGCTGCGGCCGGCCTCCTGCTCGTCACCGCCGGCGACACGCTCTACGCGGTCGACGCGGCCATCGCCGTGGTGCGGCCGGCCGAGGCCCTCGACCCCACCCGGCCGTTGGCAGGCGTCGAGCTGGACGGGACCCACGGCCGGCCGGTCGGCGACTCGGCGTACGCCCTGGACCTGCTGCACGTGGCTCTCGCCGCCGAGTCGGTCGGCGCGGCGCGGCGGGTCCTCGAGATGACGGTCGACTACCTCAAGGTGCGCGAGCAGTTCGGCCGGCCGCTCGGCTCGTTCCAGGCACTGCGTCACCGCATCGCCGACCTGACCGTCGAGCTCGAAGCTGCGACGTCGACCGTCTGGTACGCCGCCCGTGCCGCTGCCACAGGAGCCCCCGACCTCCCCGTCGTCGCGCCGCTGGCCAAGGCCACCGCGCAGGACGCCTTCACGCACGTCGCGGGCGAGGCGATCCAGCTGCACGGCGGGATCGGGTTCACGTGGGAGCACGACGCCCATCTGTTCTTCAAGCGGGCGTGGACGACCGCGCTGCTGCACGGTGACTCGCGCACGCTTCGCCGGACGGCGTACGACAGGAGCAGGCGTGGCTGACAAGCGGATGACCGAGGAGCAGGTCGTCGCCGAGCTGTCCTCGGGCATGACGATCGGCATCGGCGGCTGGGGCTCGCGGCGCAAGCCGATGTCCTTGGTGCGCGCGATCCTCCGCTCCGACCTGCGAGACCTCACCGTGGTCTCCTACGGCGGGCCCGACGTCGGCCTGCTCTGCGCCGCCGGCAGGATCCGGCGCCTCGTCTACGGCTTCGTCTCCCTCGACTCCATCCCCCTCGAGCCGCACTTCCAGGCGGCGCGCAAGACCGGCACGATCGAGGCCACCGAGTACGACGAGGGAATGGTCCAGTGGGGGCTCTACGCCGCCGCCGCCCGGCTTCCCTTCCTCCCGACGCGGGCCGGACTCGGCTCCGACGTGATGCGCGTCAACCCCGACCTCAAGACCGTGACGTCGCCGTACGACGGCGAGGAGCTGCTCGCCGTACCGGCCCTGCACCTCGATGCGGCCCTCGTCCACCTCAACCGCGCCGACAGCGGCGGCAACGCGTCGTTCCTCGGTCCTGACCTGTACTTCGACGACCTGTTCTGCGCCGCCGCGACGAAGGCCTACGTCTCGTGCGAGCGGGTCGTGCCGACGGCTGAGCTCGGCGACCTGACGCGGTTGCGGATCCCGCGCTGGTCGGTGGCCGGTGTCGTCGAGGCGCCCGGGGGCGCGCACTTCACCTCCTGCGTCCCCGACTACGACCGCGACGAGGCTTTCCAGAAGGAGTACGTCGCCGCGGCGAAGGACCCGGCGGCGTGGGCGGCGTTCTCGGCGACCTACCTCGAGCTGCCTGACGAGTCGGCCTACCAGGCCGCCGTCGCCAAGCGGGCCGCTGCATGAGCGGTGTCACGAGAGCCGAGGTGTGCGCGGTCGCGTGCGCGGAGGCGTGGCGTGGCGACGGCGAGATCCTGGCCAGCCCGATGGCGCTGGTCCCGAGCCTCGGCGCGCGGCTGGCCCGCGAGACCTTCGAGCCCGACCTGCTGCTGTCGGACGGCGAGGCCTCCTACGTCGCAGGACCCTGGGCGCTGGGTGCGCCCCCACCGGAGGCCGTCGAGGGGTGGATCCCCTACCGCTCGGTGTTCGACCTGGTCTGGTCGGGCCGCAGGCACGTGATGATGGGCGCCAGCCAGATCGACCGGTTCGGCAACCAGAACATCTCCTGCATCGGCGACTTCGCCCGCCCCACGAACCAGCTGCTCGGCGTGCGCGGCGCACCCGGCAACACCGTCAACCACCCGACCAGCTACTGGGTGCCCAAGCACTCCCCTCGTGTCTTCGTCGAGCGGGTCGACATGGTGTCAGGCGTCGGCTACGACAAGCCGGGCCGCGGCGAGTTCCACGAGATCCGCCGCGTGGTCACCGACCTCGCGGTCCTCGACTTCGGCACCCCCGACCACGCGATGCGCCTCGCCTCCGTGCACCCCGGCGTCTCGGTCGACGAGGTCGTCGCAGCAACCGGCTTCGCACTGCAGGTCGACGACGTCGTGGAGACGCGGCTACCCACCGATGAGGAGCTGCACCTCATCCGCGACGTGCTCGACCCGAAGTGCCTGCGGGACCGGGAGGTGCCCGCGTGAGCCATCCCTCGCTGCACACCCGGGCCTGCGACCTGTTCGGCGTCCGCCACCCCGTCGTGCAGACCGGTATGGGCTGGGTGTCGGGGCCGCGGCTCACCTCGGCGACCTCCAACGCGGGCGGCCTCGGCATCCTCGCGTCGGCGACGATGACGTACGACGAGCTCGAGGCGGCGATCCGCGAGACGCGCAGCCGCACGTCGTCACCGATCGGCGTCAACCTGCGCGCGGACGCACCAGATGCCGCGAAGCGGATCGACCTGCTGGCGCGCGAGGGTGTGGCTGTGGCGTCGTTCGCGCTCGCGCCCAAGCAGGACCTCATCAGGCGCTGCAAGGACCTCGGGCTCGTCGTCGTACCGTCCATCGGCGCCCGCCGCCACGCGGAGAAGGTCGCCGACTGGGGGGCCGATGCGGTCATCGTGCAGGGCGGCGAGGGCGGCGGCCACACGGGGCAGGTGCCGACGACGGTCCTGCTCCCCCAGGTCGTCGACGCCGTCGACATCCCCGTCATCGCCGCGGGCGGCTTCTTCGACGGCCGCGGGCTCGTCGCGGCACTCGCTTACGGCGCAGCGGGCATCGCCATGGGCACGCGGTTCCTGCTCACCAGCGACAGTGCCGTCAGCGAAGCGGTGAAGTCGGTCTACCTCGGCAAGGGCGTGACCGACACCGTCGTCACGCGTGAGGTCGACGGCATGCCGCACCGTGTCCTGCGTACCGACCTGGTCGACGCTCTGGAGAGGAGCCGCGCGGCCGGGCGGCTGGTGCGTTCCGGCCGCAACGCGGTTGCCTTCCAGAAGCTGTCCGGGACGCCGTGGCGCGACATCGTGCGGGAGGGTCTGGCGATGAAGAAGAGCGCCGAGCTGTCCTGGAGCCAGGTCCTGATGGCCGCCAACACGCCGATGCTGCTCAAGGCGGCCATGGTCGACGGCCGCCCCGACCTCGGCGTCATGGCGTCGGGCCAGGTCGTCGGCCTGCTCGACGATCTGCCGTCCTGCGCCGAGCTGCTCGAGCGCATCACCGCCGACGCGACTGCCGTCCTGGAGCGGCTCACCCATGCCTGAGTCGCACGCCCTGCTGACCGGCAAGACGGTCCTCGTCACCGCGGCCGCCGGCACCGGGATCGGCTTCGCCACCGCGCGGCGCTGCCTCGAGGAGGGAGCGACGGTCGTGATCTCCGACCGGCACGAGCGGCGGCTCGGTGAGGCTGCCGACGCCCTCGCCGAGCTCGGACCGCGGCCGCTTGCCGTCCCCTGCGACGTCACGAGCCAACAGGACGTCGACGCGCTGTTCGCCGCCGCCCTCGCCGAGCACGGGCACCTCGACGTGCTCGTCAACAACGCCGGGCTGGGCGGTACGGCGGACCTCGTCGACATGACGGACGAGCAGTGGAGCACGGTGCTCGACGTCACCTTGAACGGCACCTTCCGCTGCACGCGTGCGGCGATGCGCCACATGGTGCCGCGTGGCTCCGGCGTGATCGTCAACAACGCCTCGGTGATCGGCTGGCGGGCGCAGGAGGGACAGGCGCACTACGCGGCCGCCAAGGCAGGCGTCATGGCGCTGACTCGGGTCGCCGGTGTCGAGGGCGCGAAGCACGGCGTGCGCGTCAACGCGGTCGCGCCGAGCATCGCGATGCACCCGTTCCTGGCCAAGGTCACGAGCGACGAGCTGCTCGCGGAGCTGTCGGCGAAGGAGGCGTTCGGCAGGGCGGCCGAGCCGTGGGAGGTCGCCAACGTGATCGTCTTCCTCGCGAGCGACTACTCGTCGTACATGACCGGTGAGGTCGTCTCCGTCAGCAGCCAGCACCCCTGATGGTCGACGCGAGCGCGCTCGGCGCCACCGGTACGCCGTTCGTCCTGGACGTGGAGCGCGGCAAGATCCGGGAGTTCGCGCGCGCGACCTTCGCTCCCGTGCCCGACGAGGATGCGCCGATCTCCCCGCCGACCTTCCTGACCACCGCCTTCCACTGGCAGAGCGCGGCGTCCGACCCGTGGGAGCAGGTCCGGATGGACCCGTCCCGCGGTCTGCACGCCGAGCAGGAGCTCGTCTTCCACGGCCCGCCGCCCCGCGCCGGTGACCGGCTGATCGGGACGTCCCGGATCGACGAGATCTACGAGAAGACCAACCGGACCGGCAAGACCCTGACCTTCGTCGTCATGGTGACGGAGTTCCGCGATGCCGCCGGCCGCATCGTCGCCGAGTCGCGCCTGACCGGGGTGGAGACGTCGTGATCCCCGCCCCGCCGCCACCGCTCGTCGTCGGGCCGCTGACGCGCACCGACCTCGTGCGCTACCAGGGCGCATCCGGTGACATGCAGCCCGTGCACCACGACGAGCCGTTCGCGAAGGCCGCCGGCTACGACCGGCCGCTGTCCCTCGGGATGCTGCACGCAGGACTGCTCGGCACCTGGGCCGCCGGCTGGCTCGGCGCGGAGCACGTACGCCGGTTCCGTGTCCGCTTCACCGCGCAGGCCTTCCCTGGGGACACGCTGACGTGCACGGGCGCCGTGGCCGAGGAGCATCCTGACGCGGTGGACGTCGAGCTGTCGTGCACGACCCAGAACGGCGACGTCGTCGCACGCGCCTGGGCCACGTTCGCCCTGGAGGAGTCCCCGTGACATCGGTGTCGTCGACCACGCTGGACAACGGGATCGTCGAGGTCGTCGTCGACCACCCGCCGGTCAACGCCCTGCCGGTCGCGGGCTGGTTCGAGCTGGCTGAGGCGATCACGGCCGCCGGCCGCGACGTGGCGACCCGGGTGGTCGTCCTGCGCGCCGAGGGGCGCGGCTTCAACGCCGGGGTCGACATCAAGGAGTTCCAGCGCGACGACGGCTTCACGGCCCTGATCGGCGCCAACCGCGGCTGCTACGCCGCGTTCGCTGCCGTCTACGAATGCCCGGTCCCCGTCATCTCCGCAGTGCAGGGGTTCTGCCTCGGCGGGGGCATCGGGCTGGTCGGCAACAGCGACATCATCATCGCGAGCGACGACGCGACGTTCGGGCTGCCGGAGGTCGACCGCGGCGCGCTGGGTGCGGCGACACACCTGTCGCGGCTGGTCCCGCAGCACACGATGCGCGCGATGGTCTACACGTCCGCCACGGCCACCGCCGACGAGCTGCACGCCTTCGGGTCGGTGCTCCGCGTGGTCCCGAAGCCCGAGCTGCGCGACGCCGCTCTCGAGGTGGCGGCGCAGATCGCGGCCAAGGACCCGACGGTCATCCGAGCCGCCAAGGAGTCGCTCAACGGCATCGACCCGATGGACGTTCACCGCAGCTACCGCTTCGAGCAGGGCTTCACGTTCGAGCTGAACCTGTCGGGTGTCGCCGACAAGGTCCGGGAGTCGTTCGGCACCGACGGAGCAGCCGGAGGGTGATCTTTCGGCGTATCGCCCCTAGTGTTCAGCGCAGCACGCGTCTGCGCGTCACCACGACGCCGCGCACCTAGGGAGAGAAACATGGCCAGAGTCCCCGCGAAGAAGTCCGCCCGCAAGGCGGCGCCTGCCAAGAAGGCGGCGCGCAAGAGCACCGCGCGCAAGTCGACGGCGCGCAAGAGCGCGGCCCG
>JAODNA010000209.1 GCA_025465135.1 Frankiales bacterium | reverse complement strand
TGGAGCTGGCCGTTCTGCTCGAGGACGCCATGGACATCCACGACCGGCACTGGAAGATCCACTGGATGCTCAACTTCGCCCAGCTCTCGGCGACGCTGAGCCTCCGCGCGACCATGGAGCGCATCCGGGGCTCGGTCGACGAGGAGCTGCTCGGCCGGCTGCAGAACTCGGCCGAGGACCGCAACTGGGACTCCGTCGAGGGCCTGTGGCAGCTCAAGGAGACGGTCAAGGCCGACCCGGAGCTGCGCAAGGCCTTCGTCGGCAACGGCGTCGAGATCCGGACCGCGCTGGAGGCTTCCGAGGCCGGTCGTCACTTTCTGGCCGACACGCTGACCCCCTACCAGCGCGAGTTCGGCTGGCGCGCCGTGTGGAGCCACGAGTTCATCTTCCCGACATGGCGCGAGGACCCGGGGCCGATCCTCGAACAGATCCGCGGGTACCTCGACACCGACTACGACTACGCCAGCGCGCTCGAGACGGTGCGCGCCGACCTCGAGAAGGCCTCCGCCGAGCTCCTCGAGGGTCTGACCGGCAGCGCCCGCGACGAGCTCGCCGCGGCCAACGCGGTGAACCTCCGCATGGCCCCGCTCACGCCCGACCACCACTTCTACATCGACCAGGGCGCCAACGCGCGGCTGCGCGTCGTGCTGATCACCCTCGGGCAGCGGCTGGTCGACGAGGGGCACCTCGACGTCGCCGACGACGTCCTGTTCCTCCGCTACAACGAGCTGCGTGCCTTCGTCGGCGACCCGGCGGCCACGGACGCGCGGGCCATCGTCGCCCAGCGCCGCGCCGAGCGGGAGGCCGCCGTCGCCCTGCAGCCGCGCGACTGGGTCGGCACGGTCACCCAGACCCAGCTGGACTTCCCGTACTGGGTCAACTGGGGCTATCCGGAACGGTTCCACCGGGAGGCCTCCACGAGCGCCACCACCGTGGCCGGGATCTCCGGCTCGCCGGGCGTCGTCGAGGGCACCGCCCGCGTCGTCCGCACGGTCGGGGACTTCGACGAGGTGGCCGAGGGCGACATCCTCGTGTGCCAGATGACCAACCCGGCCTGGGTGGTCCTGTTCACGAAGATCTCCGGCCTGGTCACCGACACCGGAGGGACGACGTCGCACCCGGCCGTCCTCGCCCGGGAGTTCGGCATCCCGGCGGTCGTCGGCACCTCCGAGGCCACCCGCCGGATCAACACCGGCGACCGCATCCGGGTCGACGGCACCGCCGGGGTGGTCGAGATCATGGGGGCGGCGGAACCGGTCCGCGCCGCACTCTCCCTCGACTGACGCCAGAGAAACTGGAGGTGGCCATGACCGGCCCCGACGCCCTCACCCGCAGCGTGCTGGCCGATCAGGTCAAGGAACGCCTGCTCGAGGCGATCCTCGACGGCTCCTACCCGCCCGACTCGCGCATCGTCGAGACCGCCGTCGCCAAGGAGCTGGGCACCAGCCAGGCCCCCGTGCGCGAGGCGCTGCGCGGGCTCGAGGCGCTGGGGATCGTGGAGATCACCCCGTTCCGCGGTGCGCGCGTCCGGCGGCTGGCACCGGAGGAGCTGCTGGAGGCCTACGTCGTCCGGTCCGCGATCGAGGCCCTCGGCGCCCGGCTGGCGGTTCCGCGGCTGACCGACGAGGACGTTGCCGCACTCCTGGCCATCGGGGACCGCATGCAGGACGCCGCGCGGTCGGGCGACCGGCGCGCGGTCGCGGTGATCGACGCCAGCCTGCACGAGGGCATCATGGAGCGGTCCGGGAACGCCACCCTGCTGCGCGTCTGGCGGTCCCTCGAGCCGTTCTCCCGCACGTACATCACCCTGGCCGGGCCCGGATCGGACCCGCAGTGGAGCGCCGACCTGCACGATCCGATGCTCGACGCGGTGCGCACCCGGGACGCCGAGGCACTCGTCTCGTCGATCGAGCGGCACTTCATGGAGGTGCGCAGCTGGCTCGCCGAGCACCTCGCCCAGCTCGCCGGAGAGGACGCGACCGGCTCGTGAGTTCCCGATGAGACCGTTCGCCTACGCGCGGCCCGGGTCGCTGGCCGAGGCCTTCGACCTCCTGGAGGACGCAGAGCCCGGCGACGTGCGGATGATCGTCGGTGGCACCGATCTGATCGTCGGCCTGCAGAGCGGGAAGATCGCCCCCCGCCTCGTGGTCGACCTCAAGCACCTGGCCGATCTCCCGGCGGGCATCGCGGAGATCGACGGCGCGATCTCGATCGCGGCGCCCACCTCGCTCACCGACATCATCGCCGACGAGCGCGTCCGCGCATCCTTCCCGGCCCTCGTCGATGCGGCGTCCACGGTCGGCTCGGTCCAGATCCGCAACCGGGCCTCCCTGACCGGCAACATCTGCAACGCCTCCCCGGCCTTCGACACCGCGACGGCGCTGCTGATCCACGACGCCGTGGTCGTCCTCACCAGCCGTGCCGGGAACCGGCGGGTGCCGGTCGCCGACTTCGTGCTCGGGCCGCGCTCCACCGACCTGCGGCACGGGGAGATCGCGACGGCCGTCGAACTGCCGCTGCCGACCGCACCGATGGGCACGAAGTTCGCCCGGTTGACGAGGCGCCGGGGCGTCGACCTGGCCACGCTGAGCCTGTGCTGCGCGGTCGGGGCCGGCCGTGCCCGCTTCGCCTTCGGGGCGGTGGCCCCGCGCCCGTTCGTCGTGACCGACGAGAGCGGCGTGCTCGCCGATCCGGAGGCCGGTGCGCACGACCGCGACCGGGCGCTGCTCGAACTGACCGCCCAGGCCCGGCCGATCAGCGACCTGCGGGCCGGTCGGGACTACCGGCAGGCGATGCTGCTGGTCCTCAGCCGACGCGCGCACGAGGCGGCTCTCGCGTCTTTCCATGACGGAGCCCTGAATGCCACACCCCTGAACGGCGGATGACGCATGTCCGACACCTCTCCCGTGCAGGTCACCGTCAACGGTGCCGCCCGCTCGCTGGACGTCTCGACCACCGAGACCCTGCTCGACGCCCTCCGCTGGGATCTCGACCTCACCGGCAGCAAGGAGTGCTGCGCCGAGGGTGAGTGCGGGGCGTGCACCGTGCTGGTCGGGGACCGTGCGGTCAACGCCTGTCTGGTGCTCGCCGTGGAGGCCGACGGCCTGGACATCACCACGATCGAGGGGCTCGGGGCCGGTGGCGACCTCAGCCCGCTGCAGGACGCGTTCCTGCAGACCGGTGCCATCCAGTGCGGCTTCTGCATCCCCGGCATGGTCATGGCGGCACAGGCGCTGCTGAACGAGAACCCCAGCCCCACCCCGGCCGACGTCCGCGAGGGGCTCGCGGGCAACCTCTGCCGCTGCGCGGGATATCAGCGCATCGTGGACGCCGTCCTGCTCGCGGCCGAGGGACCGGCCGCGTGACGGCGTCCCAGATCGGCGTCTCGGCCCGCCGCGTCGGTGGCGCCGACCGCGTCAGCGGCTCCCAGCGCTTCGTCGGCGACGTACGGCTGGACAATCTCCTGCACGTCAAGCTGGTCACGCTCGACTGCGCCCGTGCCCGCATCCTCGCGATCGACACGACCGAGGCCGAGCAGGTCGCCGGCGTGCGGGTCGTGCTCACCGCCGCGGACCTCCCCGACCCGATGCCGCGGTTCGGCCCCGTCCACCAGGACCGTCCGGTGCTGGCCGTCGGTGAGACCAAGTTCCACGGTGAACCGGTCGCGGCGGTCGCTGCCGAGACCGAGGAGGCCGCCGACGCGGCGGTCGCCCTGGTGCGGGTGACCTTCGAGGAGCTGCCGCCGGTCCTGACGGTCGACGCCGCGCTGGACCCCGGATCGCCGCTGGTCCAGGACCCGGGCCTGCGCACCGGACCGCTGGCGGCCACCAACACCCTGCGCGAATGGGACTTCGGCTGGGGGGACGTCGACGCCGCGACCGCCGAGTGCGTGGTCGAGCAGACCTACACGTTCCCGATGGTCACCCACTTCGCGATAGAGCCGCACGTGTTCCTGGCCGATGTCGAACGCGGCGGCGGCGTCACGATCTGGAGCGCGATCCAGCACCCCTACCTGCTCCAGTCCGGGATCGCGAAGCTCCTCGACCTGCCGATCGCCAAGGTGCGCGTGATCGCGCCCGACCCCGGCGGAGCGTTCGGCGGCAAGCAGCACGCGAAGTTCGAGCCACTCGTCGCCTTCCTGGCGCTGCGCACCGGCCGGCCGGTGCGGCTGGCCCTGACCCTGGCCCAGACGTTCCAGGCGGTCCGCCGGGCGGCGTACACGGTGCACATGCGCACCGGCTTCGCCGCCGACGGCACGATCGCGTTCCAGGACGTCGAGTGCAACGGTCTGCTGGGGGCCTATGCCGACA
>JAODNA010000176.1 GCA_025465135.1 Frankiales bacterium | reverse complement strand
CCGATGTCGGTGCCGAGCACGCGCATCTGCACCGGCCACGCCAGCAGGACGACGGCGGCGAGCCAGCACAACATGATGAAGCGTGTGCGCATGCGGGGTGCTCCTTCCCGGCACCGGAGCATGCAGTCGGACCGCCCGTCCTGTCCCCCGAACGACGAAGCAGCCCCACCGCCCACCGCGGTGGCAAGCGGAGGCGGTGTGGGGTGCGCTACAAGCTGCAGGCCAAAATGCTTGCGCGTAGAACTACGTCGCGCAGTCGCCCTGCCGTCTAGACCTCGCGCAGGGCGGCTGCGCCGGTTCGAGACGTTCGTCAGCGTGCGGGGACGCCCTGGCCGCGGCTCACGACGGAAGGCCGAGCGCGGCGCGGACCAGCGGGCGGTCGGCGGGTGTCCACAGCACCGCCTTGACTCCGAGCGTCGCGGCCACGTCGTCGATGGGCGGCGGGTTCCTGCGGTTGAGCCGCAGGTAGACGACGAGCACGCGGCCGAGGTTGACGAGGACCACGGATGGCATGGGCTGCCGGCGGTTGCGCAGCGACTGCACGTAGGGCGTCCAGCCCTCCCGGACCGCCAGCTCGAGGACCTCGGACTCCCAGCGCCGGGACTTCTCGTCGAGGATCACGAGCGCCGGGCCGGTGACCAGCGCGTGACCACCGCGCCGCTGACCTGCACGAACGGGCCGCGCCTGCGATCAGCAATCCGAGGGGCGCGTTCTTGTCGGTGGCTCGGTCTACGGTCCGCGGCGAGGCACCGGAACGGCCGGGGGCCCCAACTCGAGGAGTCGACATGGCCACGTTCTCGGCCGAGGAAGGCACTCTGCGTACTGCCGCCCGCGAGGCGCTCT
The DNA here is from genome assembly GCA_025465135.1 of Frankiales bacterium. Lineage (GTDB taxonomy): Bacteria > Actinomycetota > Actinomycetes > Mycobacteriales > SCTD01 > RYN-124. The sequence continues at coordinate 6,592 of JAODNA010000176.1, read as the reverse complement.
TGACCAACATCATCGACATGGCGCCCAACGCCACCGCCGAGGGCCTGCATCACCTGGCCGAGGCATACGCCTCCGTCGTCAGTCCCAGCCGCGGAACACTGCGGGTCGAGACGACGAGCAGCTAGTCCCGCATGGACGCCAGTGCTTGGGTTGGAGCCGCCGGCGCGCTGGTCGCGCTGATCGCGCTCTACTTCACGCGACAGCAGGTCAAGCACGCCAAGGAGCAGACCGGCCTGCAGCGGGAGATGCACCGAGACGCGGCACAGCCCTACGTCTGGGCGGACATCCGCCCCGATCTCGAGCAGGGCTACGTCCTCGAGCTGGTGGTGCGCAACGACGGCCCGACCGTGGCCACCCAGGTCCGGGTCACCTTCGACCACCCGCTGCCGAACGACTTCGCAGCACCCGGAGCGGAGCCCCGGGCGGCGTACAGCGTGGCGTCGATGCCGCCCGGTCGTGAGCTGCGGTGGTACCTCAAGGGGGGCCCCGAGTGGTTCGACAGCAAGCAGACCCCGCGGACGTTCCAGGTCACCGTCGAGTGCCTCGGGCCGTTCGGGCCGGCGCCGACGCTCCGCTACCAGCTCGACATCAACGACTTCGGCGACGTGCAGAGCCCAGGAGCCGGCTCGCTCAAGGCCGTCACCAAGGCGATCGACGGCCTGGCCAAGGCGGTGGCCAAGAAGTAGCCGATCCTCGCGTGCGCCCGCGTGGACGGTCGCAGAAGTCTCACGGTCCGCGCGCGCGCCTGCGCATGGCGATCGGGGTGACCGGACGGCGCGCGGGCCATCTGTCGGCCCGGAAGTCGGTGCGGCCGATCTCGTTGCGAGTCCGGCGAAGTGGAAGGGGGGTGCCTCTGTGGGGAGGGTTGGGGAGGCTTCTACGTTCCCCCATGAAGACCGCTCCCCTACAGGGGATGGGCAGAACCCTCCCCGACCCTCCCCATGGAGCGTGTTCACGCCTCGTCCTCGTCGGCGAGGAGGCTGACGCCGAGGTAGGTCATGTAGCCGCCGCGCTTGCTCTTCTCGAAGCCTCGGCCGGCCAGGGCGGTGGCGAAGCCGACCTCGTTGCCGGGGTCTTCACCGGCGCTGTGGCACCAGGCGGACCAGGCGCCGAAGAGCGGCCGGGCGCGGCAGGCGGCGTGCGCGCTGACCAGGCACCGCTCGTCGAGGAAGCGGCCCAGCGCGTCGCTGGCGGCCTGGTAGTTCGCGGTCGCGTCGAGGACCTGCTGCGGTTCGCCGAGGCCGTGCGCGTGCCAGTCCCGGTGGCCCTGGACGATCCAGGTGAGCACCGCCGGCAGCTCGAGGGCGAGCCGCTCGGGCAGGCCGGTGTCGGGCGAGGCGACCTTCACGTCGAAGGGCACGATCCGCAGGCGCCGCCACAGCGCCGGGTCGTCCCCGGAGACCTGCGGCTTGTGGTTCGTGACCATGAAGACGCTGTGCGAGGCGGCGAACTCGATGTTGTCCTGCCGCATCCGGCGGGCCCGGACCTTGTCCCCGCCGGTGAGCCGCTTGACGGTCGAGGCGGCGAGGCGGCGGCCGGCGTCGGTCTCGGAGCAGACCGCGAGCCGCACGCCGAGCAGGTCGGCTTGGCCGGTGGTGTGCACGCTGCCGCGCTCGACGAGCAGGTCAGGCTCGGCGGCGATGGCGTAGTCCCCGAACGCCGAGGACACCACGTCGAGCAGGGTGCTCTTCCCGTTCTGCCCGACGCCGGTGAGGATCGGCAGCAGGTGCTCGATGACCCGGCCGACCAGTGCGTGTCCGAACAGCCGCGCGACGAACGCCCGCATGGTCGGGTCGGGCAGGATCTCGGCGAGGAAGCGGTCGAAGGTCTCGGAGCGCGCGGCCGGGTCGTAGCCGCAGCCGGCGACCTTGGTGAGCAGGTCCGCCGGGTCGTGCGGGCGCACCATGCCCGTCCGCAGGTCCAGCGTGCCGCTGGCGGTGTTGAACAGGTACGGGTCGGCGTCGAGCTGGTCGACGGAGACCGACAGCGGCAGCAGCGAACCGGCGATCTTGAGCATGCCGTCCAGGCCGCTGCTGCTCTCGCACTTGGCGAGGTCGCGCAGCAGGTCCTGCCGCGCGTCGCGGTCGAGGTCGGGCAGGTCGGCATAGCCGGCCTTCACGGTGGCGACGGCCCGTCGGGTGGCGGTCCCGCTGAGGTCGCGGGCCCAGCGGGCGCCGTCCCAGACGTGCCAGCCGACGCCGTGCACGTAGCGCAGCCCGTCGGCTTCGCGGTGCACGAGCCGTTCCGCGAGCCGCAGCTGCCCGCGGTGCTGCTCGCCGGTGGTGGGGGTCGTGGGCGGCGGCTCGGCGGCCCGGATGGCGCGCAGTCGGGCGGCCCGCTCGGGGTCGCCGATGAAGTCCTGCGGGTCCGCGGTCACGCCGCCTCCTGTCGGGTGTGGGGCCGCATGACGACGGCCCGGCGGCGCTGCAGCTCGGCGTGGTCGGCGTGGTTGCCGGCGCCGAGGGCCTGGACCTGCTTGGCGAGGGCGCGGAACTCCTCGGCGTCGCGGACGTGTTCGACGTGCTCGTCGGCGGCGAGTGCGTCGGCGAGGGCCTGGCCGGCGAACAGCGCGTCTCGTCGGTACGCCTCGGCGGCGTGCAGGCAGGCGGCGACACGCAGGTCGGCGGGGGCCGCGAGCCACGCCGCGGTGCCGAACTGCGGGACGGGTCGACCGGCGGCGAGCTGCTCGATCCAGGCGGTGACGGTCTGGGCGGTGGTGTCGTTGAGGAGGTAGCGGCCGAGGCCGAGCGCGGCGCGCTGCGCGTCGCTCCCGGCGGGCCGGTAGGCGCTCACCATGAGATCCCGTGTCGCATGCGCGCGGCGTTCCTGCAGGTCAGACGGTGGCCGGTCACGCGCTGGTCACCTCGTCGAGCCGCGGGTCGCCGGCAGGGCAGTCGGGCTCGTGCTGGACGCGGACCTCCCAGAGGCCGCCGCCGCGGGCCAGGTCGCGCTTCATCGCGCGGCGGGCCGGCCGGTTCGGGGGCGCGATGCGGGCGCCGCAGGGGCACTCGCTGGTGAGGAGCGTGAGGCGCCGGCGGGCCTGCCCTTCCCGGACATGCGGCGGGTCGGCATCGCGCACGACGGGCAGCAGCAGCCCGATGCGACCGACGCAGGGAAGGTCGAGGGCCCCGCGCATCGGCTCGAGCGTCATCGGGTCACCGCCGGCCCCCAGAGGGCGATCGGCCGGGCGTGGGTGCCCGGGTCGGTCGAGGTGACCCAGCCGCTGCGCACCATCTCGCCGCGCTTGGCGGCGGCGAGGAAGCGCGCCCCGACGAGGGCCGCGCGGACCTCCGGGAGCAGCGGGCGCAGGTCGTTCGCGGACCACGGCACGCCGCGGGCGTTGAGCGCGGCGATGCCCTGGTCGATGACGGCGCGGTCCCAGGCGTCGCCGGCGTCCTCGACGAGGGCGAGGGCCTGGTCGCGCTCGGCGAGGGCGTCGTCGAGGGTCGGCTCGACGTGCGTGGCGCTCATGCCGCTCCCCCGAGCTCGGCGGCCCAGGCGTCCGCCAGGCGGGCGGCCTCGTTGTCCCCGACAGCGCGTCGGCGGGCGGCGGCCTTGGTGAGGGCGACGCTCAGGTCCGCGGTCGAGGTGCGCGCGGCCTGCCGGACGGCCCGGTCGAAGGCGCTGCCTGGTGTCTGGTGCGGTCCGGGCTTCGGGCGTACCGTCACGCCGACTCCTGCAGCTTGCTGGCGGCCGGGGTGATGGACAGCAGGGCGGGGGCCGGCGTTGCAGCGCCGGCCTCTCGCATGTCGCCGAGGCCAAGGGCCTCGAGCAGGTCGGCGCGGGCGACGCGGTACAGCCGCCCGAGGCGCAGCACCCGGCACGGGTAGTCGCCGGCCTTGGCGAGCTCGTAGCCGAGGGTGTCCCCCATCCCGAACGCCTTGTTGGCGGTGGGCAGGTCGACAGCGACGGGGAGCGCGAGCAGTTCCGCGGGGCTCATGCGGCGGCTGCCTTCTGGGCGGTGGCGAGCTCGTCGAGCAGCCGCGCCCAGGCGACGGCGGCAGGTCCGCGCGGCGCGCGCTTGCCGGCCTCCCAGCGCCACAGGTTGCTGTGCGAGATGCCGACGGCGTCGGCGACCTCGCGGAGGGAGAGTCCGGCTGCGAGCCGGAGCGCCTGCGCTTCCCCTGACTTGGCGAGGCGGCGCACCCTCACCAACAGGACGATCTCGTGACTGGTCATGTGCTGACCGTGCACGACCTGGGTACGTAGTGTCCACGCGTTGACATTGCCGAGTCGGTCGCCTACGTTCGGGAACGTGTTCACACTTCGTTCCCGATGCGGCACACTCGCCGACATGGCCGACGCCCCGCGCGAAACCTCCATGCTGTGGCCGGATCCCGCGGCCGGTCCCTGGCGGCTGCGCGTTTGGTGGCGGGCCCAGCACGGCGTCCCCACCCCGGTCGGCATGTCCATGACCAGCTGGATCGACGAGAACGAGCAGCGCGCCAGCGGCCCGCACAACGTGCTGCCGGTCGGCACCGACGACGTCGCCCTGCCCAAGCTGGACGGGCGGCTCGTCCGCCGGCTGCCCGTCGGCCAAGTTCTCGACACGACCCGCGAGCAGCTGCACGACGCGCTGCGCGAGCATCTGGCCGGCGCGGCCGAGCACGTCGAGGAGCTGTCCCGCCAGGGCAAGCCCGCGCACAGCGCGGTGTCGGAGGCCAGGCTGGTGACGTTCACCGAGCAGACGCAGGACCTGCGCGCGGCCCTCGACAGCGGCCGGCGCGGACGCGACCTCGGCGACGACCACTACCGCGAGGTGGCGGCCATCTACGCCCAGGCCCTGCGCGACGGCCGCTCGCCGACCAAGGCGGTGCAGGAGCACTACACGGTGGAGAAGTCGACCGCCGCCAAGAAGGTCGCCCGCGCGAGGGAGCGCGGCTTCTTGCCCAAGACGACCAGGGGCCGCATCGGCTCGGTGACGGAGGAGCTGTGAAGGGCTCGGTCTACAAGCGGTGCGCCTGCGAGGTGCAGCGCAACGCGCGCGGTGACCGCCTGGCGTGCAAGAAGGACCACGGCAGCTGGTACTACGTCGCCGACGTGCCCGGCCTGAACGGCAAGCGCCGGCAGGTCAAGAAGGGCGGCTACCCGACGAAGACCGCCGCGGAGCAGGCGCTCACGGCCGTCATCGACGAGGCGAACCGGGGTCAGGTTGCGCACGACGACGGCCAGCGCGTCGGCGACTACCTCGACGCCTGGCTGGCCGGGAAGATCGCGGACGGGCTGCGCACCAACACCGCCGTCGGCTACCGCCACCACATCGACGACTTCCTGCGCCCGCACCTCGGACACTTGCGGCTGCGCGACCTCAAGCCGTCCCACGTCGAGCACGTCCTGCGCGTCATCGCCGCGCCGCCCGCGAAGGGCCGGCCCCTGGGCCCGTCCACGGTGCGCCGCGTCCACGCGACCCTGCGCTCGGCCCTGGCGTCCGCGAAGCGACGCCGGCTCATCAACTACAACCCGGCCGTCGACATCGACCTGCCGAAGGTCAGCCGCCCGAAGGTCCGGCCGTGGGAGGCCGCCGAGCTCGGCGCCTTCCTCGACAGCCTGCGCGGCCACCGGCTCGCGCCGCTGTTCGAGACGATCGCGGCCACCGGCTTGCGCCGCGGCGAGGCGCTCGGCCTGCGGTGGGACGACGTCGACCTCGAGCGCATGGTCATCGTCGTGCGCCAGCAGCTGCTGCAGGTCGCCGACACCGCCGGGGTGAAGCCCTGCCCCTACTGCGATGTCGCGCACCGGCAGTACGCGTTCGGCCCGCCGAAGACCTCGAGCGGGGAGGCGCGCATCGTCGAACTCGACAGCGGCACCGCCGGCGTCCTGCTCGAGCACAGCCTGCGCCAGGCCGCCGAGCGCGACGCCTGGGGCGAGGCGTACAGCGACCACGGCGTCGTGTTCGCCCGCGAGGACGGCCAGCCGATCCCGCCGGACACCGTCAGCAAGGCGTTTGTCGGGCTGAGCAAGGCCGCCGGCCTGCGCCCGGTCCGGCTGCACGACCTGCGCCACGGCGCCGCGTCGCTGCGACTGGCCGCCGGCGTCGACATCGCCGTGGTGTCCAAGCAGCTCGGCCACTCGACGATCGCGCTGACCGTGGACACCTACAGCCACATGCTCGACGGCGTCGGCCGCCAGGCCGCCGAGAAGGCGATGGCGCTCGTCCCGCGGGCGCCCCGTGACCAGTCCGTGACCAGTCCGGCTAGGGGATCTTCACCGCGGGAGGCTGCTGACCCTCTGACCTGCGGTGATGCTGCTCCCCCGTCTGGACTTGAACCAGAAACCCTGCGATTAACAGTCGCATGCTCTGCCAATTGAGCTACGGGGGACCGCGCCGGCACGCCGGCGACGAGGTCAGAGACTAGCGCACGGTCCGGGTCCGCCCGTCCACCGGACAGGCCGCCCGGCTTGTCGGAGACTGTCCCCGTGCTGACCGGTGCAGAACGCCTCGTCTCGGCCGCCGTCGCGCTGGTCCTGACCGCCGGTGCGGCCGGCGCCGCCACCGTCGAGGCACCCGCCGCGCGCGCACGCCAGGTCGCTCCGGCGGCGCTCGCCGTCCCCGCCGCCCCCGCCACTCCGAGCGCCGCGCCATCCCCCCGTC
>JAODNA010000115.1 GCA_025465135.1 Frankiales bacterium | reverse complement strand
TGCACGGCCAGGGCACGTCCTGCTGGCCGGCCTCGAGCGGCGCGCCGACGGTGTGCACCGCGGGGACGAAGCGGCCGTCCTGGCCCATGAGATCGAGGGCTTCCTTGCCCATCCGCGTCATGATCTTCATGGACACGACGACGTACGGCGAGTCGGTGATCTCGACGCCCAGCTGGCTGATGTTGCCGCCGAGCGGACCCATGCAGAAGGGGACGACGTACATCGTGCGGCCGCGCATGCAGCCGTCGAAGAGCGGCGCCAGCGTCGCCCGCATCTGCGCCGGGTCCATCCAGTTGTTCGTCGGGCCGGCGTCGGCCTCGCGCTCGGAGCAGATGAACGTGCGGTCCTCGACCCGGGCGACGTCGGTCGGGTCGGACTTCGCGTAGAAGCTGTTGGGGCGCTTGCTGTCGTCGAGCTTGATGAACGTGCCGTTGTCGACCAGCAGCTGCGTCAGCCGCTGCCACTCCTCCTCGGACCCGTCCGCCCACTCCACCCGGTCGGGCTTGGTCAGCTGGGCGATCTCCCGCACCCACGCGACGAGCCTCGCGTGCGTGGTCGGGGCCTGATCCAGCCCGGGAACGGTGGTCACGGACGTCATGGGAGCCTCTCCATCGAGGGTGGTGCCGACGGCAGGGGGGAACTACCCCTCAGTGTGCCGCGTCACTACCCGTGACGACAGGCCCCTTGCCTGTGAGATCTCGCACCCGCGGCGCCAGAAGGAATTCGTGACCACCACCCCTACGAGCAGCCTCGAGACGAAGGTCGCCGAGGTGGCCGCCGCGCTCAAGCCGCGCCTGCGCGGCGTCCTGCACGAGGCCGCCTTCGCGATCTCCCTGGTGACCGGGACCGTGCTGATCTGCCTCGCCGACGGCACCCGCGAGCGCGTTGCGGCGGCGGTCTACGGCGGCAGCGTGGCACTGCTGTTCGGTACGTCGGCGGCCTACCACCGGGGCTCCTGGTCGCCGCGTGCCTACGACGTCATGGCCCGCCTCGACCACTCGATGATCTTCGTGCTGATCGCCGGCTCCTACACGCCGTTCGCGCTCCTGCTCCTGCACGGCGCCCTGCAGTGGGTGGTGCTCGGGGTCGTCTGGGGCGGCGCGCTGCTCGGCGTACTGCTCCGCAACGTCTTCCGGCAGCCGCCCCGATGGCTGTTCGTGGGGCTCTACCTGGCCCTCGGCTGGGTCGCGGTCGGGATCATGCCCGACATCCTGCGCCGCGGCGGGATCGCGGTCCTCGCGCTGCTGCTCGTCGGCGGCCTGTTCTACAGCGCGGGTGCGCTCGTCTACGCACTCCGCCGGCCCGACCCGTCGCCGCGGTGGTTCGGCTTCCACGAGATCTTCCACGCCTGCACGCTGCTCGCGTTCATCAGCCACTACGCCGCGGTCTCGCTCGCGACGTACCAGGCCTGACCTAGGCCGGGCCGCGCTCGCGGACCTGCTGGACCGACTCCATCGCGGTGCGCAGCTCGGCGAGCCAGGCGTCGGCGTTGCGGCCGACGAGCTTCACGCACCAGGCCAGCGCCTCGGATCGCGACCGGGCCACGCCGGCGTCGACGAGCGTGTCGAGCACCTGCCGCTCCGGCTGGCGCAGCCGGGTCATGACCGGCACCGACAGGGTCGTGAAGACCTGCCGGGTGTCGCCCGCCTGCGCGCCCCAGGCGACCTTGCGGCCGTAGCGGTGCTCGGCTTCGCGGGCGATCTTCATGCGCGCCTCGCGCGTCTCCTCGCGGAACCGCGTGATGCGCCCGGCCTCCGACTCGGCCTTGGCGGCTTCGTCGCCGCTGGGGCTCGTCGGGGCGGAGATGCGGCCGACGACGAGGATCTCGTCGCGGTCGGTGGTGATGTCGGCCGGCCCTTCGAACCAGTCCTCGGGCAGCCGCCCGCCGAACCAGCCCTCGATGCCGTCCGCGGCCGGGATGTCCTGGTCGGCGCCGCCGGGTCCGTGCCCGCGGTGGCCGGGTCCGCCGCCGCGCGGCGCCTGCCGTCCGGTGGTGCTGTGGGGGTGCCTCATGGCGCCCTCCTTCTCTCGTAGTGATTACAAACTTACATCACTACACAAGGAAGCACGGGGTCCCCCTATTCCCGCCGCGGATCAGGTCGGAGAGTCCTGACGCCAGAAACCGGTCCGCTGGCTCTCCAACCTGATCAGGGCAGGACGACGGCGAGCTGCTGGCGGAGCCGGGCCTCGTCGGTCGTCGGGGCGTCGCAGACGAAACCGCGGCAGACGTACGCCGCCCCGGCGGGCCGCCCTTGCGCCAGCGGCCCGCTGCCGACCACGACCGCTCCCGGCGACGTCGTGCGGCGGGCGAGGGCCAGCAGGTCCGGCCGGTCCACCACCGCGACCTCGACGGGGCCGGCCACGAGCGCCTCCGCGACGGCGCAGGCCCAGCCGGCGAAGCGCGCGTGGCGGGCGAACAGGGGCGCAACGGTCGACAGCGCGGCCTCGGCAGCCGAGCGGTGCCGGTCCGACCCGGTCAGCGCGGCGTACGACAGCAGCGCGCCGGCCGCCGCAGCCAGCCCGGACGGCGTCGCGTTGTCGGTGGGGTCCTGCGGGCGGCGTACCAGCCGTTCGGCGTCGTCGGCCGTGTCGAAGAACCCGCCGTTGCCGTCACCGAACCGCTCCAGCACGACCTCGAGCAGGTGCTTGGCCCCGTCGAGCCGACCGGGGTCGCCGGTGACCTGGTGAAGCGCGAGCAGCCCCTCCGCGAAGTCGGCGTAGTCCTCCAGCACGCCGGCGTGCGCACCGACCGTCCCGTCCCGCGACACGCGGCGCAGCCGCTGATCGCCCGTCACCCAGTGCACCTGCAGCAACAGCTCGGCGCAGCCGTCGGCAGCCTCGACCCAGTCGGGCCGGTCCAGGAGCGCGCCGCCCTCGGCGAGGGCAGCGATCGCCAGACCGTTCCAGGCGCAGAGGACCTTGTCGTCGCGACCCGGCTGCGGTCGCGACGAACGCGCGTCGAGCAGCGCCGTCCGCACCCGTTCGTAGCGCTCCAGGTCGTCCGGGTCGGTCAGCCGTTGCAGCACCGAAGAGCCGTGCTCGAAGGTCCCGGCTGACGTCACGTGCAGCTGAGCCGCCGCCCACCCGCCGTCCTCCGGGCCGAGCACGTCGACGAGCTGCTGCGGGGTCCAGGCATAGGTCAGGCCCTCCACACCGTCGGTGTCCGCGTCGAGCGCGGAGGCGAAGCCGCCCTCCGGCGTACGCAGGTCACGCAGCAGGAACTCACCCGTCTCCAGCGCGACGCGTCGCGCAAAGGGCGAGCCGGTCGAACGCCACCAGTGGACGTAGACCCGCAGCAGCAACGCGTTGTCGTACAGCATCTTCTCGAAGTGCGGCACGACCCAGTGCCGGTCGACGGAGTAGCGGGCGAAGCCCCCGGCGAGCTGGTCGTACATCCCGCCGCGCGCCATCGCCGCGCAGGTGCCCTCGACGAGGTCGAGGCCGCGTCCGGTCCGCGCCGCGTGACGAAGCAGGAACTCCAGCACCATCGACGGCGGGAACTTCGGGGCGCCGCCGAACCCGCCCGCCTCCCCGTCGTACGACGAACGCAGCGACGCCTCGGCTGCGTCGAGGAGCTCTGCCGTCACGGCAGCCGAAGCCCCGACCGGGCTTGCGGCGGAGAGCCGTCGTACGACATCGGCGCCGGCCTCCACGAGCTCGTCGCGCTTCTCGGACCACGTGCGCGCAACCGACTCGAGCACCTCGCGGAACGCCGGCATGCCGTGCCGCCGCTCGCTCGGCCAGTAGGTCCCGCAGAAGAAGGGCTCGGCGGCGGGCGTGAGGAAGGACGTCATCGGCCAGCCGCCGTGTCCGGTCATCGCCTGCACGGCCTCCATGTAGACCGCGTCGACGTCCGGTCGCTCCTCGCGGTCGACCTTGACGTTGACGAAGTGCTCGTTCATGTACGCCGCCGTGGCGTCGTCCTCGAACGACTCGTGCGCCATCACGTGGCACCAGTGGCAGGCGGCGTAACCGATCGAGAGCAGCACCGGGACGTCGCGCCGCTCCGCCTCCGCGAACGCCTCCGGGCACCACTCCCACCAGTCGACCGGGTTGTCACGATGCTGCTGGAGGTAGGGCGACGTGCTGGCTGCGAGGCGGTTGGGCATGCTGGCAGCATGCCCGGGCCCCTGCAGATCACGCCGCGGCTCGTGCTGCCCGAGGCCGAGCTGTCGTGGCGCTTCAGCCGGTCGTCGGGTCCGGGCGGTCAGTCGGTCAACACCACCGACAGCCGAGCAGAGCTGTCCTACGACGTCGCGCGGTCGCCCGCGCTGCCTGAGCACCTGCGGCAACGCGCGCTGGCGGCGCTGGGCGGTCGCCTGGTCGACGGCGTACTGACCATCGCAGCGAGCGAGCAGCGCAGTCAGCTGCAGAACCGGGAGGCCGCCGAGCAGCGGCTCGTCGAGCTGCTGCGGGCCGCGGTCGCACCACCACCGCCGCCCCGCCGTGCGACGAGGCCGACGCGGGCGAGCAAGGAGCGGCGCCTCACCGTGAAGCGGCAGCGCTCAGAGCTCAAGCGCTCCCGCCGCGCGACCCGCGACGACTGAGCTCAGGCCCCTCGGCGGCCCGGGCCCCCACCCGCCACCTTGATCAACGGAAGGTTGTCGCTGTGGGTACGCCGACACGCAGCGACAAGCCTCCGTTGATCAAGAACCGTGCGGCGGCGAGGGGTTGCCAGGGTCCGTTTCCTGCTCCGGGGCCGGCGGGGGGTCGAAGGACGGCGGGAGGCGGCGCAGTCGGCCGTTCATGTTGCGGATGAGCAGCACGAGGGCAACGCCCATCAGCAGCACGATCAGCAGCGCAAGCGGGCCGGCGTACGCCGACGGCACAGGGCTGTTGCTCATCGACGGACGGTCTCACGGATGCCGGCGAACAGGTCGTCCTCCGGCAGGGCCGTGTCGACGAGCGAGCGCGCCAGCTGGAAGTCCTCCGTCGGCCACGCCTGCTGCTGCAGGTCGATCGGGCACGCGAACCAGCGGCCGGCCGGGTCGACCTGCGTGGCGTGCGCGATGAGCGCCTGGTCGCGGGTCGCGAAGTAGTCGGCGCACGGCACCGAGGTCGTGACGCGACCGGCGTCCTCCGGCTTGTCGACCCAGTTCTCGAGCCACTCGCCGTACGGCGACTCGATGCCGCGCTCGGTCATCATCGCGTGGAGCGCGACCAGCCGGTCCTTGTGGAACGTGTGGTTGTAGTACAGCTTCAGCGGCTGCCACGGCTCCCCCGCGTCGGGGAAGCGATCGGGATCACCCGCCGCCTCGAAGGCCGCCATCGCCACCTGGTGGCAGCGGATGTGGTCGGGGTGCGGGTAGCCGCCGTTCTCGTCGTACGTCGTCATCACGTGGGGCCGCTCGTGGCGGACGACAGCGACGAGCTCGCGGGTCTGCTCCTCCAGGTCACCGACGGCGAAGCAGCCCTCGGGCAGCGGCGGCAGCGGGTCGCCCTCGGGAAGGCCCGAGTCGACCCAGCCCATGAAGATCTGGCGTACGCCGAGGATCTGTCGGGCCTTGTCCATCTCGGCCGCCCGGATGGCCGTGATGTTGTCGACGACCTCGGGCCGGTCCATGGCCGGGTTGAGGACCGAGCCACGCGAGCCGTCCGTGAGCGTGACCACGAGGACGTCGACGCCCTCGTGGGAGTAGCGCGCCATCGTCGCGGCGCCCTTGCTGGACTCGTCGTCAGGGTGCGCGTGCACGCACATCAGCCGCAGCTGCCCCACAGCCTGCTGAACCACTCGCCGTGCCCTCCGCTCGCGTCCCGGGGGACGATCGTCTCGCACTGCAACAACCGAGCCGCCCCTGGGAGTCCCGTGCGACCCGATCTGCCCCCCGGCCGCTACGACCCGCCGCGCCGGCGTGACCGGGTGCTCGCCGGCCTCCTTGCCGGTGCACTCGCGGTCGCTGCCCTCGTCGCGGGCTTCGCTGCCTACTCCCGGCACCAGGCCGGCCGCCTCGATGCCGAGCTCACGGCGTACGACGTGCGTTCGGACTCCGTCGTACGCATCACCTTCCAGGTCGTGACCCGCGGCCACCGGGGCGAGTGCCAGGTGCGGGCCCGCGACAGGACGGGAACCGAGACCGGGTCGCAGCTCGTGCCGGTCAGCCCGACGGGGCAGCGCACGCAGGTCGTGAGCGTGGACCTGGTGACGCGCACCCGCGCCGCCAACGGCGAGCTCGTCGGGTGCCGGCGGCTCTGATGCTGTTTCGCGGTCGTCTCCCGCCGTAGCATCGAGAAACCGACCCGAGGAGACCCGCGCGTGAGCACCGAGACCGGACAGCAGACCACCTGGCTCACCCAGGAGGCCTACGACCGGCTGAAGGCCGAGCTCGACCACGCGAGCGGACCCGGCCGGGCCGACATCGTCGGCAAGATCGAGGCGGCGCGCGAGGAGGGTGACCTCAAGGAGAACGGCGGCTACCACGCGGCGAAGGAGGAGCAGGGCAAGCTCGAGGCGCGGATCCGCCAGCTCACCGTGCTCCTCCGCGACGCGCAGGTCGGCGAGGCACCGACCACCTCCGGTGTCGCCGGACCGGGCATGGTCGTGGAGGTGCGTTTCGAAGGGGACGACTCGACGGAGCGCTTCCTGATCGGCTCGCGCGAGGACAACACCCACGACGACGTCGAGGTCTACTCCGCGCAGTCGCCCCTCGGGCTCGCGCTGACCGGCGCCAAGATCGGTGAGACCGTGAGCTACAAGCTGCCCAACGGCAAGGAGATGAAGGTCGAGCTGCTGTCGGCCGACCCCTACGTCGGCTAGGGGTCAGCCCGGGCTGACGACGTACGACGCGCCCTGGAGCTGCGCGATGACGTGCTCGCCGTGCTCGCGGCCGCGGGTCTCGAGCTGCAGGTCGACCTCGACCTCGTCGAGGTGCAGGCCGCGGCCGGTGCGCTGGTGCTCGACGTCGAGCACGTTGGCGCCGCTGGCGGCCAGCACGCCGAGCAGCGCGGCCAGGCCGCCCGGCCGGTCAGGGATGCGGACCCGCAGCGACAAGTAGCGGCCGGCGGCGATCATGCCGTGCCGGATCACCTTCGAGAGCAGCACGGGGTCGATGTTGCCGCCGGAGAGCACTGCGACGACGGGCGGGTCGAAGGCCGTCGGGTCCTCCATCAGGGCTGCGACCGCGGCGGCGCCGGCCGGCTCGACCACGAGCTTCGCGCGCTCCAGGCAGAGCAGCAGCGCGCGGCTCAGGGCGTCCTCGTCGACCGTCACGACGCGGTCGACGAGATCACGCACGTGCCGGAAGGTGATGTCGCCGGGACAGCCGACCGCGATGCCGTCGGCGATCGTGGACATGCTGGGCAGCGGCACCGGGTGGCCGGCCTTCAACGACCCGGGGAAGGCGGAGGCCCCGGCAGCCTGGACCGCGACGATCCGCACGTCCGGACGAAGCGCCTTCACCGCTACCGCGATACCGGCCACGAGGCCACCGCCGCCGGCCGACACGACGACTGTCTTCACGTCAGGGCACTGCTCGAGCAGCTCGAGCCCGACCGTCCCCTGTCCCGCGATGATGTCCGCGTGGTCGAACGGATGGATCAGCACTGCTCCCGTGCGTGCGCTCCAGGCGGCGGCCTCCCGTAGGGCCTCGTCGACGGTGGCGCCGTGCATCCGGATCGTCGCGCCGTAGGCGCGCGTCGCTTCGACCTTGGGAAGGGGTGCGGACTCCGGCATGAACACGGTGGCCTCGCAGCCCAGCAGCTTCGCGGCGAAGGCCACACCCTGCGCGTGGTTGCCGGCGCTGGCCGCGACGACTCCCTTGGACCGCTCGGCAGCGGTGAGCTTCGCGATCCGCACGTAGGCGCCGCGGATCTTGAACGAGCCGGTGCGCTGCAGGTTCTCGCACTTCAGCGAGACCGGGCCACCGACCGCGCGGGAAAGCGTGCGGGAGCCCTCCAGCGGCGTCGTGCGCGCGACGCCGTCGAGCAGCTCGCGGGCCGCGAGTACGGCGGCGAGGTCGACGAGCGGCAGGTCGACGGCGGTCACGTGGCGAGTCTGTCCTGTCGTCAGTCCGCGGACCAGTACCGGTCGCCGGCGAGGACCAGCGCGGCGGCGCCGACGAGCCCCGCGTCCCCGCCGAGGCCGGGCGGGACGACGCGGGCGCCCGCGAGATACGGCAGCCGGGCCTGCTCGTCGAACGCCTCCTGGAGCGGCTCCCAGAACGCCGCGCCGCTCTGCGCCAGGCCACCGCCGATGACGACGATGCGGACATCGAGCAGAGCGGCCACCGAGCCGACGACGTTGCCGACCGCCCGCCCTGACCGCGCGAGGGCCGCCACCGCAACCGTGTCGCCCTCGGCCGCGAGCGCCGCCAGGGCGGCCCCGTCCTC
>JAODNA010000102.1 GCA_025465135.1 Frankiales bacterium | reverse complement strand
ACCGCGCACTGCTGCTGCTCGCCTCGGGCATCCAGATGGCGGGTCCGAACCTCACGGTCGAGAGCTTCCGCGACGGATTGCGCAAGGCGTCGTTCCCCAACCCGATCACTCGGACGATGGCGGGTGCGGTCGACGTCCGGCCCGACGGCTACAGCCTCACCGCCGATGCCGCTGAGTGGTACTACGACCCCGGAGCGCGCGGGCCGTTCAGCGACAGCGCGGCCAGGCCGGGCACCGTCTGCTACCTCTTCGGCGGTGCGCGACGCGTCCTCGGAGCGTGGCCGCGCGGCGACGCCCCCTTCTTCAACGGCGCCTGCGACTCCGGCGCCTGACAGCAACTACAGGGAGACACGGCATGACCGCACGCCTGGAGCTCGACCCGTCACGGCTTGCTCGCCTCGACAAGTACTTCGCGCGCTACGTCGACGACGGCCGCCTCGCCGGCTGGCACCTCGCCCTGACCCGGCCGGACGCGACCGTCCACGACGCGTCGTACGGCTGGCGCGACCGCGAGGCCGGGCTGCCCGTCGAGTCCGACACCCTGTGGCGGATCGCCTCCATGACCAAGCCCATCACGTCGGTCGCCGCCATGACGCTGTGGGAGGAGGGCGCGTTCGAGCTCAGCGACCCGATCAGCACCTGGATCCCGGAGTTCGCCGACGCGCGGGTGTACGTCAGGGGCCACGACCGCACCGCGGTGACGGTCCCGACGCCGGAGCCGATCCGGGTCTGGCACCTGCTCAGCCACACCGCCGGCCTCACCGCCGGCTTCATGCACGGCTCGTACGTCGACGAGCTGTACCGCGCGGCCGGTTACGAGTACGCCGCGCCTCCCGGTCGCACGAGCATCGCGGACTGCGTGGCCGACTGGGCGCGCCTGCCGCTGCTGTTCGAGCCCGGCACCCGGTGGGGCTACGGCGTGAGCACCGACGTGCTGGGTCGGCTCGTGGAGCTCTGGTCTGGTCAGACTCTCGACGTCGCGTTCCGCAACCGCGTCCTCGACCCGCTCGGGATGGTCGACACGGTCTGGTGGTGCGACGACACCCGTCAAGACCGGCTCGCAGCCCTGTACGTGCCCGACGCCGAGGGCAAGGCCGAGCGCACACCGTGGGGCGACGCCGTCGTCCATCAACCGTCGATCATGTCGGGTGGAGGCGGCCTGCTCTCCACCATGGACGACTACCTGCGCTTCTGCCGGATGCTGCTTCAGCGTGGGTCACTCGACGGTGTGCGACTGCTGTCGCCTCGCACCCTCGAGCTGATGCGCACCAACCACCTCACCGGCGACCTCGGTGCGCTGTCGACCGGCGGCTTCGCCGAGACGTCCTTCGAGGGTGTCGGCTTCGGCTTGGGCTTCGCGGTGCTCCTCGACCCCGCGAAGCAGCACTCACCCGCGAGCGCCGGCGAGTACTACTGGGGCGGCATGGCGAGCACGGCCTTCTGGGTCGACCCGGTGCAGGAGCTGGCCTGCGTGTTCATGACGCAGCTGATGCCGTCGAGCACCCATCCCATCCGGTCGCAGCTCCGGCAGCTCGTCCACAGCGCACTGGTCGACCCAGCGTGAGTGCAGCCGGGCGCAGACGAGGTGCGATCGCGTGATCGGACGCGTGGTCGTCACGGCGCTGCTCCTCGCCGCCGCCGCCCTGACGTCCGTGGTCGCAAACGGCGCCGAGGGCATCGACGCAGGACCGACGCCAGGTGTGCGCTGTGGGCCGGGGTCGCTCCCGGAGGAGATGCAGGGCCGGGCCCCGGCGTCTGACGTGGCCAGCGGCAGGGCAGCGAAGGGCTACACCTGCAACGCGACCGTCATCGGTCGGGCCGGGGTGAGCGGCGGGTACCGGGTCGAGCGCTACGTCGACCCGGCCGGGCACGAGTGCGCCTTCCACGACAGCTCGGCCTTCGTCGGGGAGAACGCGGCCTTCGCAGGCCCCGACGGAACGGGCGTCTACGTCCTGGACGTCTCGGACCCGAGCGCGCCGGTGCGGACCGCGACGCTGCGGACACCGGCGATGCAGTCGCCGCACGAGTCGCTCCGCCTCCACGCGAAGCGCGGTCTGCTCGTGGCGGCGACCAGCTCGGTCGCAAGCGGCCCGGGCATCCTGGACGTCTACGACGTCGCCACAGACTGCCGCCAGCCGCGCCTGCTCTCCAGCACGCCGTTGGGGGTCCTCGGTCACGAGGGCTCGTTCGCCCCGGACGGGCTGACCTACTACGTCACGTCACTGCTCACCGCGACGACCACGGCCGTCGACCTCACGGACCCTGCGCTCCCGACGGTCCCGTGGATCACCGAGGAGTATGCCGCCCACGGCACGTCGGTCAGCCTCGACGGCAACCGCCTGTACGTCGCCGAGTCGCGCGACGGCAACGCCGGCTTCCGCGGCCTGACCATCCTCGACGTGACCCAGGTGCAGGCCCGGGTGCCGTTCCCGACCGTCACGGTGATCAGTCGCACCACGTGGCCCCAGGTGAGCATCCCGCAGAACGCCACCCCGTTCACCCGTGACGGCAAGCCCTACGTCCTCGAGGTCGACGAGTTCGGCGAGCGCATCACGGGGGCCGCGAGGATCCTCGACGTCGCAGACGAGCGGCACCCGAAGGTCGTGTCCAATATGCGGCTCGCGGTCAACCAACCCGAGGTGTACGACGAGCTGCAGGCCGACCCGGGCAACAGTGCGACCGGTCGCGGGTACCAGGCGCACTACTGCTCGCTGCCGAGCCGCGTCGACCCGAACATCGTCGCCTGCGGCTTCATCCTGTCCGGACTGCGCGTCTTCGACATCCGAGATGTGCGCCGTCCGGTCGAGATCGCCTACGTCAACCTGCCGCGCGTCGACAACGGCAGCTCGCTCAACGTCGGGTCCTTCACGGTCGCCGCGCCTGCGTACGACCCGGTCAGCAAGGACATCTGGTTCGCCGACGCCAACGCCGGCTTCTTCGTCGCCCGGCTCGCCGGGCGGGCCGCCATCCCCTTCGCGGACCGCTACGTCGCGCCCGGCAGCTGACTGGGCGACAGTGTCGGGAACTCCCGCTCAACCTGCCGGGATGTGAGACCTCTGCTTCCCTTCAGCCTCTCCGAGAATCACACGCGCGGCGAGCCTGCGTCCGGTGCTCTGCAATCGGCCACGGGCCGCTTGCGCTGACCAGGGTGGCCGGGCTCGCGATGTCAGCCGAGGTGCTGGGACGGACGGGGCGCAGTCCAGACCCGGCCGAAGGCCGGCCGCGCAGCGGCGCCGAAGGCGGTCTTGACGGCGAACCGGGAGTCCCCACACTCGGCCATCGCGGGAACGACCACCCAAGCCCAGCCACCCAACGCCCCGCCCGACGCGCTCCTGAGCCGCACGCCGGCGACCCGCTGCTTCCCGTCTCCGTTGATCGCCAGCCCCACGCTTGACCGCCGGCCCCGTCGTCGACACGCTGCCTGGTCGCTCACGATCTCCTCCCCGATCGCCCTTGGTCCTCGACCAGTCCGTCAGCCTCGTTGTCCTGCCGTTCTCGATTGCTCTGTTCCTGACTGCTGCTCTCCTGCTCTGCACGCCCTCGCACCTCCCTGCGCTGCGCAGGCCACCCACCCACGAGTTGCCACCCGCGTCGGAGCCCCCGACCCGCAGGCACCCCACGCGCGCCCCTGAGAGTTGTCGGCCGCCCTTGCCGGTGGGGTTGCGGTGAGCTTCGGTCCGCACGAGGCCCACTGCCGGAGCCTCCGCGATCGCTCCCGGAAGGACCGACGGGATGAGTTCTCGGCAGCGGCATCAACGGTTCCCGCGGGACCACGTACGTGTCGCAGAACCGCTACTTCAGTCCGCACCCAGTCCGCAGGTCCGCGGAAAGTCCGCAAGAACGCGGACTACTGCACCCCTCGAGACGACCCTGGCCCGTACTGACCAGCATCTACGTACAGGTCAGGGGTTTGCTAGGACCGACGGACCGTTCAGATCTCGCCTAGGTAGAGGAAGCCGTAGCTCTCGTCGCGGAAGGGCACGCCGGCCGCCTCCAGCGCGTCGTCCCAGTCGCCGGTGCAGGCCGGGTCCGCGCCCTCCATGCCGTGGTCGGCGGTGAGCAGCACGACGGTGTCGTCGACGAGCCCGCGCTCCTCCAGCAGGTCGAGGAAGACGCCGAGGCGGGTGTCGGCGTCACGCAGCGCCGCCCGGGCGATGTCCGAGCCCGGACCGCCGGCGTGGTGGCCGGAGTCGGTCAGCGTGGTGTTCCACCACAGGAGCGCCGGCGGCGTGCCCTCGCGCCACAGGCCCAGCACCTGGTCCAGGCCGCTCGCGTCGACGGCGGTCGCCCAGGAGTAGTCGGTGCTCTCGCTGACGTGCTGCTGGCTCGCGACGGCATCGTCGACGGCCGCCGGCAGCCAGTCGCCCATCGCCCCGGCGCCGCCCTGCCCGGCCTCGCGGACGAGCGCGAAGGTGCTGTACGTCGCGCCGGTGTCCACCGGGTCGTTGACGCAGGCGCTGACGGTCCCGGCCGGCAGCCGCTCGAACACGGTACGGA
>JAODNA010000095.1 GCA_025465135.1 Frankiales bacterium | reverse complement strand
CGTCCCCGCCGGCAAGCCGGCCGCCAAGCC
The DNA here is from genome assembly GCA_025465135.1 of Frankiales bacterium. Taxonomy (GTDB): domain Bacteria; phylum Actinomycetota; class Actinomycetes; order Mycobacteriales; family SCTD01; genus RYN-124. Next base: position 11,224 of record JAODNA010000095.1, on the reverse strand, counting down.
CGGCCGCAAGACCACCAAGCCTGTCGCGAAGCCCACGGGGACGACGCCGTGACGACGACGCCACGCCGCCCGGCCGCAGCCCGCCGTACCTCCCCCGCTCCGCGCCGAGCCCCGGCCGCGCGGCAGCGACCCACGCAGCGGCCCACGCAGCGACCCACCCAGCGACCCGCCGGCCGCCGGCCGGTCCGGCGCAAGACGCCGCTCGGCCAGCCTGGGCGGCGCCTGCACGGCGGCTTCGCGTTCGTCCTCGTGGTCCTCGTCCTGCTCGCGGGCCGCCTCGTCTGGCTGCAGGGGCTGCAGGCGACCGCCTACGCCGCCGACGCGACCTCGCAGCGGCTGCGGACGAGCACGATCGTCGCGCCGCGCGGCGACATCACCGACCGCAGCGGCGAGTCGCTGGCCTCGTCGATCGACGCGCGCGCCATCTACGGCGAGCCGAGAACCATCGCGAAGGCCCAGTGCGCGGCGGACTCGACCAGCCCGTGCACGCCGGCGACGATCGCCGCGGCGCTGGCGCCCGTGCTCGGCCAGCCGGCGAGTCAGATCGCCGAGAAGCTCACCCGCAAGACCGCGTTCGTCTACCTCGCCCGCAGCATGGATCCCGCCGTCGGCACCAAGGTGCGCGACCTCGGTCTGGTGGGCATCGGCGTGCTGCAGGAGTCCGAGCGCACCCATCCCGCCGGCGACCTGGCCATCAGCGTGACCGGCTTCACCGATCGTGACGGCGTCGGGCTCGCGGGCGTCGAGTCGGGCATGCAGAGCGTGCTCGCCGGCAAGGACGGCAAGACGACCGCGCAGGTCGACCGAGCCGGCCGCGTCATCCCTACCGGAACGACGACGAGCGTCCCCGCGGTGCCGGGCCGTGCCGTGCAGCTGACGATCGACCGGGACCTGCAGTGGTACGCCCAGCAGGTGCTGGCGGCCAAGGTCGCGGAGACCCAGGCCGTCAACGGCTCGGTCGTCGTCATGGACGTACGCACCGGTGAGATCCTCGCGCTCGCCACGGTGCCGACGTTCAACCCCGATGACAAGAACGCGCACCCGTCGGCCGACGCCTTGCGCAACGTCGCGATCGGTGACGTCTACGAGCCGGGCTCGGTCAACAAGGTCATCACCGCTGCGGCCGCTCTCGAGGCCGGCGTCGTCACCCCCGAAACGGTGATCACCGTCCCGTCGACGATCCAGGTTGCCGGTCACACGGTGCACGACGCGGAGCGCCACGGCACCGAGCAGCTGACGTTCGCGGGTGTCCTCGCAAAGTCCTCGAACATCGGGACGGTCGAGGTGGCGCAGAAGGTCGGTTCGCAGGGCCTGTACGACGCGATGACCCGGTTCGGGTACGGCGCCAAGACCGGTCTCGGACTGCCGGGGGAGAGCCGTGGCGTCCTGCCCAAGCCGGCCGACTGGTCGGGCACCTCGATCGCGACGATCCCCATCGGTCAGGGCGTGTCCGTCAACGTCATGCAGGTCGCGTCGGTCTACGCGACCGTCGCCAACGGAGGGGTCCGGGTGGTGCCGACGGTCATCAAGGCTGTTGCCGATGCCTCCGGTCACCTCGTGCCGGCTCCGAAGTCGCCGACGCGGCGCGTGATCTCGCCCGAGGTCGCTGCGCAGCTGCGGATGATGCTGGAGGCCGTCGTCAGCGCTGAGGGCACGGCCCCGCTCGCCGCCGTACCCGGTTACCGCATCGCGGGCAAGACCGGCACGGCGCAGCGGGTCGTGCACGGCCGCTACGCGCCGGGCAACTACACCAGCTCCTTCATCGGCTTCGCCCCCGCGGACGCGCCCCGGTTGGTGACCGCCGTGGTGCTCCAGGGGACCGGCCGGCGCGGTTACTACGGCGGCTCCACGGCGGGCCCGGTGTTCAAGGACGTCATGTCCTTCGCGCTCCGCGGGCTGAAGATCCCACCGACCGGCACCACCGCGCCGGTCGTCAAGCTGACCGCCGGATAGCCTGCAACCGTGCCCGCGAACCCCGACGGGACGGCTGCTCTGCGCCCGTCGTCCCCGCCGCGGCGCCGGCTTTCCCAGCTGCTGTCGGCGGTGCCGGGACTGCGGGTGATCGGGACGACGGGTGACGTCGAGGTCACCGGGTGCACGCACGACTCACGCGCCGTCCGGCCGGGGGACCTCTACGCCGCGCTTCCCGGCACGCGCGTGCACGGAGCCGACTTCGCCGAGACCGCGATCGCTGCCGGTGCCGTCGCCGTTCTGACCGACGAGGCCGGCGCTTCGCGCTTCCCCGGCCTGCCCGTCCTCGTCGCGGAGAACCCGCGCAGCGTGCTGGGCGAGGTCGCCCGCTGGGTGCATGACGACCCTGCTGCCGGGCTGCTCCTGCTCGGCGTGACCGGCACCAACGGCAAGACCACGACCGCGTTCCTGCTCGAGGCCGGACTGCGGGCGGCCGGCCACACGACGGCGCTGCTGGGGACCGTGCTGACGCGCATCGCCGACGACGTGGTGCCGAGCGTGCGCACGACGCCGGAGGCGACCGACCTGCACGCGATGTTCGCGGTGATGCGCGAGCGTGGCGTGTCGGCCGTCGGGATGGAGGTCAGCAGCCACGCACTGGCGCTGGGTCGGGTCGATGGCCTGGTCTACGACGTCGCCGCGTTCACGAACCTCAGTCAGGACCACCTCGACTTCCACCCCACCATGCAGGACTACGAGGCGGCGAAGGCCGCGCTGTTCACCCCGGAGCGGAGCCGGCAGGGCGTCGTCAACTGCGACGACCCGGCCGGCCGGCGCATCGTCCATGCGGGGCTCATCCCCACGACGACGTACGGCGAGGACTCGGACTGGACGGCGCGCCAGGTCGACCTGCGGGCCGACGGCAGCACGTTCCGGCTGCGTGGACCGGACGTCGACGTGCGAATGGGGGTGCGGCTGCCCGGCGCCTTCAACGTGGCCAACGCCGTCTGCGCCCTCGCGACCGTGGTGACCGCAGGTGTTCCCCTCGACGACGCCGTCGGCGGCGTGAGCGGGCTGGCCGGCGTCCCTGGCCGGATGGAGCGCATCGACGCGGGCCAGCCCTTCCTGGCCGTCGTCGACTACGCGCACACACCGGAGGCCGTGGCGACGCTGCTGGCGGCCGTGCGCCAGGTGACGCCCGGCCGCGTCATCGTCGTGCTGGGCTGCGGTGGCGACAGGGACCGGGGCAAGCGGCCCCTGATGGGGCGCGCCGCCGTCGAGGGTGCCGACATCGCGATCCTGACCAGCGACAACCCCCGCAGCGAGGACCCGCTCGCCATCCTCGCCGAGATGGCAGCCGGTGCGCCGGGCGCGGTGCTGGAACCCGACCGCCGCGTCGCCATCGAGCTGGCCGTCGCGCGAGCCCGACCTGGTGACACGCTGGTCGTCGCCGGCAAGGGACATGAGACGGGGCAAGAGGCCAACGGGGTCGTGACCCCCTTCGACGACCGGGCCGTGCTGCGCGAGGCGCTGTCGTGATCCGGATGAGCCTCACCGACGTCGCGGGCGCCGTCGGTGCGACCGGGGCGCCGGAGGGCGTCGTCACCGGTGAGGTCAGGATCGACAGCCGGCTCGTCGGACCCGGCGACCTGTTCGTCGCACTTCGCGGGGAGCACAGCGATGGTCACGACTTCGCCCGGGCAGCCGTCGATGCCGGTGCCGTCGGCGTGCTCGTCGAGCGGACCGTCACCGACCTCGACATCGTCGTGCCGGATGCCCTGGAAGGTCTGCAATCCCTTGCCCGGCAGGTGTTCCTGCTCGACCAGCCACTGACGTTCGGCATCACCGGCAGCAGTGGCAAGACCTCCACGAAGGACCTGCTCGCTCAGGTCCTGTCCGGCTTCGGGCCGACCCTGGCGCCGGCGGGCTCCTTCAACAACGAGATCGGCTTGCCGCTGACGGCGACGCAGCGCACGAGCGAGACGTCCTACGCCGCACTGGAGTACAGCGCCCGCGGCGTCGGACACATCGCGTTCCTCTGCGACATCGTCCGGCCGCACGTCGCGGTCGTCCTCAACGTGGGGTCGGCGCACCTCGGTGAGTTCGGGACGGTGGAGAACATCGCCGTGGCCAAGGGCGAGCTGGTGGAGGCCGCGACCTCGCTCGCGGTGCTCAACGGCGATGACCCGCTCGTCCTCGCGATGGCGGCGCGCACGTCGCACCCTGTGATCACGTACGGGACAGCCAAGGCCGACTACGGGGCGGTGGACGTCGTCGTCGGTGACGACGGGAGGGCGGCGTTCACCCTGGTGACGCCGCAGGGCGAGACGGCGGTGCGCCTGCAGGTCCGCGGCGAGCACCAGACGTCCAACGCCCTCGCCGTCGCCGCGGCCGTGCTCGGGTCCGGTGTCACCGGCGACCTCGCGGCGGTCGCCGACCTGCTGCAGCGTGCGCAGCCCATCAGCCGGTGGCGGATGGAGGTCACCGAGCGCGCTGACGGGGTGACCGTCGTCAACGACGCCTACAACGCCAATCCCGACTCGATGCGCGCCGCGTTGCGCACCCTCGCCGTCATGAGCGGCAGCGGCTCTCGGCGCACCTGGGCGGTGCTCGGTCCGATGGCTGAGCTCGGCGACGGTGCCGACGACGCCCACCAGGAGGTGGGCCGCATCACAACCCGCCTCGACGTGTCGCGCGTGGTGGTCATCGGCGCGGCGGCGGGTGGCATACATGCTGGGGCCGTGGCCGAGGGAGCGAAGGGCGCCGACGTGGTCCGGGTCGACGACGTCGACGCGGCAGTCGCGCTGCTGCGCGACGAGCTCCGGTCCGGCGACGTCGTCCTCGTCAAGGCGTCGAGGTCGGCCGGACTCGAACGGGTGGCCGCGGCCCTGCTGGGCGAGGCCGGATGAGGTCCGTCCTGATCGCGGCCATGACCGCGCTCGTCCTCAGCCTGCTCGGGACTCCCGCCGTCGTCCGGCTCTTCCGCCGCCGCGGCTACGGCCAGGAGATCCGGGAGGACGGCCCGTCGAGCCACGCGGTGAAGCGCGGCACCCCGACCATGGGCGGGGTCGTGATCATCGTCGCGACGCTCGTCGGCTACTTCGTCGCGCACCTGTTCGTGGCCAACCAGCCCGGCCGAGGCCCCACCGCCAGCGCGCTGCTCGTCCTCGGCCTCATGACCAGCCTCGGCCTGGTGGGCTTCCTGGACGACTTCATCAAGATCCGCAAGCAGCGCTCGCTCGGGTTGACGGCGGCGGCCAAGTTCTTCGGCCAGCTGCTCACGGGCGTCGGCTTCGCCCTTGCCGCGCTGCAGTTCAAGAACCAGCAGAACCTGACGCCGGCCTCGACGCACCTGTCGTTCGTGCGCGACTACACCGGCATCGCGCTGGGCACCGCGGGCTTCGTCATCTTCGCGTACGTCGTGGTGACCGCCACGTCCAACGCCGTCAACCTCACCGACGGTCTCGACGGCCTGGCCAGCGGGACCAGCGTGATGGTCTTCGCGGCCTACGTGGTCATCGCCTTCTGGCAGTTCGGCAACGGCTGCGCGCGCTCCGCCGCGGTCGCGACCCAGACGTCCTGCTACCACGTACGCGACCCGCTCGACGTCGCGCTCGTGGCCGCGGCGGCCATGGGTGCCTGCTTCGGCTTCCTGTGGTGGAACGCCTCACCGGCCAAGATCTTCATGGGCGACACGGGTTCGCTCGCCCTCGGTGGCCTGCTCGCCGGGATCGCCATCGTCACCAGGACCGAGCTGCTCCTCATCGTCCTCGGCGGCCTCTTCGTCGTCGAGACGCTGTCGGTGATCCTGCAGGTCGGCATGTTCAAGCTGACCCGCAAGCGCCTGTTCAACATGGCGCCCGTGCACCACCACTTCGAGCTCGCGGGCTGGGTGGAGAACACCGTGATCGTGCGGTTCTGGATCATCGCCGGTCTTGCGGTCGCCTTCGGCCTGGGTGTGTTCTACGCCGAGTTCCTCTCGGCCGGCCCGCTCGGTTGACGAGCGCGTCGTACGACGGCGTCCGCGTCGTCGTCGCGGGCGCGGGGATCTCCGGTGCCGCAGCGGCGCGCGCCCTGCGCGAGCGCGGTGCGGACGTCACGGTCGTCGACGACCGCGGCGGGGACGGCGTGCTCGTCACCAACGAGCTGCCGGACGGCACCGAGCTCGTCGTGACGAGCCCGGGGTGGCGGCCCGACGCCCCGCTGCTCGTGGACGCGGCCGGGAAGGGCGTGGACGTCTACGGCGAGGTGGAGCTCGCCTGGCGGCTGCGGCCGCCGAACGCCGCGCCCTGGCTCGCCGTCACAGGCACCAACGGCAAGACGACAACCGTGAAGATGCTCGCCGCCATCCTCGCCGCCGCCGGGCACCACACCGTGGCCGCGGGCAACGTGGGGCTGCCGCTGCTGAGCGCCGCCCTCGACCCGTCGTACGACGTCCTCGCCGTCGAGCTGTCGAGCTTCCAACTCCACTGGTCGTCCACGGTGCGGCCCCTGGCCGGCGCTGTGCTGAACGTCGCTCCCGATCACCTCGACTGGCACGGCTCGATGGCGGCCTACGCCGAAGCCAAGGCGCGGATCTGGGCCGGCGAGACGAGCATCGGCAACGCCGACGACGAGGTCACCCGGACCCTGCTCAACCGGGCAGGTGGACGCCGGGTCACCTTCACGCTGCGCACACCCCGGGCCGGAGAGCTCGGCCTGGTGGAGGACCTGCTGGTCGATCGAGCCTTTGCGGACGTGCCCGGCGAGGCCACCGAGCTCGCATCGCTCGACGACCTCACCGTGTCCGGCGGGCACAACATCGCCAACGCCCTCGCCGCGGCGGCTCTTGCGCGCGCTTACGGCACCCCTGCCGATGCCGTGCGCAGCGGGCTGCAGGCGTTCGTGGCCGACCCGCACCGCAACGCCGTCGTGGCGACGGTCGACGGCGTGACCTGGGTCGACGACAGCAAGGCCACCAACCCGCATGCCGCCGCGGCCAGCCTCGCGGCGTACGGCCGCGTGGTGTGGATCGCAGGGGGTCTGCTCAAGGGCGCGGCGGTCGACGACCTGGTCCGGGACGCCGCGCCGCACCTGGCCGCCGTCGTGCTGCTCGGAACGGATCGCCGACCCCTGCGGGAGGCGCTCGCGCGACACGCGCCGGATGTCCCCGTTGTGGAGGTCGAGCGGCTCGACACTGAAGCCATGTCCGAGGTCGTTGCTGCCGCGCGCCGTCTTGCGCGCCCCGGCGACACCGTCCTGCTCGCTCCCGCCGCGGCCTCGATGGACAGCTTCCGCGACTACAAGGAGCGCGGCGAGCTGTTCGCGGCGCTGGCCGCGCCGTGACCGCGACCGCCGCAGCGGTCCGCACGCCACGCACGACGACCGCTGCCACCGCGGCCAGGACACCCGTCCTGCAGCGTCCGCTGGCGTCGTACTACCTCGTGCTGGCATCGACCGCGGCCCTGCTGGGCCTCGGTCTGGTCATGGTGTTCTCCGCCTCCAGCGTCCGGTCGTTTGCGACCTACCACTCGTCCTACGCCATCGCCATGAAGCAGGCGATCTTCATGGCTGTCGGCATCCCGTGCATGTGGGTGGCGTCCCGGCTACCGGTCAAGGTCTGGCGGATGCTCGGCTACCCGCTGCTGCTCGCCGCGCTCGCCGGGCTCGTGCTCGTCCTGGTCCCCGGGCTCGGCCGCAACGTCGACGGCGCCACCCGGTGGATCCCGCTGCCCGGTGGCTTCAACCTGCAGCCGAGCGAGCTCGGCAAGCTGGCACTGGTGCTGTGGGGTGCAGACCTGCTCGTGCGCAAGAAGAAGCTGCTGGGGGAGTGGAAGCACCTGTTCGTCCCGCTGCTGCCCGTCGCGGGGCTCGTCTGCTGCCTCGTCATGCTCGAGCCCGACATGGGGACGACCCTCGCCACGGTCGCGATCGTCGTGGCGCTGCTGTGGGTCGTCGGCACGCCGCTGCGCTACTTCGCCGTCTTCCTGGGCGTGCTCGTCTCGCTGGGGGCGGCGCTCGCGGTCGCGGAGCCCTACCGGCTCGCGCGCCTCACGACCTTCCTGCACCCGTTCGACGACCCGCAGGGCTCGGGCTACCAGGCGGTCCAGGGCCTCTACGCGCTGTCCTCCGGCGGCTGGTTCGGGCTCGGGCTCGGCGCGAGCCGCGAGAAGTGGGCCGGCGGCCTGCCCAACGCGCACACCGACTTCGTCTTCGCGATCATCGGCGAGGAGCTGGGGCTGCTGGGCACCATCGCCGTGCTGCTGCTGTTCACCACGCTGACCTACGCCGGGGTCAGGATCGCCAAGCGCTCCACCGACCCGTTCTCCCGGCTGGCGGCCACGGGCGTCACGGCCTGGCTCGCGGCGCAGTCGCTCATCAACATGGGCGCCGTCGTCGGCCTGCTCCCCATCACGGGGATCCCGCTCCCGCTGATCTCGTTCGGCGGCTCGGCTCTGATCCCGACACTGGTCGCCATCGGCATGCTGCTGTCCTTCGCCCGTGCCGAGCCCGGGGCCGCCCAAGCGCTCGCGACGCGGCGGGTCAACCCCTTCCGCAAGGCCAAGGCCGCACCGAGGTCGCGGACCCGAGCCGCCCGCCCGTCGGCACGGGCCAAGGGCCGCGCGCCGTCGCGACGCCCCGGCGCGCGGGCGCGGTGAGCCGCGTGCACGTCGTCCTCGCGGGAGGAGGGTCGGCGGGTCACGTCGAGCCGATGATGAACACCGCCGACGCAGTGCGCCGCACCGACGGGACCATCGGGATCTCGGCGCTCGGCACGGCGGAGGGCCTGGAAGCCCGGCTCGTCCCGCTGCGCGGCTACGAGCTGGCCATCGTCCCGAAGGTGCCGCTGCCGCGGCGACCGGGGCTGGACCTGCTGCGGGTTCCCGGCCGACTGCGCCGCGCGGTCAAGGCGGCGCGGGCGCATCTCGAGGCCGTCGATGCCTCCGTCGTCGTCGGGTTCGGCGGCTACGTCTCGGTCCCTGCCTACCTCGCTGCCCGTCGCCGGGGGACCCCGATCGTCGTGCACGAGCAGAACGCCCGCGCCGGCATCGCCAACCGGCTCGGTGCGCGCTGGGCCACGACGGTCGCGGCAGCCGTCGCCGGGTCCGGGCTGAAGCGGGCCCACGTCATCGGGATCCCGCTGCGCCAGGCCATCACCGGGCTCGACCGGGCAGCGGCACGTCCCGCGGCACGAACCCGCTTCGGGCTCGGCGACGGTCCCGTCCTGCTCGTGTTCGGGGGCTCGCTGGGTGCCCGCCGGATCAACACCGCCATCGTTGCGGCGGCCGCTGACCTCGCGGGCGCCGGCGTCCAGGTGCTGCACATCACGGGCTCGGCGCGCGGCGAGGAGGTGCGCGCCGCGCTCGGCTCCGACGTGCCGGCCACGCATCACCTGGTCGACTACGTCGACGGGATGGACGCGGCCTACGCCGCCGCCGACCTCGCCCTCTGCCGCGCCGGCGCCAACACCTGCGCCGAGCTGGCCGCAGTCGGCCTGCCGGCCGTCTACGTGCCGCTCCCGATCGGCAACGGCGAGCAGGCCCTGAACGCGCGCCCGGTCGTGGAGGCAGGCGGCGGGCTGCTCGTCGATGACGCCACGCTCGATGCCGACTGGGTGCGCCGGCACGTGCTCCCGCTGCTGCAGGACGCGCCGCGCCTGCAGGCCATGGGCGCCAAGGCCGCTGCGCTCGGCCACCGCGACGCCGACCAGGCGCTGGCGCGCCTTGTCCTCGAGGCGGCCGGCCGATGATGAGCGAGGAGCTCGGGCGGGTCCACCTGATCGGCATCGGCGGCGCCGGGATGAGCGGGATCGCGCGCGTCCTGCTCGCCCGTGGGGTCACCGTGACGGGCAGCGACGCCAAGGACTCCCGGTCCATCGCCGCGCTCCGGGCCCTCGGCGCGACCGTGCACATCGGCCACGACGCGGCTCAGGTGACCGGCGCCGACACCGTCGTCGTCTCGAGCGCCATCCGCGACACCAACACCGAGCTCCGGGCCGCACGCGAAGGCGGCTTGCGGGTGGTGCCGCGGGCCGAGGCCCTTGCCTCGCTGATGGCCGGCCGTCGGGGCGTCGCGGTCGCCGGGACGCACGGCAAGACGAGCACCACCTCGATGCTCACCGTCGCCGCCTTCCACTGCGGGGTCGACCCGTCGTTCGCCATCGGCGGCGACCTCAACGAGGCCGGCAGCAACGCCCACCACGGCAGCGGTGACCTGTTCATCGTGGAGGCCGACGAGAGCGACGGCTCCTTCCTCGCCTACCGGCCCGAGGCCGCCGTCGTGACCAACGTCGAGGCCGACCACCTCGACCACTACGGCGACGCGGCGGCCGTGGACCGCGCCTTCGAGGCGTTCGTCGGCACCGTCACCGGATTCGTCGTGCTCTGTGCCGACGACCCGGGCACGCAGCGGCTGGCAGCGCATGCCCGGCGCGCGGGCGTCGACGTCCGGACCTACGGCGTCGACGGCGACGCCGATCTCCGCCTCGACGGGCTGTCGACGTCGGGGTCCACGAGCCGCTACGCCCCCGTGCTGCGCGGACGTCGCCTGCCGTCGGTCCGCCTCGCGGTCGCCGGCAGGCACATGGCGCTGAACTCCGCGGCGGCGCTGCTCACCGGTGTCGGTCTCGGGCTCCCGGAGGCGCTGCTCGTCGACGGCCTGGCCGGCTTCACCGGCGTACGACGGCGCATGGAGCTCAAAGGCAGCGCGCGTGACATCCGGGTCTACGACGACTACGCCCACCACCCGACCGAGGTGGCCGCCCAGCTGGCTGCGGCGCGCGAGGTCGTGGGCCGGGGCCGGCTGATCGTGGCCTTCCAGCCCCACATGTACAGCCGCACCCTGGCGTTCGCCGAGCGCTTCGGGGAGGCCCTCGGCGCCGCCGACGAGGTCGTCGTCATGGACGTCTACGGCGCCCGCGAGGACCCGGTGCCGGGAGTGACGGGCGCACTCGTCGCCAACGCCGTTCCGCTGTCCGCGGGTCACGTCCTGTTCGAGCCGTCCTGGTCCGCTGTCCCGGCCCTGCTGGCCGATCGGGCCCGCCCCGGCGACATCGTGCTCACCCTCGGCGCGGGCGACATCACGCAGATCGGCCCCGAGGTCCTGCGCCTGCTCGGGGGTGCGCCCCGATGAGCGGCCGTCGGGACAAGGTCGTCCTGGCCGGAGCGCGGCTCGCGGCGAGGGCCAAGGCGGAGCGGTCCGCACGACGCCACCGGGTCGGCCGCCGGCTCGCGATCGCTGCGGCCGGCCTGGCGCCGCTCGCGCTGCTGGCCTGGGTCCTGCTCGCCTCGCCGCTGCTCGCGGTCCGGACGGTGACGGTCAGCGGCACGACACT
>JAODNA010000083.1 GCA_025465135.1 Frankiales bacterium | reverse complement strand
CCCGCGCAGTTCATCGCCGAGGCGATCGACCAGACCCGCGGCTGGTTCTACACGCTGATGGCGGTCGGGACGCTGGTCTTCGACAAGTCGTCGTACGAGACCGTGCTCTGCCTCGGACACCTGGTCGACAAGACCGGCCGCAAGATGAGCAAGCACCTGGGCAACGTGCTCGACCCCTTCGAGCTGATGGAGCGGCACGGCGCGGACGCGGTGCGCTGGTTCATGCTCTGCGGCGGCAGCCCGTGGTCGTCCCGGCGGGTGTCGCACGAGGCACTCGACGAGGGTGTGCGCAAGGTCCTGCTGACGTACTGGAACACCGCGGCCTTCCTCACCCTCTACGCCGACGCCAACGGCTGGACACCGCATACCGTCGACCCGGGCCCGCCGACGCTGCTCGACCGGTGGGCGCTGTCGCAGGTCCACGCGACGGCGCTGCAGGTCACCGCGGCGCTCGAGGACTTCGACTCGCTGCGCGCCGGCCGGGCGCTGGCGAGCTGCATCGACGACCTGTCCAACTGGTACGTGCGCACGTCGAGACGCCGCTTCTGGGACGGTGACCCGTCCGCGCTCGCCACGCTGCACGAGTGCCTCTACGTCATCACGCTGCTGCTCGCGCCGTTCACGCCGTTCGTCACCGACGAGGTCTGGGACGCCGTCTACGCGCCCTCGACCGAGCTGCCCGAGTCGGTGCACCTCGCGAGCTGGCCGCGGATAGGCGGCGAGCTGATCGACGACGGGCTCGCGAGCGACATGGCGCTCGTCCGGCGGCTCGTCGACCTCGGACGTGCCGCCCGGGCCGAGTCGAGGACCAAGACCCGTCAGCCCCTCGCCCGCGCCCTCGTCAGCGCGGCCGGGTGGGAGTCACTGCCACCCGAGCTGCGCGCCCTGGTCGCGGCGGAGCTCAACGTGGTCACGCTGGAACGGCTCTCCGGGGATCTCGTCGACGTGACGGTGAAGGCCAGCTTCCGGGTGCTGGGGAGGCGGTTCGGCAAGCGGACCCAGACGGTCGCCGACGCCATCCACGCGCTCGACGGGTCCGACCTCGCGCGGGCCCTGGCCGCCGGGACGGCGCGGGTCGTGGTCGACGGCGAGGAGCTGGCGCTGACGCCGGACGAGGTCATCGTCACCGAGACCCCGCGAACCGGCTGGGCCGTTGCCAGCGGGCAGGGCGAGACGGTCGCACTCGACCTCGCGATCAGCCCGGAGCTGCGCCGGGCCGGACTGCTGCGTGACGTGGTGCGCCTCGTCCAGGACGGGCGCAAGGGCAGTGGCCTCGAGGTCAGCGACCGCGTCGAGCTGTGGTGGCAGGCCGAGGGCGAGCTGGCCGACGCCTTGCGCGAGGGCAGCGCACGCCTCGCGGACGAGGTCCTCGCCGTCTCCGTCACCGAGGGCCGCCCGACGGCCGACCTCGCGACGCACGAGGACGACGAGCTCGGGCTGACCTTCTGGCTGCGCGTGGCCGGCGGCTGAGCCGAACGGCGCAGCCCGGGTGCCCCGTTCTTGAGCAGTCAGACGAAGGTTCACCCGTTTGCCGCGAAAGGCTGAGCCCGCTACCGGCCGATGGAAGAGGGGACACGTCCAGCGCTACCCCCGGAGGACACGGTGACGGTCTACACCGTTGAGAGCCCGAAGCCGGTGCACAAGTCGTTCCGGCTCACGCGGCCCGGCAGCCACACCGCGGTGCAGAGCCAGATCCGGCCGGCGCTCGTGCTCCCCGAGCGCGAGGCGCGGCACCTGCTCGCCGCCGCCACGCGCGAGGACGTCTCGCGCGGCGGCGTGTTCTCGGCCGGACCGGCCGGCATCCAGCTGTGGAGCGGCGAGTGGGACGGCCCCGGCGGCAGCCACGGCACCGCGGTCCACCTCGGCTCTGTCGACTGGTCCTACGACACCCCGGCCCGGCACTACATCACCGTCTACCGCGTGCTCGTGACCGCCGCGGGTGCCGAGATGGGCCTGTCCACCGAGTCGGTCCTGGTCCGCGTGATGGCCCTCGGTGGCCTGACGTCCGAGGGCGCCACGCTGTCGATGACCGTGCCCCCGCCGCGGGACCCCTTCCGGTCCACCGAGCTGCGGGCGCGCGCCGGCACGGAGTCCGAGCGGCTGTAACCGCTCCCTGCCCTCAGCGGCCGCCGTCCCGACCCGGGGGACGGCGGTCGTTGCGCGTCAGCGGGACGAGCGGGACCCGGCGGCCTTCTTCGCCGGAGCCGTGGCCTTCTTCTTCGCCGGAGCGGCCGCCTTGGCTGCCTTCTTCACGGGCACCGCAGCCTTCTTCGCTGCCTTGGCCGGGGCCTTTGCGGGCGCCTTCGCGGGAGCCTTGGCGGCCTGCCTGGCCGGCGCCTTCGCCGCCGTACGGCGGGGAGCGGCGACCGGCTCGGCAGCGACCTCGGCCGGCTCGGCGGCCGCGGTCTCCTCGGCCGCGAGGGCGGCGTCGGGCTTGCAGACACCGCAGGCGGTGTAGCCCTCCTCGCGCGCCTCGCCGACAGCGACCTCCTCGGCGTCCTTGCCGGTCAGGTAGCGGCACCCCGCGACGTGGTAGCGCGGGCGGCCGGCGACGACCAGCACCGCACCGCTCGGCCCGGGCTCGGCCGCGGCGACCGGAGCCGCCTCGACGTCGGCCTGGCGCGACCGGGAGGCGCCCGGGATGATCGCCGTGACCCCCTCGACCTCGCTCGAGGTCGAGACCGTCGGCGCGTCCGCCTCGGTCTCCGGCAGCTGCTCGCCGCGGCGCTGCAGGATCCCCACGATGAGGAAGGCGAACGAGACGACGCTGACGCCGATGGAGGCGTAGACGAAGCTCAGGGACCCCGAGATCAGGCCGACGACGAGCAGGATGAGCGCGACGAGGACGAGTGCCCCGCTGATGACGATCACTTGGGAAGTCCTCCGGTGGGTGCGAGCCCGGGAATCCTAGCGGCCCGCGGATTGGGTGCCGGTGGGCCCGATCACTGCTCCGCGGGCGGCTCGGGCCCGTCGTCGAGCTGCTCCGTGAACGTCGACGGCGGCACGATCGTGAAGGGCCCGATGGGCTCCGGCCCGGCCGACGACTGCAGCGGCGGGACGGCCCGCAGTGTCGGGGGCTCGGCCTCGCGCGGCGGCCCGGCCGGCGGGGCGTCGGGCACCACCGACG
>JAODNA010000056.1 GCA_025465135.1 Frankiales bacterium | reverse complement strand
TGCCGACCTGCTCGAGGCGTCCGTCGCGGAAGACCGCGATGCGGTCGGCCATCGTCAGTGCCTCGTCCTGGTCGTGAGTGACGAAGACGAAGGTGATGCCGACCTCGCGCTGCAGCAGCTTGAGCTCGACCTGCATCTCCTCGCGCAGCTTGCGGTCCAGCGCGCCGAGCGGCTCGTCGAGCAGCAGGACCTTGGGCCGGTTGACGAGCGCGCGGGCGAGCGCCACCCGCTGGCGCTGGCCGCCCGACAGCTGGCTGGGCCGGCGGTCGGCGTAGCCCGCAAGGCGGACCGTGGCCAGCACCTCCGCGACCCGGTCGCGTCGCTCGACCTTCGGCACCTTGCGGACCTTCAGCCCGTAGGCGACGTTCTGCGCCACGGTCATGTGCGGGAAGAGCGCGTAGTCCTGAAAGACCGTGTTGACCTCGCGGGCGAACGGCGCGGCGTTGGTGACGTCCCGCCCCGCCAGCTCGACCGTGCCGGACGACGGCAGCTCGAAGCCGGCGATCATCCGCAGGCAGGTCGTCTTGCCCGACCCGGACGGACCGAGGAGCGCGAAGAACTCGCCACGGGCGACGTCGAGATGGAGGTCGTCGACGGCAACGACGTCGCCGAACCGCTTGGTCACGCCACGCAGGCGGACGTCAGGAGCGGCTCCGGACGTGCGCACACCGGCCTGCGACGGAAGCGCGGCGCCGTGGTGCGACAGGTCCGTCACGGCCGGACAGTAGCGCGCCGGCGACGGATTCCGCAGGAAGAAAGATCATCCGCCACGGATTTCATATCTGATACCTGCGTGGGGCATTGACAGCGTGTTCCGGGCGGTTCCATGCTGCGCGCAGTCTGGGTCACGGGGGGGCGCCATGGCGAGGTCCGAGCTGGGGCGGGTACTGCGGCGGATCGCGGCCGAGCACCGGGCGGCGGACGCGCTCGACCTGACGGCCGCACAGGTGCACGACCTGCCAATGGCGCAGGTGCGAGCCGAGCTCTCACGGCGCGACGTGCTGCGCGGCGCCGCGGTGATTGCTGCCGGCGCCAGCGTCGCCACCGCGTTGCCGGCGCAGCGTGCCCGCGCAGCCGCCGGGCCCCGCATCGCCGTCGTCGGTGCCGGCATCAGCGGGCTCGCCGCCGCCCTGCGACTGCAGGACAGCGGCGTGGCGAGCACCGTCTACGAGGCGAACAGCCGGGTCGGCGGGCGGATGTACTCCAACACGACCGCATGGGGCGGCCAGGTGTCGGAGTGGGGCGGCGAGCTCATCGACACCGGGCACAAGACCGTCCAGACCCTCGCCCGCCGCTTCAACCTGCCTCTCGACGACCTCGTCGGGGCGGAGCCGAACAGCAGCGAGCCGACGTACTACTTCAACGGCGCCTACTACCCCTACAAGACCGCGAGCGGCGACTTCGCGGCCGTGCACAACGCCGTGCAGAAGGACCAGCAGACCTTCACCTGGCCGGTGACCTACGGCAGCACCGACACCGGCGGGATCGCGCTGTCGAACCTCAGCCTGTACGACTGGATCGAGACGCGCGTACCCGGCGGGCACGCCTCGTCGATGGGCAAGCTGCTCGATACCGCCTACAACATCGAGTACGGCGGCGAGACCAGCGACCAGACCGCACTCAACCTGCTGGGGCTGCTCGGCTACCAGCCGAGCCCGGGCAACTTCAGCATCTTCGGGATCTCCGACGAGCGCTATCACGTGCGTGGCGGCAACCAGCTGCTGCCGACGGCCATGGCCGCTGCTCTCACGACGCCGGTGCGGACCGGCTGGCAGCTCACCGGCCTCGCGCGCAACACCGACGGGACGCAGACGCTGACCTTCACCGTCGGCGGCAAGACCAGCACCGTCGTCGCCGATCACACGGTGCTCGCGCTCCCGCTCGGCGTGCTCAAGCGAATCGACCTGTCACGCGCGGGCTTCGACAAGACGAAGACCGGTCAGATCGCCGCCATGCGGATGGGCCGCAACAGCAAGCTGCAGCTGCAGTTCAGTCGCCGTGGCTGGAACGGCACCGGCGCGTGGCCGGGCATCTCCACCGGCGAGACCTACTCCGAGACCGGCTACCAGAACACCTGGGACGTGACGCGTGCCCAGTCGGGCGCGAGCGGCATCCTCGTCAACTACACCGGCGGAAACGCGGCGGGGGCGTTCGCCGCCTCCACCCCCTTCAGCGACCAGGGCAGCGCGCAGACCGTCGCCTGGGCGAAGACGTTCCTCAAGCAGCTCGAGCCGGTTCTCCCCGGCGTCGCGGCGACCTGGAACGGTCGCGTCACCCTCTCGGCCTGGCACACCAACCCCTACTCGTACGGCGCCTACTCCTACTGGCCGGTCGGCTACTGCCACAAGTACGCCGGCTACGAGGGGATGCGGCAGGGTGCAGTCCACTTCGCCGGCGAGCACTGCTCCATCGACTACCAGGGCTACATGGAGGGCGGCGCCGTCGAGGGTCAGCGCGCGGCCGGTGAGGTGCTGGCCGACCTCGGCGTGAAGTAGCGCTCGAAGCAGACGTCCTGGCAGCCGTTACGCGCGGCGCCGTCGAAGGAACAGCGCTCCGGCGAGCAGCGGCAGGACGCCCAGCCACGCGAGCCGGGCGTTGAGACCCGTCGCGGGCAGGTGGCTGCCGCTGCCGCTACCCGATCCCCCACTCGCCGACGGCGGGGTCTTCAGGCCACCGAGACCGGTGCCGGCCGAGCTCGTCACGGCCTTCGCGCCGAAGTCGAGATCCCACACACCGCGTCCGTACGACGCGATGCTCAGGTGCTGGCCGCTCTTGTCGAGCGAGAGGTCGTAGATGCGGACCGCCGGCAGGCCGGTGCCGAGACGCGACCACTTGCCGCCCGTCCGCGCGGCGGTGAACACGCCGTTGTCCGTAGCGACGATGAGCTTGCCGTTGCGCACCACGATGTCGCGGGCGTTGCTGCGCGGCAGGTTGCCGGTGAGGTCGGTGAAGCTCGCTCCGCTGTCGTGGCTGACCATGACCCGCTGCGGCCCGACGACCTTCTGGTCGTAGCCGATGTTGCTGTTCTCGTTCATCGCGACGTAGACCGTCTTCACGTCGGTGGGGTCGATCGCGATGGCCTGGATGGCGACGTGCGGGAGTCCCTTGCCGGCTGCGACGTGCCAGCAGTCCGCCGCCGCCTTCTTCGGGGTGCAGCCCGCCTTGCCGACGTTGGTCGCGACCGTGGTGTGGATCAGCGTCGGGTCACCGAGGGCGTTGCGGCACAGGCCGCAGATCGCGTCGTAGATGGCTGCGCCGCGCACGTCGAGCGCCTGCGAGGTCCACTTGATCGCCGTACCCGCGGCGCTCTTGTACGGGCTGGTGCCGGCGTCGAAGGATGACGTCCAGTCCGTGGCGACGACTGTGTAGAGCAGCGGGTCGAGCGTCGTGGTCGTGTTGGGGCCCAGAACGCTCTCCTGCACGTCCTGCGCCGCCGCGACGAGGTGGTTCTCATCGGTCGGGTCGATGACGATGGGGCTCGTGAAGACCGGCGCTGTCAGGTTGGGCTGGATCTCGCGGATCGTCTTCCCGTGGTCCTTGGTGACGTAGAGGATCGCGCCCTGCGCGGACAGGTAGAAGACGTCAGGGTTGCTGGTCGCGAGCGCGTGCACGCCGTCACCGCTCGTGACGAGCGTGTTGGTGCCGCCGGGCTTGAAGAAGCCGCCGCCGTTGTCCTGGAGGGCGGTGACGTACTCGCCATCGGTCTTGCGGGCGACCTGGTACGGCTGCACCGATGCGAGGTGGTTCATGTCCGTCCAGTGGTCCTGGTCGAACCCGTCGCCGCCGGTCTGCAGCGCGTGGCTGTCCTGGCGGAAGAACCCACCGTCGTTCCCGGTGTAGAGGCGGATCCCGTTCGCCGTGCGCGCGATGACGCCGACGTGCTGGTCCGGGTGCGTTGCCGGGCCGCCGTAGTACGGCGTGCCGTCGGGACAGGTCGTCCCGGTGTAGACGTTCTCGAGGTACGTCGTGGAGCCGCAGACGTCCCAGTACTTCTGGACGATCTCGAACTGACCCAGGCCCGGCGTGTTGCCGGTGTTCGCGACCGCCTGGAAGACCTCCTCCAGGCCGAAGAACACCTTGCTGTCATCGCGCGGGTCCACCGCGATCCAGTTGTTGTAGTAGGCCTGCACGCCGATGCCGTAGCCCAGCGCCGGGTAGATGCCCAAGCCCTCGTTGGGGCTGGGCGTGAGCGACTGCGGCGTGGCCTTGACCGTCCAGGTCAGGCCGTCGTCGTCGGAGCGGTAGAGGCCGTTGAGCAGCGTGTTGGTGGCGTTGAGGCTCTTGCCGGTCGTCGTGCCGACGACGTCGAGCCCGCCCGGCTGCTGCCTGTTGAGGAGCCCCGCGTCCTGCACGAGCGCCCACAGGACGGCATGGTCGCTGCTCGTGCCGTAGGCCAGGGACGTGCGGCCGATCGGGTCGTTGCTGGCGGCTGGGTTGGTCAGGCCGGAGCTGCTGGCCAGGTAGGTGAACGCGCTGACGCCGTCCTTGCTGCGGTAGAGGCCGTTGCCCGGAGAGAGGGGCTTGCCCTTCGGGTCGAGCCGCTTGCCGTAGGGCAACCCGACCGCGACGGTGACCTCGCTGTGGCGGACCGGGTCGGCCACGACCGAGGTGATCCAGTCGGAGTAGGCCCCGGTGGCCGGCGCTGTGTGGCCCGCGTTGGTCGGCAGCGACACCCGGCGGAAGGAAGCGCCGTGGTCGGTGGAGCGGTACAAGCCGTGGCTGGTGCCGACGAAGACGCCGCTCGCGGTCGGCGTGATCGCGTTGACGCCGTAGCCCGTGATGTTGGTGGCCGGCCGCGTCCAGGTCTTGCCGCCGTTGTGGCTGACGTAGACGCCGGTGCCAGGCGCGTCGCCCGACAGCGTCAGGAAGCTGATGCCGGTGCCGGCGTAGACGTCGTCAGGCCGGGCCGGGTCGATGGCGACCGCGCCCACGGCGGACCGCAGGAACGTGCCGTCACCCATCGCCTTCCACGTCTTGCCGGCGTCGGTGCTGTGCCAGAGACCACCCATCGTCCCGATGAACAGCGTGCTGCCGCTCTTGTCGCGCGGATCGACCGCAGCCGCGACGCCCATGCCGGCACCGCGGGCGAAGCGCAGACCACCGGTCGGGTACGTCGCGGGGTCGTCCTGGCCGAACGGCCCGACGTTCTTCCACGCGTGGCCGGCCTCGGCCACCGGGAGCGCCGCGGCCTGCTTCGCGTAGCCGACCTGGTCGCCGACGGTGTCGCGGTCGGCGATGTCCGCGGGCGGCAGCGCGTTGAGCTCCTCGCGCTCGCCGTGCACCGCCGCACCCGCCGGCAGTGGCCCGGTCACGTTGGCGGCGGCGAGCGGGCTGGACACGCCGGGGGCGAGCGCGGCCAGCAGCAGCGCTCCGGCCGCGGCGGTGAGCGCAACGGCGACGGTACGGCGGACGGGTCGGACAGTCATGCGGAGCTCCCTCTGGCGACCGGCACACGCCGGCACGCGTGCCGCCTTCGACGCGCTGAGCACGAATCCTGCCGCAAGACCGGCGATTCAGGCCGGTGCGGCGAGCCCGTTGGCTGCCCGGACCACGCCGACGATCTCGCGCATGATGTCGGTGAGCTCGTAGTCCTTCGGCGTGAACACCCTGGCGACGCCCAGCTCGAGCAGCCGGGCGGCGTCGGCGTCGGGGATGATGCCGCCCACGACGACGGGCACGTCACCCGCGCCTGCTTCGCGCAGGCCGTCAAGGACGGCCGGCACGGCCTCCATGTGCGAGCCCGACAGGATCGACAGGCCGATGACGTGGACGTCCTCCTCGACGGCGGCGGCCACGATCTGCGCGGCGGTCAGGCGGATGCCCTGGTAGACGACCTCGAAGCCGGCGTCGCGGGCTCGCACCGCGATCTGCTCGGCGCCGTTGGAGTGGCCGTCGAGCCCGGGCTTGCCGACGAGCAGCCGCAGCCGCACGCCGAGCTCGTCACCGGTCGCCCGGACCTGCTCGCGTACGGCGTCGAGCGCCGAGCCGGCCTCGCCCGAGGCCATCGCCCCGGAGACGCCTGTCGGCGCGCGGTACTCGCCGAAGACCTCGCGCAGCGCCCCGGCCCACTCCCCCGTCGTCACGCCGACCCGGGCGCAGGCCAGCGTCGCCGCCATGAGGTTCTCGTCGGTCTTCGCGGCGTCGCGCAGCGCGCGCAGGGCATCGTCGACGGCGGTCGCGTCCCGCCCCGCGCGCCAGTCGCGGATCGCGTCGATCGCGTGCTGCTCGACCGCGTGGTCGACCACGAGGATCGACCCCTCGATGTCGCTCGTCAGCGGGTTGGGCTCTGTCGTCGTGAACGTGTTGACCCCCACGACGATGTCCTCCCCCGCCTCGATGCGCCGCCGCCGCTCGGCGTGGGAGGCCACCAGCGCGCTCTTCATGTAGCCGGACTCCACCGCCGGCACCGCACCACCGAGCGCCTGGACCCGGTCGACCTCGGCCTGCACCTGCAGGGCGAGCTCGGCCACCTTGCCCTCGACGACGACCGAGCCCTCGAACAGGTCGTCGTACTCGAGCAGGTCGGTCTCGAAGGCCAGCACCTGCTGCAGCCGCAGCGACCACTGCTGGTCCCAGGGCCGCGGCAGGCCGAGCGCCTCGTTCCATGCCGGGAGCTGGATCGCGCGGGCGCGGGCGTTCTTGGACAGGGTGACGCCGAGCATCTCGAGCACGATGCGCTGCACGTTGTTCTCGGGCTGCGCCTCGGTCAAGCCGAGCGAGTTGACCTGCACGCCGTAGCGGAAGCGGCGGTGCTTCGGGTCCTGAACGCCGTAGCGCTCGAGCAGCAGCGTGTCCCAGAGGCGCCCGAAGGCGCGCATCTTGCACATCTCCTCGACGAACCGCACGCCCGCGTTGACGAAGAACGAGATGCGGGCGCACACCTCGCCGAACCGCTCATCCGGGACCTGTCCCGATGCCTTCGCCGCGTCAAGGACCGCTATCGCCGTGCACAGGGAGTAGGCGATCTCCTGGACCGGCGTGGCTCCCGCTTCCTGCAGGTGATAGCTGCAGATGTTGATCGGGTTCCACTTCGGGATCTCCGTGACCGTGTAGGCGACCATGTCGGTGATCAGGCGGAGCGACGGGCCGGGCGGGAAGACGTAGGTCCCGCGGGAGAGGTACTCCTTGAGGATGTCGTTCCGCGTCGTACCGCTGAGCTTGGCGATGTCGTCGCCCTGCTCCTCGGCGACGACCTGGTAGAGCGCGAGCAGCCACATCGCGGTCGCGTTGATGGTCATCGACGTGTTCATGGTCTCGAGCGGGATGCCGTCGAAGAGGGCGCGCATGTCGCCGATGTGGCTGACCGGCACGCCGACCTTGCCGACCTCACCCCGCGCGAGCTCGCTGTCAGGGTCGTAGCCGGTCTGTGTCGGCAGGTCGAAGGCGACCGACAGTCCGGTCTGGCCCTTCGCCAGGTTGGTGCGGTAGAGCTCGTTGCTCTTGGCCGCCGAGGAGTGCCCGGCGTAGGTGCGCATGACCCAGGGCTTGTCTCGCTCGGTCATGGTCTCGTCCCTCGCTCGGCGTGGACTCGATCCTAGAGCCGCGCAGGGGAGCGAGCCACGTGACGTACGACGCAGCCGCTCAGCCGGGGAGGTAGAGCAGGCGCGCGCTGTCGTTGCGGGCGTCGGCGACGATGCCCGCGGTCGCGGCGTGCGTCAGGTAGCCGCGGACGGCTGCCGGTGTCGCCGTGCGGTGCGTCGACAGGTAGCGCGCCGCCGCACCCGCGACGTGCGGAGCGGCCATCGACGTCCCCGACAGGGTCTGGGTCGCGCTGTCGCCGGTGGCCCAGTCGGAGGGCACGTCGACGCCCGGCGCGAACAGGTCGACGCAGCGGCCGTAGTTGGCCCAGGCCGGCCGTGTGTCGGTGCGGTCGGTCGCGCTGACCGTGATGGCGATCCCGGTGCGCGCCGGACTCGTGCCGCACGCGTCGATCCCCTGGCCCGCGCCGTCGCCGTTACCGGCCGCGGTCGTGACGACGATGCCGTCCTTGACGAGTGCACGGACCGCCGCGTCGACGGCCGGGGACGGCGCGCCGCCGAGGCTGAGGTTGGCGACTGCGGGCACGCCCGCCGCGTGGTCGCGCACGACCCAGTCGAGCCCCTTCAGCACCCGCGAGACCGGTCCGCCGCCGTCGCAGTCGAGGACGCGGACGGCGACGAGGCGCGCGTGCTTGGCGACGCCGTAGCGCGTCCCGCCGATGATCCCGGCCACGTGGGTCCCGTGGCCGTTGCAGTCATCGGCCGGACCGCCGTCCACCTCGTCGATGCCGCTGCGGACCCGGCCGCGCAGATCGGCCGACGTACGGCGGATGCCGGTGTCGACCACGTAGACGTCCACGCCGGACCCGTCCGTGGCCCAGCGGTAGCTGTCGCTGAGCGGCAGGTGCCGCTGGTCGATCCGGTCGAGGCCCCAGGGCGCGGACGCCTCCGAGCCGGTGCCGGCGAAGCCCGGGGCCGCGACGGCCCCGACCAGCAGGCCGACGAGGACGAGCAAGGAACGAGCGCGCACGAGCGCCTCCGGAGACAGGGGCGCCGAGCTGCGCCGGCCCCGACCGTGCCGCGCCAGCAGGCCCGCGAGGGCGCCGCGAGGCAACGTGTGGACAGCGCCAGGCCGTCCACAGGGCTCAGGCAGCGGGTTCGACGACCGTGTGCAGCGGGCGCGGCGCCGGGGCGGGGTGGCAGCCGGCCGGGCGGCCGAGGGCGGCGAGTCCGGCGCGGTCGCCGGCGCCGTACTGCGACTCGCTGTTGGTCGTCTGCGGGTACATCACCTGCGTCGGGTCGAGCACGTGACCGAGGCCGACCGCGTGCGCCAGCTCGTGCAGGAAGACCTCGCCCTCGGTGGCCCCCGGGCCGAACCCGGGCGGGAGCTGGTGGTCGGAGTCGAGCGCGACCTGGCCCGTCACGATCGAGCCGCCCTTGGGCCCGGGGATCGCCACGGCGACCGTGACCCCGGCGACGCCGTGACCGAGACCGAGATCGGTCTGGCTCGGAGGCACCCAGCCGATCAGCAGCGGCGCCCAGCGCTTGCCGTAGCGGCCCGGCTGGTAGGCGCCACGGGCCTGCTGGGGCAGCTCGTCGGTGTCACCGTCGTCGACGAACACGAGCCCACTCGCCTTCGCGAGCCGGCCGAGCGACGCCGCAAGGTCAGCGCGGCCGCCCGCCGGCATCCATCGGGTCTCGACGACGTAGTGGATGGGCCGACACGGGTCCCAGCGGGCCGGGCGGCCGGCCGTGTCGACGTACGACGGGGACCAGCCGGCCGAGGCCACCGCCGCCGTCGTCACGGCGTGCAGCGGGGCCGCCTGCTCGGCGCGCTGGCGCTCGACGCGGACGACGGCCCCGGTCGCCGCGAGCAGCAGGATGCCGAGCAGGCTCGGGAGAGCGACGCCGGGGATGTGGCGCTGCCGCCGGACCGGGCGGGCGGGGTCGGTCACCGGCGTCGCAGGGCGCGCGGGAGCAGCGAAGTAGTCGTCGCTGTCCACGTCCACGGAATCGGCGGACCGGAGGGGGACCTGAAGCCGTCAGGCCGCGCTGCTGCTGATCCGCAGCACGCGGTCGAGGCGGGTGAGGAACAGCAGGCGGCCGACCGGAGCCGGGACGTCGCGCAGGACGAGCGTGCGGCCGGCGCGGCCGGCCCGGCGGTGGGCGCCGACGAGCACGCCGAGGCCCGTCGCGTCGACGGTGTCGAGGGAAGCGAGGTCGACGACGAGGTCCCCCGAGCCGGCCTCGACCGCGTCGGCCAGGGCCAGTCGGGCGTCGGCCGCGGCATGGATGTCGAGGCGCCCGGTCAGGTGAACGACCTGGCCCGGCTCGACCGCCTCCAGCGCGAACGCGTTCACGATGCCCCTCCCCCCGGCTGCTGCCTCCCCAGGAAGACGCGGGGACAGCGCGTCCGGTTGCCTCTTTCGTGTCACAGATGCGCGTCGATGTCCTCTAGGCGCGCCGGGGCCCTGGCCGGGAGCGGTGGGCCGGGAGCAGACTGACCGGGTGCTGGCGAGCCTGCGCTACTTCGAGCTCCCGCTGGTCGCCGGACTGGCGCTCGGCGTCATCGTGCTGATCTGCCGCTGGGTCTTCGCGACCGAACGCCCTGCCCCGCCGGCCGCCCCGGAGCCGGTCGACTACGGCCTGCTCGAGCCGGTCAGCCTGGTGCGCACGCTCGACGACGCGCTGATGCTGCGGTCACTCCTGCGCGCGGCGGGCATCCGCGGGACGGTCGCCGACACCGCCGGCGGCTTCGCCGTACTCGTCTTCCGTGCCGACGTGGCGCGGGCCCGCGACCTGGTGCGCTCCTAGAACGGCAGCTCGTCCTCGACGTCCTCGCGCCGTACGTCGGCGCCCAGCGCCACCAGCGACTCGACGAACCCCTCGTAGCCGCGGTCGATGTGGTGCACGTCCGCGACCTCCGTGACGCCCTCCGCGACGAGGCCGGCGAGCACCAGCGCCGCGCCGGCCCGGATGTCGTGCGCGCGGACCGGTGCCCCGGACAGCCGCTCGCGGCCGCGTACGACGGCGTGATGGCCGTCGGTGCGCACGTCGGCGCCGAGCCGCGTCAGCTCGTTGACGAACATCCAGCGGGCCTCGAAGACGTTCTCGGTCACCATCGCCGTGCCCTCGGCGACCGCGTTCAGCGCGAGGACCATCGGCTGCAGATCGGTCGGGAAGCCCGGATAGGGCAGCGTCACGACGTCGACGGACTTCGGTCGCCCATCCATCGTGACGCGGAACCCGTCGAGGTCGGCCCGGACCTGCGCACCGGCCATCGCGAGCTTGTCGAGGGCGATCTCCAGGTGCTCCGGGCGGCCACCGCGGATGTAGACGTCGCCGCGGGTCAGCGCGGCCGCGTAGGCCCAGGTGCCGGCGACGATGCGATCGGGCAGGGTCTCGTGCTCGACCGGCGTGAGCCTCTCGACGCCTTCGACGACGAGCGTGCTCGTGCCGATGCCCTCGATGGACGCACCCATCGCGACGAGGAAGTCGCAGAGGTCGACGATGTCGGGCTCGCGCGCTGCGTTGTCGATCGTCGTCGTCCCCTTGGCGAGGACACTCGCCATAAGCAGGTTCTCGGTCGCGCCGACGCTGGGGAAGTCGAGCCAGACCTGCGCGCCGGTCAGCCGTGGCGCGGTGGCGATGAGGTAGCCGTGCTCGCTCTCGATGTGGGCACCGAGCTTCACCAGCCCGGCGATGTGGAAGTCGAGCCCGCGGGACCCGATGGCGTCGCCGCCGGGAAGGGCGACCTTCGCCTCACCGCAGCGGGCGACGAGCGGACCGAGCACGGCGATGGAGGCGCGCATCCGGCGGACCAGGTCGTAGTCGGCCTCGTGCTTGAGCTCGGCAGGTACGTCGATGGTCACCGAGCGCTCGCCGCGGGTGACGGTGCAGCCGAGCCGGCGCAGCACCTCGCTCATGATCGAGACGTCCAGGATGTCCGGAACCGCGGTGAGCTGCGTGCGGCCTTCCGCGAGCAGCGAGGCCGCCATCAGCTTCAGCACGCTGTTCTTGGCACCCGTGACGGTGACCTCCCCGGCGAGCCGGGCACCGCCTGCGACGACGAAGCGCTCCATCCCGGCAGTCTAGAGAGGCAACCTTTCGCCGTACGGCGGCGTCTTGCCCGTCGTACCGCCACACTTTCCTAGGGGGCCCACCGGTGGACGAGCAAGGGCGAGAGGCGTTCCGCGCCTACGTCGCGGCGCGCTCCCCTGCGCTGCTGCGCACGGCCTACCTGCTGACGGGCAGCCGGGTGGACGCGGAGGACCTGCTCCAGACCGCCCTGGCCAAGACCTACCTCGCGTGGGACCGGATCCGCGACCGCGAGGCCCTCGACGGCTACGTACGACGGGTCATGGTCAACACGCAGACCTCCTGGTGGCGGCGCCGGCGCGTCGACGAGTACGCGACCGACGACCTCCCCGAGCCCGGCGCCGGCCACGACGCGACCGACGCGCTGGTGCTGCACGACGCGCTCTGGACCGCACTCGGCGAGCTGCCCACGAGGCAACGGGCGATGGTCGTCCTGCGCTACTACGAG
Source organism: Frankiales bacterium (assembly GCA_025465135.1). Lineage (GTDB taxonomy): Bacteria > Actinomycetota > Actinomycetes > Mycobacteriales > SCTD01 > RYN-124. The sequence goes on along the minus strand of JAODNA010000056.1, from coordinate 2,392 downwards.
GACCTGTCCGAGGCCGAGGCCGCCCAGGTGATGGGGGTATCGGTCGGCACGGTGAAGTCCACGACCTCCCGAGCGCTCGCCAAGCTGCGCGACACCTCCGGCCTGCGCGACGACCCGCGCACGGCCCTTCCCTATGACGGAGTGACGGCATGACGCCCCTTGATGACGAGCTGCGCTCGCTGCTGCACTCGCGAGCCGACCGCGTCTCCCCCGCAGCCGATCCGCTCGGTGGCATCGAGCGGCGCGCGAACCGGATGCGCCGCAACCGCGTTGCCGCCTCCGTCGCCGGAGCAGCGCTCGCCGTCGCGGCCGTTGCGGTCGCCGTCCCTGCTCTGCTGCCCGGCCGTGGCGGCGGCGCATCGAGCGTCGCCGCGACGCCGACTCCTTCGACGCCGGCCTCCCCCGCCGCGCCCGGCGGCTACGGCCCCAACGAGCTCGACCCCGCCCACCCGTGGGCCTACCGCGGCGACCAGGCCGTGCTCGCCAACGGCAACCTCGACACGCTGCGACGCGACTGGGACGTCAAGCACCCGGGAGCGGTGCTGACACCGCTGTACGGCCAGGTGTACGAGCCGTCGAAGCGGCCTGAGATCGTCTTCGTCTCGCACTCGCCGGGCGCAGACCGCTGGGGCATGTCCACCACCAGCGAGAGCGGCACGGTCTTCCTCGTCGACCAGCCGTTCCCGTCCGACAGCTCGGTGCTGATGGCGGCACTGTCCGGTGACGAGGTCCCGCGACTCGTCATCGTTGCGGGACCCGCGACAGGTGACATGTCCTACGCGGTCGACGGCGTGTCGTTCCACACCATCGTCGGCCCGGTGCCGGGCGTGGGCTTCGCACCCCTGCAGGGCGACACGTCGCAGGACGCCGTCCGGGTGCTCGACGGCAACGGAGATCTCGATCACCCGGTCTTCCTCGGTCCCGCGCCAGACGCCGCGCCGCCCTCGACGGCAAGCCCGGCACCCGGCGCCAAGCCGGTCAACTACCTCGAGTGGCAGACCCGAGGCACCGTTGACGCACGGACGGAGTCGCAGGCCGTCACCGCGTTCGCCAAGGCCAAGGGCACCACCTACGACCAGGTGGGTCATCACGTGCTGTGGGGCGGCACGGACAAGTCCGGCCGGAACCTCGTCTTCATGGAGGCCTGGACGGCCGGTGGCACCGCGCAGACGTTCGGCTTCGTCAGCACCGGCGAGCCGTTCCTCGGGCCGGTCATCGGCAAGAGCCCCGACGTGCTGGCCTACCTCGCGTCCGGCGCTCCTGGCACGGGTACCGACGTTCTCGTACTGCTGCCCCGCCTGGGGGCCGGCCCGTTCTCGTACGCGACGTCAGCGACGGCGCCGTACCGCGAGGTCGGCAATGCGCGCAGTGACCTGGGCAACGTCGCCGTCATCGACCGAGACCCGAAGGCCACGAGCGACCGGCTCAAGGTGCTCGACGGGGACGGGATGAAGGTCCTGTACGACGGGGCGGTCCAGCCGCTGCTCTGCGGTGCGTCGGGCTGCGGCTGACCTAGGGTGCGGCTATGGCCGTGCATCTCACCCGCATCTACACGAAGACCGGCGACGACGGTACGACGGCGCTCGGCGACATGAGCCGGGTGCGCAAGACCGACCCCCGGCTCACGGCGTACGCCGATGTCGACGAGGCCAACAGCACGATCGGCGTGGCCATCGCACTCGGTGGTCTCGGTGAAGACGTCGCAGCTCTTCTCCGCGTGATCCAGAACGACCTCTTCGACGTCGGCGCCGACCTGTGCACGCCGATCGCCCCGGACCCGAAGTACCCGCCGCTACGGGTGCTGCCGGACTACACCGCACGGCTCGAAGCCGCCTGCGACACCTACAACGAGCGGCTCGAGAAGCTCAGCAGCTTCATCCTTCCGGGAGGCACCGCTGGCGCGGCGCTGCTGCACGTCGCCCGCACCGTCGTACGACGTGCGGAGAGAGCCGTCTGGGCGCTGCTGGACGACCAGCCGTTGACGACGGGCCGCGAGCCGGCGCTGTACCTCAACCGGCTCAGCGACCTGCTCTTCATCCTCGCGCGGGTCGCCAACCCCGACGGCGATGTGCTGTGGAAGCCCGGCGGCGAGCGTTAGGCCCACCTGCGCGCGCAGGACGGCAGCCGTCGTCTTCATCGCTGGCGTGACCGCGTGCGGCTCGTCGTCGCCCGCACCTACCCGGTCGGATGCGCCAGCTCTGCGACCCAGCGGATCCTCGGCCCGCGCCGTCGACTACCGCTGCATCCACGGCCGCCTCGGGACGTTCACGGTGAGCATCCCGGATCCGCGCAGGCTCGCGGAGGTGCTCAACCCCATCAACGTCTGCGAGCTCGACGGCGGTCTGGCCGACGTCGCGCTGACGGTCGAGTGCGCGGGCGGCTCACCCGCGCG
>JAODNA010000016.1 GCA_025465135.1 Frankiales bacterium | reverse complement strand
CGCGCACGCCGCGCGGCACGGCCCCGGGCAGGTCGCCCCGCCCGCGCAGCGTGAAGGCGGTCGCGAGGAGCTCGTCGTCGTACGCCGTGAGCGCGGTCAGCAGGGACTGCGTGTAACGGCCCACGCCGGTCCGGTTGCCGAGCAGCGGGGTGCAGTCGATCCCGACGCGCATCAGCCGAGCAGGGAGTGCTTGTCGACGATGTCGTGCCAGCGGGCCGCGAAGGCGTCCTCGCTGTACTCCTGTGCCCGGACGACCGCAGCCGCGGCGAGCCGGGCCCGCAACGGCTCGTCACCGGCCACCTCGGCCGTGCGCGCGAGCAGCTCCTCAGGTGTGTTCCACCGGAAGCCGTCGACGTTCTCCCGGACGATCTCGCGCTGGCCGGCCCGGTCGATGACAACGGGCACGCATCCACCCGCCATGGCCTCGACGGTCGTCATGCCGAAGTGCTCCTGCGCCCAAGGGGTCTTGCGCTCGTCCTCGCCGTAGCCCGTCGCGGACCAGAACACAGAAGATGACGAGAGGAGCTGCTCGACGACCGTGCGCGGCGCGTTGGCGATGACCTCGACCGCGAAGCCCGCGCCGGCCGCGCGCACCTGGTCGACGTAGTTGCGCTGCGACTCCTCCATCCCTCCGACGACGTACAGCTTCCAGTCGTTGGGGATCGCGCCGGACTGGACGCCGCGCACGAAGAACTGGACCATCTCCAGCTGGCGCTTCGCATGGCCGAGCCCGGGTGAGAAGAACCGGCCGACGGTGACGACCGCCTTCTCACGGGTCGGAGCTGCGTGCAGCCGCTGCACCTGGATCGGCGGGAACAGCAGGTCGGCGTCGGTCTTCCAGAAGCGCTGGATGTAGCCGCGGGTGTACTCGCTGTTGGCCATCACGGTGTCGTACGCCGACAGGAACGACAGGTTCCTCGGGTCGCGCAGCAGCCACGGGAAGCGGTAGGCGAGCCGGCCACGCGGTCCGTGCCGGCCGCCCTCGAGCCGGATGCGGCTGGCGGCGACACCCAGCTCGCGCTGGTCGGACCCGCCGGGGGTGAACGTCTTGGTCTTGAAGTGCAGCTCCTGGCCGCCCTGCCCGGACGGGAACTCGACGTGATGCGTGACGAACTCGGCAGCCACCTCGATCTCGGTGATGACCCGGTCGTTCTCGTCGGTGATGGTGAGCATCCGCGGCTCCGGCATCCCGGGACCGCCGAGCTCGAGCCGCAGCCGGCGGGTCTTCGCGTCAGGCCCCAGCGTCATGACGGCGTTGTCGCTGGTCCAGGCCCACTGGCGCCGCCGCCCGCCCTCCGGAGGGAACCAGCCGACCCCGTGCTCGATGCCCCCCGCCTGGCCGCGCACCACCGGTCCGAGGGCTCTTGTCAGCGCCCGACGCCAGGCCGGCAGGTCGGCGTCGAACGGCGTGGGGAAGTAGCAGAGGTAGGCGGCATGCGCCGACCGCGGGGCGAGCCGGCTGCCGTAGGTGCCGTTGACGAACAGGTCGTAGTCGGCCGACAGGGACTCGAGGTAGAGGTCGCCCTTGTCGGGCACGACGCGGAACCGGCAGCGACTGAGGTCGAGTCCGAGGTGGTCTGCCAGGACGTCCTTGTCGACGTCGGCGTGGCCGAGCAGCTCGACCTCGACCCCGTCCTTGGACAGGACCTCGGCGATCATCCCGGAGTGCCGCTCACCGCCGCCCTGGCTGTGCCAGAAGCGGTCGTAGACCACCGCGCGCCTGCTCAACGCTGGGCCACCAGCCAGCGCTGCAGGTCGCGACGGTTCACCGATGCGGTGCGTCCGATCTGGCGGCGCCTCGAGAGCATCGTCGGGAGCAGCCGCAGGAAGGACAGCAGCACCTTCAGGCGCATCAGGGTCGGCCGCACCGGCGGGCGGGTGCGGTACTTCAGGGCGTGTCGGAGGGCGCGCAGCGCCATCGACCCCGTCGTGAGGGGGTAACGGCCGATCTCCCGTGCGGCGAGTCCGGCGGTCGCGTCCTTGGCCAGCATCAGCATCCGGTTGCGGTCGGTGTGGAAGACGAACCGCGGCGACCACTCGATCGAGGTGGCGGAGTGGATGTGCCGTACGACGGCCTTCGGCTCGTAGCGGATCGTCCAGCCGGCGGCCCGCAGCCGCCACGACAGGTCGGTGTCCTCGTAGTAGAGGAAGAAGTCGTCGTCGAACCAGTCGACCTCGCGACCGGCCTCGGTGCGGAAGGCCACCGCGCAGCCGCACAGCGCAAAGACCTCCTGCGCCTCGTCGTACTGGCCCGTGTCGATGTCCTGGTAGCCACGGTCCGCGCCGTAGCCGGCGGTGAGAACGATCGACCCCGCGTTGTTGACGACGTCGACGACGGGGGTCTTCGCCGGGACCTCGATGGTGACCTCCTCGACGGTGGTCGTGACGGGCAACGTCGCGGCCCCGCCGGCCCACGTCAGCGTCGCCGTCTTGTCGGACTCGGCCGCCCAGCGCAGCGAGACCTCGACCGGACCGGGAAGTCCGTCAGGCAGGGGGACGAGCAGCTCGCCGCTGGGACGGGTCCAGCGGAACCGCCCCGGGCCCTCGCCTTCCGGGCCCCACGTCAGCCGCTCCATGAGCACGCGCTCGGTGACGTCCTCGTCCTCGACGGAGACGCGGTAGAGCTGCAGGCCGAGCTCTCGCGGGTCGTGCGCGCCGGGTGAGAAGCCCGCGGTCTCCAGCGCCAGCCGGAGGAACCGCGGCTGGAACACGACCTTGCTCGTCACCGCCGCGAGCCGCTCTGCGCCCGGCGTCGCGAACGGCGCGAGCAGCTGCTCGAGCCAGTCCGGCTCCGGGGTCGCGTCGTTGTTGAGGAGCACGGCGTACGGCGTCGTGACCTGCCGGAGCGCGGTGTTGTTGCCACCGGCGAAGCCGAGGTTGGCGGTGTTGCGAAGCACGCGGACGTGCGGGTACTCCCGCTCCAGCAGGGCCACCGAGTGGTCGGTCGAGGCGTTGTCGACCACCCAGGTGAGGAACGGCGCGCTCGTCTGCTGCCTCGCCAGCGCGTCGAGGCAGGCACGCAGCAGCCGCTCGCCGTTCCAGTTGCAGATGACGACGGTCGCGAGCGGGTTGCGAGAAGCAGCGTCAGACGGCACGGGCCACCACATAGATCTCGTTGGACGGGTAGAGCCGGTCGAGGAGGTGCGCGTAGGACCGGCGCAACCCGACGAGCTCCTCCTGCGTCGCCCGCAGCCGCTCCTCGAGCACGCCGAGGAAGTGACCGAAGGCCTGCCAGTCGTCGCCGTGCTTCTTGTCGTGGATCTGCTGGATGACGGCAACCAGGTCACCGCGGAGGTCGGGATCGACGTGTGCGGGCGGAGCGAGTGACTCCGGCGGCGGGCCCGGGTGGTTGAGCGGGTTGCCGCCGGTCTCCACGACCTCCATGCCTGCCTTCGCGCAGTAGAAGGCGAGCAGGCGCGGCTCGTAGAACCGGATGTGGGTCGGGTCGCGCCAGAAGTCGTGACCCAGCACCGACAGGCAGGCGGCGTTGGGCGTCGCCGCGATGAACACGCCGCCGGGTGAGAGCACCCGGGCGCTCTCGGCAATCAGGTGCTCGAGCACATCGGGTTGCAGGTGCTCGGCGAAGTGGGCCGAGAAGATCCCGCGCAGCGAGTCGTCGGGACGCTGCTCGACAGCCCGGATCGCGTCGCCGTGGGTCACGTGCAGGCCGGCGCTGACGGCTTTCTCGACCATGCCCTCGTCGGAGTCGACGCCCTCACCGTCGATGCCTGCGTCGCGCAGCAGCTCGAGGAACTCCCCGCGGCCGCACGCGAGCTCGAGCACGGGGCCGTCGTCGAAGAACGGCAGGTAGTGGGCGAGGCCGGCCTTCGCGTTGGCCGGGTCGTAGCCCATGTAGCTGTAGTAGTCGCTCTCCAGCCGGCTCACGTGAGCACTCGCGCCGTCGTCGGGAGGTGCAGAAGCGCACCGCGCGGTCCGTCCAGCACCCAGAAGGTCTGGTCGAAGCGTCGCGCCGTGATCGGGCGCTCGCTCGCCGGGTCGATGACGCTGACGCCGAGGATGAAGGCGCCGACCAGCGGCGGCATCTCGGCGAGCTCGAGGTCGACGGTGAAGCGGCCGGGGACGGCGGGGACGCGCTGGTCCGGCGGGGTGCGCAGGACCAGCACGGGGATGTCGCCCGCGCCCATCACGACGACGTGCACCTCGCCCTCGACCATGCCCACGCCGGCCTGCACCTCGACCTCGACCCGGACGTGGAGCGACTGGCCGGGGTCGACCCGCGCGGCCGGCGCGCCACCTGGCGAGGTGCTCGCGACCGCGTCGACGACCACCATTCCGCCGAGGGACTCGGGCTCGGCCGGCGCACCCACCGGCCGGTCGGTTCCGAGGATCTTGCGCAGGGTCCCGACCGCGAAGGCCGGGTCGCCGTCGTACTGCACCTTGCCGTGGTCGACGACGATGCCCCGCGTGCAGAGCTGCTCGACGAGGTGGAGCGCGTGGGTCACGAACAGGATCGTCTTGCCCGCCTGCTGGAACTCCGAGATCTTCGCGAGGCACTTGCGTGCGAACGCCTCGTCGCCGACGGCCAGCACCTCGTCGACGAGCAGGATGTCTGGGTCGACGTGGACCGCGATCGCGAACGCGAGCTTGACGTACTCACCGGAGGAGTAGTGCTTCACCGGGTCGTCGATGCGCGGGCCCTGCTCGGAGAAGTCGAGGATCGAGTCGAAGAGGCGGTCGACCTCCTTCCTGGCCAGGCCGAGCAGCGCGGCGTTGAGGTAGACGTTCTCGCGGCCGGTCAGCTCGCCGTTGAAGCCCGCACCCAGCTCGAGCAGCGAGGCGATGCGCCCCTGCACGTCGACGTGGCCGGTGGTGGGTCGGAGGATGCCGGCGAGGATCTTGAGCAGCGTCGACTTGCCGGCGCCGTTGGGACCGATGAGACCGACGGTCTCGCCCTCGCCGACGACGACGTTGACGTGCTCGAGAGCCCAGAACTCCGTGGCGCCGCTGCTCTTGCCCTTGGCCGACTGGACGAAGCGCTCCTTGAGCTGCGTCGCCTTGCGCCCGTGTGCGACGAAGCGCTTGCTGACGTCGGTCGCGGTGATGACCGGCCGGCGGTCGCTCACAGCTCCTCCGCGAAGTCCGCCTGCAGCCGGTTGAAGACGGTTCGCGCGAGCAGGAGCAGCAGCCCGGTGATGACGAAGCCGATCGCAAGGTTGCGGAAGTAGTAGAGGTAGCCCGGGTCGACGAGGATCAGCCGTCGCTGACCGAGGCGGTCGGTGTAGTAGGCGTCCTGGTAGACCGCGCGCTCGAACGTCGACACGACGGTGGCCATCGGGTTGAGGAAGTAGGCCCAGAAGGCGCCGTGCTGATCGAGGGTGTCCTTCACCTGCCAGGCCGGGTAGAGGATCGGGTTGGCCCAGAACCAGACCAGCATCGCGATCTCGACGAAGTGACTCGTGTCCCGCCAGCGCACGTTGAGGGCACTGACGAGTACGCCGAGCGAGGTCGTGAAAGCCAGGAGCAGAGCGAACGCCGGCACGAGAAGCAGGGTCTGGAACCCGAACTTGCCGGGGGTGGTGAGGAGGACGATCGCCAGCAGCAGCGTGAACTGCAGGAGGAACTGCACCGCGGCGAACCCCACCGCGGAGAGGGGCAGCACCAGCCGAGGGAAGCTCACCTTCTTCACGAGGCCGGCGCTGCCGACGACACTCCCCGAGGCGCCGGAGACGCCCTGGCTGAAGCAGGTGAAGGGGAGCAGGCCCGCCATCAGGTAGACGGCGTAGTCGGGGATTCCGTTCTTGAAGACCTGCGTGAAGATGACGTAGTAGATCGCCATCTGGATGAGCGGGTTGGCGAGCGACCAGGCGAAGCCGATCGCCGATCCCTGGTACTTGACCTTCAGGTCTTTGCGGATGAGCTGGCTCAGCAGCTCCCAGCGGATCCGGCTCTGCGCGGCGGCGCGTGAGCGGGCGAGCGCTGCCCTGTCCCCGGCGTGGGAGACGGCCGAACTGGCCACGCGGGTCAGGCCTCCCAGAGGTGCAACGGTTCGGGCGAGTATAGCGACGGCAGGCCTGCCAGCCGCGGTCTCGTCACGGCTACCCTTGCCCGGTGACGTCGACGCTCGCTGGGCCCTCGTCGGGTGACGAGAGGTCGCGGGAGCCGCTCAGCGACCCGGCCGCACCGCCCGTCGAGATCGCCGTGACGGCCCTCGACGTGCTCGCCGGCGGAGCCGTCCTCGTCGTGGCGCTGGTCGCCTGGGCGTCCCTCGCCCTTGCCCACCTCGGGCGTCACTCGCTGCCCGCTGTCCTGGGCCTGTCGGCGGTCGCGCTCCTGCTGGTCGCCCTGGTCGTCGTGCGGGCATCGCGCGGTCGAGTGCGCCTGCGCGGTGACCGCGCAGGGGTGGTCACTGCCCTGGCCTGCGCGGCCGTCGCGGCCGCGTTGACGTTCCCCGGCTTCTCGTACGGCGTCGCCGACAAGGACCCCGGCGGCTACGTCTCCCACGCAGTCGAGATCGCGCACAGCGGCGACTACGCGTTCACCGACCCGCTGCTGCACGACAAGATCCCGGTCCAGCTCACCTCTCCGGGGGCCCGCTTCGCGGGTGTCTGGGTGCGCGACACCGACACCGGCCAGATCGTGCCGCAGTTCTATCACCTGTGGCCGGCCCTCCTGGCGACGTCGTACGAGGCCGACGGCTTCGACGGCGTGCGCTTCGCCGTGCCGCTGATGGGTGTGCTCGCCGTCCTCTGCATGGTCGCGCTGCTGCGCCGGGTCGGCACCGCGCTGGCCGGTCGCACGGCGGGGCTCGTCGCTGCCGGTGCGGGCGGGCTCCTGCTCGCGACCAACATGCTCGAGGTCTGGCAGTCGCGGTTCCCCACCACGGAGGTGCTCGCGGAGTCGCTGTACCTCGCGGCCCTGCTCGGCATCGTCGTCGCGCTGCAGACGCGGTGGCGTCCGGCTGCCGGCCTGGCGGGGCTGTTCGTCGGCATCGGCTGGCTCAACCGGCCGGACGGTCTGCTCATCGTCCTGCTCGCCGCCGGCATCGGCGCGGCCCTGATCGCGACCCGTCGGTGGGACGCGCGCGCGACCTGGTTCGCCGTGGGCACGGGCGTCGTCGTGCCGCACGCCGTTCTCCAGGCCTACGACCTGGCCCACAACTACTCGCTCGCCAACAAGATCCCGTCACTGCCCAAGGTCGTCGCCCTGCTCGCGGCACTGGTCGTGGTCGCTCTCGTCCTGCGGCTGCTGGCGCGCCGCCCCCTCGACGCGCTGGTCGCCGGGATCGAGCGGCCTCGTCCGCAGCTCGTCATAGGTGTCCTCGTCTGCGCCGGGGTGCTGCTGCTGCTGGCGCTGGGCTTCCTGCGTCCACGGTTGTTCGGCCCCGACTACCTCGCCTACAACGGCCGCGCCATCCGCTCCTACGACGAGCAGATCCTTCGCCGGCTGTCGTGGTTCTTCACCCTTCCCGGCTTCGCCGTGATGGGCTTGGGACTGGTCGCCGCGACGCTCCGTCGCTGGCGGGCCTCGGTGTGGGCAGTGGTCATCCCCACGCTGGCGTTCGGGTTGGTCTACTGCTACACCGCGCGCAACTCCAGCCGGCTGCTGTGGTGGAGCCGCCGCTACGTGCCGACCGTCCTGCCCGGCATCGTCATGCTGATGGCTCTTGCCATCGCCGTCGCATGGGTCGCTCGCATCCGCGGCCGGCACCTGCTGCGCATCCCGGCCGTGCTCGCGGCCGTCGCACTCGTGGCCGTGTTCCTGTCGCAGTCGCTCCCGCTGCGCGGGCACGACGAGTGGAAGGGCTCGTTCGCGCTGACGCAGCAGATCTCTGATCTCTCCGGCGGCAGCGCCGGCATCTACCTCTGGGAGCCGCAGGGCGAGCAAGGCTGCTGCGCGGGACCGACCGCGCTGTTCGCGACGCCGCTGTGGCTGCAGCACGACAAGCTCTCGGCGCTGCTGCCGGTCGACCACAACGCCCGGATGGGGATCCTGCAGCTCTACGCGAAGAAGTTCCCGGGCCGACCGATCTTCGTCGTCGGGGACCAGCCCGAGGTGCCGGAGGGCGTCGACCCGGCGACCGTCCAGCCGGTCATGACCAAGCAGGTCGAGCTGCCGATGTGGGATGAGAGCGACACCCGGCGACCCGCGGCGGCGCACCAGGTGCAGGTCGACATCGCGGTGTGGCGCGTCCGCGGGACGTGAGCGCCCGCGTTCGAGGGCTGTCGGCGGCGCTGACCTACCTGTGGCTCGCCGTCCTGCTCCACGCCTCGGCTTTCGTCGACCTCGCGCACCGGACCCGGTGCGCCTGCGGGGACCAGCCGCAGACCGACTGGTACCTCGGCTGGACGCCGCACGCCGTGTTCGGTGGGCACTCGCCCTGGACAACGGACTACCTGCTCGTGCCCGACGGCGTGAACCTCATGTGGAACACCCTCATGCCGCTGCCTGGGCTCGTGTTCGCGCCGGTCACTCTGCTGTGGGGACCGATGGCGACACACACCCTGCTCGCGGTGCTCGGCTTCGCGGGCAGCGCGATGGCGATGTGGTGGGCCGTCGGCCGGTGGGCGCCCTGGTGGGGCGCCCGCTTCGCGGCCGGGCTGCTCTACGGCTTCTCGCCCTACCTCGTCGCGCAGGGAGCGGGGCATCTCAACCTCGAGCTCGTGATGCTGCCGCCGATCGTCCTCGTCCTCGCCGACGAGCTGCTCGTCCGGCAGCGCCGCCGGGCGTGGGTAGCAGGTGTCTTGCTGGCGCTCGTCGCGCTGTCGCAGCTGCTCATCGCCGAGGAGGTCCTCGCATCGACCTTCGTCGTCGCGCTCACCGGCGTCGTCGTCCTGCTCTGGCAGCGGCGTCGCAAGGTCGATCGCGGTCGTCTGCGGCATGCCGTCATCGGCCTCGGCACCGCGGCCGCACTGCTGACGGCGACCGCAGCGTGGCCGCTGTGGGTCCAGTTCTTCGGGCGCGGCAGGGTGACGGCCCCGGTCCAGGACGCCTCGCCCTACGCCGCCGACCTGCTGGGCATGGTGGCCCCGACCGTCCATCAGCTGCTCGGCATCTCGCAGACCTCCTCCTGGGGCGTGAACGACAGCGAGAACGGCAGCTACCTGGGTCTCCCGCTGCTGATGGCCCTGTGCCTGCTGGCATGGCGCTTCCGGTCGGTCGCGGTGGTGCGGTTCGCCGCGGTCCTCGCCGCGGTGACGTGGGTGATGTCCCTCGGTGAGCGACTGCACGTGGCCGGGCGGGCGTACGACGTGCCGTTGCCCTTCGACCTGCTGTCCCAGCTGCCGGTGCTCCACAACCTGGCCGCCGTGCGGCTGTCCCTCTACGTGGTTCTCTGCGCTGCGGTCGTCCTGGCGGTCGGGCTGGACCGCCTGCACGCGCAGGGCTGGTTGCGCCGCCACCGGCCGGCCGCAGCGGTCCTCGCGCTGAGCTGCTTGTTGCCGCTCGTCCCCGACGCGCCGTACTCCTACGTCGATGCCAGGACGCCGTCGTACTTCACCACCGCCGCGATCCGCCGGGTGCCGGCGGGGGCGGTCGCGTTCACCTACCCGGTGCCGCGCTACCCGGGCTCCGCGCCGATGCTGTGGCAGGCCCAGTCGGAGTTCCGCTACCGCTCGCTCGGCGGCTACGTGATCTCGCGCGGCAGCGGCGGCGGTGGGACGTTCGCCGGCCGCGTCACGGTCTGGGAGCGGGTCGTCGGCCAGGCTTCGCGCGGTCAGCCCCTGGACGTTCCTGCACAGGTGCAGCGTCGGATCCTGCAGGAGATGACGGAGCTGCACGTGCGGGCCGTCCTCGTCGCCGACGGTCGGGGAGCCGACGACGTCGACCGGCTCGTGGCAGGGCTGCTCGGCCGCCCGGCCGACGAGCACGTGGGCGGAGTCAGCGCGTGGTACGTCACGGCCGGTCCTGCTGCCGGGCCGCTGCCGGGCTAGGTCCAGGAGTCGGAGGAGCCGATGACCTTCGCGGGCATGCCCGCGACGACAGCGTGCGCGGGAACGTCCTTCGTGACGACAGCACCGGCGGCGACCACGGCGTCGTCGCCGATGGTCACGCCCTTCAGCACGATGGCGCGCGTTCCGACCCACACCCTGTCGCCGATGACGATCGGCGCCGCCGAAGGCTGCTGCACGCCGTCGACCGTCATCGTGTGGAAGTCGTTGTCGAGCAGCTGCACGTCCCACGAGAAGGTGCAGCCCGCGCCGATCGTGATCGCGTCGGCCACCAGGATCTTCGTGCCCAGCCCGTTGACGTTGGTCTCGTGGCCGATGGTCAGCCGGCCGCTGTCGACGACGATGCGGACGCCGCGCTGCAGAGACACGACGCCGTCGACGTGCAGGCTGGCGCCCTCGCGCACCCGGATCACCGACGTGTCGTGCTCGCTGGTCAGGCCGAACGACCCGAGGCCGACGCGCAGCGCACCGCCCGGCGACACGGAGATCCGGTCGGCCCCGTCGATCACCGTCGACGAGCCGACCCAGATGTCGCGCCGCCCGAGCACGTGGTGCCGCATGACGCCGCCGTAGAAGGCACGTGCTGAGGTCTCGCGGCCGCCGCGGAGCCCGCGCATGGCTGCCCGGTAGCCACGGAACTCGGAACGGCGCATCGGAGCAGGCTACGGCGGGCCGGGTTCAAACGTGACAGTGCTCACTTCTGCAAGCAGCACCTGGGTCCGATGTGACCAGTGTGCCCGATGTGTTCCGTGTGAGTGATCACCCTCACGCACCGGATCGCTAGCAACAGCAAGCACTTTGGCTAGAGTCGAGGCAGTCCGCACGACAGTGGCCGCCGCCGTAGCCCGATCCCGGCGCTGGTCCGCCTGCCCGGCAGGAGCCCGCGACCTACGGATCCACGTCGCACCGGCCCTGCCCGAGAGGCCGCTCGACCTGCCAGTACGGCGGGACCGGGACGGCCTCGTACGGAGGAACGCAATGTCCCGCGCACTACCGCTGCTGCTTGCCGCAGCCATCAGCGCCGGCACCGCCGGCGCCGCTCTGGTCCCCGCCAGCCACCCGGCCGCACCTGCGAGCCAGGTCAGCGCCTTCGCCGACACCGCCGTCACCCAGGTCTCCCCGCTCGACTGGACGACGGCCGGCCGCTACGCCGGTCGCGCCGTCGCGATGAAGAAGGCCGCCGACGCGCGCGCCGCCAAGGCCGCCGCCGACGAGCGCGCCCGCAAGGCCCG
>JAODNA010000195.1 GCA_025465135.1 Frankiales bacterium | reverse complement strand
CACTGGCCGGGCAAGACCGTGACGGAGTACGACGACCACCTGTTCTGCCTCATCACCATGAACCACCACCCCCTCCACCTCGACGCCAACTACGCGAAGACGACGCAGCAGGGCAAGAACGTCGTCGTCGGCAACTACGTCTACTCGCTGCTGCTCGGCATGTCGGTCGCCGACGTGTCGGGCAAGGCGATCGCCAACCTCGAGGTCGAGTCGCTCAAGCACGTGTTCCCGACGTTCCACGGCGACACGATCTACGGACAGACCGAGGTGCTCGACAAGACGGAGAGCAAGAGCAAGGACGACCGCGGCGTCGTCTACGTCGAGACCAAGGGCTACAACCAGGACGGCGTCCTGGTCTGCATCTTCCGGCGCAAGGTGATGGTCCCGAAGCGCTCGTACGGCGACGCCCACGGCGGCGAGCAGCCCGGCCGTCCGGTCCTGGCCGAGTAGCTCCTTCCCCGCATGCCGGGGAAGGTATTTGTGCCCTTTCGTGAGGTTGCGGGCGCCGGTCCGGGGGATCACTGAGACGTGGTCGACCCGATCGAGATCCAGCGGCGCATCCGCCGGCGTATCGACGCGGCCGGCCTGAGTGCGGACATCGCCTCGGACGTCAACATCGCCGTCTCCACCGGCGGTGGCAGGGCATCCGTGACGCAGGACGCGCCGATTCGTCAGGGCAGGTCCAGCCGGGCCGCCCGGGATGCACCCGATCCGAAGGAGCAACCGTGAGCGACAAGCCGGGCCTGAGCCCCGAGGAGCTCGACGCGCAAGGCGGCGAAGAGCTGCCCGACCGCGAGCAGATGTCCCTGATCAACGCCAACATCGCCGTCCCGGTCAACGCCGCGGTCGCCGCCAACGTGCTGTCGGACGGCTCGATCGCGTACGCCGACGCCACTCAGGCAACCCCCATCACCCAAGGCAACTAGGAGCCCCTGATGACGGAGAACAACCCCGGACTGACCGACGCCGAGCTCGAGGCCCAGGACGGCGAGCAGCTGCCCGACCGCGAGCAGATGTCGCTCGTCAACGCCAACCTCGCGGCCCCCATCAACGCGGCCGTCGCCGCCAACGTGCTGTCCGACAACTCGGTGGCCTACGCCAACGCGACGCAGACCGCCCCCATCACCCAGTCCAACTAGGAGAACGCCATGGCTGACGGCCTCACCAACGAAGAGCTCGAGGAGCAGGACGGCGAGCAGCTGCCCGACCGCGAGCAGATGTCCCTGGTCAACGCCAACGTCGCGGCGCCGATCAACGCCGCTGTGGCGCTCAACGCGCTGTCGGACAACTCGACGGCCTACGCGAGCGCGACGCAGACCGCACCCATCACGCAGTCCAACTAGCAGCGACTCCCGAGACGGGGTCCGGCCAGCCCGGACCCCGTTTCGGACGCTGCCCCGATGCGCAGGAAGGCAGCACCCGTGACGCTCGCGCCAGAGCGACCGACCGAGACCCGGCCGCTGGCCGGGTGCCCGCGCCGTCGCCCGACGGGATCGAGCGTCGCGCCACCCGCAGCTGACGACCGGCCGCGACTCGCGGACGGCGTGCACCTGCTCGGTGAGTACGCCGGGACCGGCTACGTCGAGCCGCAGTACCTCGCCGCCCGCACCGGCGGACAGCAGATCCAGCTCTCGAAGCTGCTCCATCTCGTCGCGGACGAGTGCGACGGCACGTCGTCCTACGACGACATCGCACGCCGCGTCAGCGAGAGCTACGGCAAGTCGGTCTCGGCCGACAACGTGCGGACCCTCGTCGACGACAAGCTCCGCCCGCTCGGTGTGCTCGCCGACCCGGCCGGCAACAGCCCCGAGGTCGAGGAGTCCGACCCGCTGCTCGGTCTGAAGCTGCGCCGTGAGGTCCTGCACCCGAGAACTGTGCAGGCGCTCGCCAAGCTCGCCACCCCGGTCTTCTGGCCCCCGATGGTCCTCGCGGTGCTGGGCGCGCTGGCGTTCGTCGACTACTGGTTGTTCTTCGTGCACGGCCTCGGTCAGGGCCTGCGCGCGTCCGTCCAGCACCCGGCGGTGTTCCTGCTCGTGGTCGGCGTGGTCGTCGTGTCCGCCGCCCTGCACGAGCTCGGCCACGCTGCTGCCTGCTCCTACGGGGGTGCCAAGCCCGGCGGCATGGGAATGGGCATCTACATCGTCTGGCCGGCCTTCTACACCGACGTCACCGACGCCTACCAGCTCGATCGCCGCGGTCGTCTCCGCACCGAACTCGGCGGCGTCTACGTCAACGCCATGGTCGTCCTCGTCATCGCCGGCGTGCACGCGGTGACCCACTTCGAACCGCTCATCCTGCTGATGTTCCTGCTGCAGGTGCAGGTCCTCCAGCAGATGCTGCCGTTCCTCCGCCTCGACGGCTACTACGTCGTCAGCGACCTCGTCGGCGTACCCGACCTCTTCCGGCGCATCGGACCGGTGCTGCGCTCCGCGATCCCGTTCCGCAAGCCCGAGCCGGAGGTGGCGCAGCTCAAGCCGTGGGTACGCCGGGCGGTCACAGGCTGGGTGCTCGTGATCGTGCCGATCCTGCTGCTCAACCTGGGTTACATCCTGCTTGCCTTCCCGCGCATCGTCGCGACGAGCTGGGACTCCGCCGCGCGCCTGTCGGGTCAGCTCGGGCACGACAGCGGGACGGCGAAGGTGTGGGCGGGCGCGCAGCTGCTGCTGCTCGTGCTCCCGGCCGTCGGCATCACCTACACGATGGTGCGCACGGCGCGCCGCAGCGCGGCGGGTGCGTGGCGCTGGTCCGCCGGTTCCCCGCCGCGCCGCATGGGCGTGATGACGGGTGGCCTGCTGCTGCTCGGCGCGCTCGCTGTCGCGTGGTACCCGGACGGCCGGGTGTCGCCGTACCGTCCCGGTGAGACGGGAACGCTGCAGCAGCAGGTGCGTGAGCTGCGCACGGCCGGCACCGGTGCGCCGCTGCTGCGCTCGCCGGACCAGGCCCAGAAGCCGCTCGCTCCCGTACCCGCCGGGCACTCGGCCGTGATCGACCGGTCCGGAGGCGCCACGACCGACAGCACGTCGAACGGTACGACGACGACGACGCAGCCGACTGCCGCACCCGACGTCGCGACGAGCGCCGACCCGGTGTCGTCGCCGGCTGCGAGCGACAGCTCGCCCTCGCCGGACCCGGCCATCAGCACCGAGCCGTCGCCGTCCCCGACCGGCTGACCAGGAGGACCTCGTGATCTCGCGCGACTCGCTCTCCCCGTGGATGCGGCGGCCCGCCGCTCTGGCCGGCCTGGCGGCCGTCGCCCTTGCGGCACTGCTGTCGGGTGGTCTCGTCGTCGCGCACGCGGTCGACGGGACACCCGTCGCCGACGCGTCCGCGCCTTCGCCGTCGCCCGCGGCCGGCTCCAACGGTGACAACAACGTGGCCGCCGCCGTCAACACCAAGGACGGCAAGACGGTCTACGCCTTCAAGCTCAAGATCGTGCAGGTCGCGGGCGACACGGTCGACGCGACCAACGCGGCAGCCGCGGTCAACAGCGGCTGCACCGACTGCAGCACGGTCGCCGTCGCCTTCGAGGGCGTCGTGGTCATCGGCAGCCCGACGAGCTTCACTCCGACCAACCTCGCGCTGGCCGCCAACATCGACTGCAGCGGCTGCACCGCTTTCGCCGACGCCTACCAGCAGGTCGTGCAGACGTCGACCCGGGTGCGGGTGACCAAGGAGGGCCGCAAGCAGATCGCCGCCATCCGCAAGGACCTCGACGGACTGAAGCACGCCAACCTCACGCTCGACCAGATCCGCGCTCGCGTCGCCGCCGACGAGCAGGCGTTCGCCACCGTGCTCAACACCCAGCTCGTACCGGTCGGCCACGTGAAGGACGCCGCGCCGGCCGGTGCTCCCGACGTGAGCGACAACCCCGACGCCGCGCCGGCCAGTGCCGGGCCGGCCGCATCGAGCTCTCCCTCGCCCGACGGGTCGTCGGCCCCGTCGCCGAGCACCTCCTCGGACCCGGGCTCGCCGTCTCCCGACACCTCGCCGAGCCCCTCGCCCTCGCCGTGACGTCACCCGGTCGGCGCGGTTGTCCCGGCGCTGTTGCGGGGACAAGGTCACCATGCTGACTCTCGCCGTACTCGTGGTGGTCGTCCTCGTCGTCGTCTCGCTGCTCGTGGCAGGCGGCGCGCTCGACCGGACCCGGCCCTCGCGCCGCGTGCTCGTGGAGCGTCCGGTGACGCGTGAGCGCATCGTCGAGCGCCCTGTCGCCCGCGAGCGGATCGTCGAGCGACCGGTCACAACTGAGCGCGTCATCGAGGAGTAGCCCCCGGGGGGCTTGACGCCCCTTGGGCCCCTGGCCCACGGTTCTCCCATGAGCGCGCCCCCGACCTGCCCGCGCTGCGGTGGACCGCTCCACGCCCCGGGGCTGATGTCGAGCTCCTGGGACTGCGAGCGGCACGGCCCGGTCCACCCGCTCCACGTCGTCGCGCGCCCGGCCAGCGAAGCCCTGCGCAAGGTGTCGGGCTCGTCCGGAGTTCCGCTCTGGGCCCCGCTGCCGCTCCTGCCGGGCTGGACCCTGACGGGACTCGCGACGGCCGGCGACGACCGCACCGGCGCGAAGGCGACGGTCATGGCGCTGGCGGGACCGTCGCCGCTGGGTGGCCCTGCGGACATGCTGCTCATCGCTGAGGAGCCCGGTGTGGGGCTGGGTGCCCGGTTCGCCGGCCTCGAGGAGGTCGACCCCGGCCTCACGGTCGTCGGTCAGCCCGACGCCAAGGTCGAGGCGGCCGGTCATCCCACGGCGCTGTGGCGAAGCCCGTCCGCGGACGACCGCGCCGCCTTCGTCGGCGAGGCGATGGGGGTCTGGCTCTGGGCGGTGCTGTGGCCGCCGGCCGCCGAGCTGGTGCTGCTGGAGCACGTGGTGCTGCACGACCTGCGCAACGTCGCCCACGAGACCGTCGACCTGCCGGTCGGTGCGCCCTCGCCACGGCTGCACGCCGCCTGAGTCAGTACGCCGTCGTCGAGGTGAACGTGAAGCTCGACAGCCGCACCGCAGGTGCGAGCGCCGCGCCGTAGAAGAGGTCGGTCGCCAGCTCGACGTCGGCACCGACCGCCTCGCAGCCCGCGAGGGCGGCGAGGCACGACTGGGTGAAGCGCAGGTTGCGCACACCACCGACGATGCGCCCGTCCTCGACGAGGAACGTCCCGTCCCGTGTCATCCCGGTGATCGACGTGCTGACCGGGTGCACGACGTTCGTGTAGTGGAACCGGGTGACGTAGAGACCCCGGTCCAGGCCCGCGACGAGCTCGTCCATGGTCGCGCCGCCCGCGTTCATGAGCAGGTGCGTCGGCAGTCCGCCCATCGAGTTGGGCGCGGGCATGGCGTTGCCGGTCGAGCCGGTGCCCGCGACGGCCCCGGTGGCACGGTCGTGTGCGACGCCGACCGCGACACCGGCCTCGATCAGCGACGTACGACGGGTCGCCGTGCCCTCGGGGTCGAAGGGTGTCCCGGGCAGCAGGGGTGAGAGCGGATCGTCGACGATCGTGACGAGCGGAGAGCAGACCTGCTCGCCCAGCCGTCCGGACAGCGCCGAGCGCTCCTCGTTGTAGGCCCTCCCCGGGAAGGCGAGCCAGCCGAGCCACTGCACGATGTTGGTCGTCGCCCCGCTCTCGAGGACGACGGGATAGGAGCCGGCCGGCATCTCGCGCGGCGAGGCGCCGAGCAGCACCTTCTCGCCGGCACGACGACCGAGGGCCGCGCAGTCGAGGCCGCCGATCGCGGTCGCGCCGGCTTCAGCCCAACCGCTGCTCGTCGCACCCTGCGCGAGCACGGAGGCCGTGGCCCGCGTGCCGGCGGCGTAGACCCGGATGCCGGTCGAGGTGACGATGGCGCGCTCCTGAACCGAGGTCTCCATCGTCCCCGCGGCATCGACTTCCGCGGGCAGCTCCGCCAGAGCGGCGGCCACCAGCTCGGCACGCCGCTGCGGGGGACAGCCGAGCGTCTCCTCGTCCGGTCCGGCGGTCCGGCCGTAGGGCTGGCCGGCCGGTGTCAGGCCCGGGAAGTGCGGATCCGCCGGGGTGAGCGCCGCGATCTCCCGCGCCTTGTCGGCAGCCGCGTGAAGGCCGTCGTACGAGAGGTCGTTGGTGGCGACGACCCCGACGCGGCCGTCCAGCACGACGCGGATCCGCGCCTCGCCGTCGAGGCGGCTGGTGTTCTGGTGGATGCGGCTGCCGGCGAAGCGCGTCAGGGCGCTGTCGGTCCGCGACAGCACGGCCTCGACGTCACCGCCGATCGTCAGCGCTGCGTCGGCCAGCGCGGTCAGCCGGTCCTCGCCCCACATCAGCGGACCCCCACGGTCGCGCGGAAGCGTCCGGTCGGCGCGCCGTGCGCGACCCGGGCGGTCTGCGACGGCTGTCCCTTGCCGCAGTTCGGAACACCCCAGACCTTCCAGTCCGACTGCCCACCGAGGGCGTCGCAGGACCCCCAGAAGTCCGGGGTGCGGCCGGCGTAGGTGGGGTTGCGGTACATGCGGCCGAGCTGGCCGCCGCGGATCTCGTAGGCGACCTCGCAGCCGAACTGGAAGTTGAGCCGCCGGTCGTCGATGGACCAGGAGCGGTTGGTGAGGAAGAGCACGCCGTCGTCGGTGTCGGCGACGATCGACGCGCGGTCGCCCTCCTTCGGCTGCAGCGACACGTTGTTCATCCGGATCAGCGGGATCGCGCCCCATGAGTCGGCGCGGGCGGTGCCGTTGCTCTGCTCGCCGAGCTGCGCCGCGCTCTGCCGGTCGGTGAGGTAGCCGGTCAGCACCCCGTCGGTGACGATGGCCGCCTGCCCGGCCGGCACGCCCTCGTCGTCGTAGCCGAACGTCCCCATCGCATGGGGCGTCGTCGCGTCGGCGATGACGGTCATCAGGGGCGAGCCGTAGCGCAGGGAGCCCCGGTCGGTCGCGGAGACCCACGACGTGCCGGCGTAGGCCGCCTCGCTGCCGAGGATCCGGTCGAGCTCCACCGCGTGCCCGACGGACTCGTGGATCTGCAGCGCCAGCTGGCTGGACTCGAGCAGCAGCACCGCGTCCTCGCGATAGGGCAGGTCGGGCGCGTCGAGCAGGGCGACCGCGTCGCGCGCGGTGTCGGGCGCACACCCGGCCAGGTCGAGGAGCAGCACCCGCTCCCAGCCGCCCGTCTCGTACTGCCCGCCGAAGGAGTTGGGGAAGGAACGGCGCTGCACCTCACCACCGCCGACCGCGTAGGCCACGAGCCCACCGCCCACCTGCAGCACGCGCTGGTCGACCGAGCCGCCTGCGCTGTCGCGGTACGACGTGGTGATGCGCCAGGCATCCGTGGACGCTTCGACGAAGGACACATCAGCGGCGTCGCGGGCGGCTGTTGTCGCGGCGAGGAGGTGGTCGACCTTCTCGCTCAGCGGCACCTCCAGGGGGTCACGCTCGTGCGGCGTCGTGTAGGTGCCGGTGCTGGCGCGTCGCTCGTCGAGCACGGCGCGCTGGTCATCACGACCGCGCACGCGCGCGCTGGCCCGCGCCACCTCGACGGCCTGCTGAGCTGCTCTCCTGACGGCGTCGGGGGACGGGTCGTTGGTGGCGGCGAATCCCCAGGCGCCGTCGTACACGGCCCTGATCCCGACACCGCTGCTGCTGCCGCGACTGACGCCCTCCACGGCCTCGTCCCGTACCTGCAGGGACTCGCTGTCCTCCTGGCGGGCGCGGACATCGGCGTGCTCCACGCCCAAGCGGCTGACCTCGGCAAGGGCGAGGTCGGCAAGGTCGGCAAGGTCACGGCTGTCCACGCCGTGACCCTAGGTCCCCCGTGGCTACCCTGGGAGACCACATCCTCCTGTCTGGAGCCCACCCTGCCCGCCCGCCGGATCGACCTGCACACCCACTCGAGCGCCTCGGACGGGACGACCCCGCCGGCACAGCTCATGCGGGAGGCGCGAGAGGCGGGCCTCGACGTCGTGGCCCTCACCGACCATGACACGACAGCAGGCTGGCAGGACGCCGAGCGGGCACTGCCGGCGGGCTTGTCGCTCGTGCGTGGGAGCGAGCTCTCCTGCAGCCGCGGCGGCATCTCGCTGCACCTGCTCGCCTACCTCTTCGACCCGGATGAGCCCGACTTCGCGGCCGTCCGGCGGACGCTGCGCGACTCGCGGGTCGCCCGCGCGCAGCGGATGGTCGACCTGCTCGCCGCCGACGGGCATCCCGTCACCTGGGAGCAGGTGCGCGCGCTCGCGGGGGGCACGGTCGGTCGACCCCACATCGCGCAGGCCCTGATGGCTCACGGGTTGGTCGACTCCGTCAACGACGCCTTCATGCCCGACTGGATCGGCACGCGCGGTCGCTACTGGGTGGCCAAGGCCGAGCTCGACGTCGTCGACGGCGTCCGCCTCGTGGTCGGGGCGGGCGGGGTCGCGGTCTTCGCGCACCCCGGCGCGTCGAAGCGCGGCCGCATCGTGGGCGACGACGTCATCGCGCTGATGGCGGCCGCCGGGCTCGCCGGGCTCGAGGTCGACCACGTCGACCACGACGAGAGCGAGCGCGCGCACCTGCGCGCCCTTGCCGCCGAGCTCGGGCTCCTCACCACCGGATCGAGCGACTTCCACGGGGACAACAAGGAGGTGCGTCTGGGCGCGCACCTCACGAGCGAGGCGTCGTACGACGAGATCGTCGCCCGCGCCACCGGCCTGCCGGTGCTCGCGGCATGAGCGTCTTCGACGTGACGCTGTTCGGCGAGGTCGTGGTGACGCTCTCGGTCATCATGGATCCGCTTGGCAACATCCCGCTGTTCCTGGGGCTGACGGGCGGTCGCAGCAACAAGGCCCGTCGCCGGCTCGCCTGGCAGGCGGTGGTCGTCTCGCTGTTCGTGATCTCGCTGTTCGCCGTGCTCGGGCAGCAGATCCTCGACTACCTCGGCATCGGCATCCCGGCCCTGCAGGGAGCCGGGGGACTGCTGCTGATGATCGTCGCGCTCGAGCTGCTGACCGACCGCGCCGAGGACCCGTCCGAGGTACGCGACGTCAACGTCGCCCTCGTGCCGCTCGGTACCCCGCTGCTCGCCGGCCCGGGCGCCATCGTCGCGACGATCGTCTTCGTCCAGCGGGCCGACGGCCTCGAGTCCTACACCGCCATCGCGGCCGGGATCGTCGCCGTGCATGCGCTCGTCTACCTGTCGCTGCGCTTCAGCGTGGGGATCACCCGGATCATCCGGGAGGCGGGCATCGTCCTGCTGACGCGCATCTCCGGCCTGCTGCTGTCGGCCATCGCCGTACAGCTCGTTGCCGACTCGGTGCGAGGCTTCATCAAGCAGGGGTAAGACTGAGGGCATGAGACACCTGCGTCTGCTGGCGCTGCTGCCCCTCGCCGCCGTCCTGCTGCTGCCTGCGGCGCCTGCTCTGGCCGACACCAAGCCGTCCGACGTGGCGGCGTCGCTGCGCTCCGACCCGGTCTTCGTGGAGTCCGACGCCGAGCACGCCAAGGACGTCGACGCCGACAAGGTGCGCGCACAGGTCTCCGCGAGCAGCCACCAGATCCTGGTCGCGGTGCTGCCACAGCGGGCGGCCGACGTCCTCGGCAGCGCCAAGACCGTGGCGCTGCGCATCGCGGAGCTGACATCGCGCTCGTCGGTTCTGGTGGCCCTCGTCGGCGACAACCTGGTGGCCGTTGCCGGCCCCGACACGGGCTTCAACCCGGGCCAGGCGCAGGGCGGAGTCAGCAGTGCCTCCGGCGGTGCGACCGACCGGCTCGTCGAGGCGGTGCGCAACCTGCAGGCGGTCCGGGTCGGTACTGGCAGCAGCGCATCCGGCGGCAGCGGTGACACGGGCTCGAGCGGGTCGAGCCACGGCGGCGCGATCCTCGGGGTCCTTGCGCTCGCCGCGATCGGCGGTGGCGGGCTCATCTGGCAGCGCAACCGCAAGCGCCGGCTTCGCGACATGGAGGGGATGCGGGCCGACGTCGAGTCGCTCTACAACCGGCTCGGATCTGACATCTCCACCCTGCCGGGCGGCGACGACGCCGTCGCGAAGCAGGCGCTGTCCGACGCCGCCGAGCGCTACAACGCGACCGGGGCGCTGCTCGCCAACGCCGACACCCCCGGCGAGTTCGCGGCCGCGCGACGTACCGCGGTCGAAGGGCTCATCGCTGCCCGCACCGCACGCGCGAAGCTCGGGCTCGACCCGGGACCGGAGATCCCGCCCCCGCCCGGCGAGGGCCCGCAGCTCACCGCCGAGCAGAAGGTGCGCATCGGTGACCAGGAGTACGACGGCTCGCCGACCTACACGCCCGGCCGCGGCCACTACTTCGGCGGCGGCATGTACCAGGGCCAGGTCATCCCTGGTGGCTGGTACGCCTTCCCGTTCTGGGAGACCATGCTCATCGGCAGCATGCTCGGCGGCGGGTTCGGCGGGGGATTCGGCGGGTTCGGTGGCGGGTTCGGTGGCGGCGGCTACGGCGCCGGCTACGAGGAAGGCGTCGAGGACGCCCGCGGTGGCGGTGGCGGCGGCGACTGGGGCAGCGGCGGCGGCGGCGACTGGGGCGGTGGCGGTGGCGGGGGCGGCGGCGACTGGGGCGGTGGTGGTGGCGGGGGCGGCGACGGCGGCAGCTGGTAGTCGTCCCCAGGTCGGGCCGGCCGCAGCGCGGCCGTGCGGTGCACGGGCAGACTGGGCGCATGGAGCAGCTGGGTTTCGAGGGCATGCCGCGCCGGCTGTTCGCGTGCACGCCCTCCCGGCTGAACAGCTGGCAGGACTGCCCTCGGCGCTACCGGTTCAGCTACCTGGACCGGCCGACCCCGCAGAAGGGGCCGCCGTGGGCACACCTGACGGTCGGTGCGGTCGTGCACCTGGCGCTGGCCCGCTGGTGGGGGCTGCCCCGCGAGCAGCGCACGCCGGCGGCCGGCCGCGCGCTGGTCGAGCGGGCCTGGAAGCCGGACGGCTTCGCCGGCGAGGAGCAGGTCGCCGGCTGGCGTGACCGCGCCGCCGCGATGGTCGAGGGCTACACCGCCGCCCTGGACCCCGACGACGAGCCGGTCGGCGTGGAGCGCACGGTCGGTCTGCGGACCTCCGTGCTGGCGGTCAGCGGCCGGGTCGACCGGCTGGACCTGCGCGCCGACGGGCTGGTGGTCGTCGACTACAAGACCGGCCGGGCGTCGCTCACCGACGACGACGCCCGCGCCTCGCTCGCCCTGGCGCTCTACGCGCTGGCCTGCGCGCGCACCCTGCGCCGGCCGTGCACGGCCGTCGAGCTGCACCACCTGCCGACCGGCCGGGTGCTGCGCGCCGAGCACACCGACGCCTCGCTGCAGCACCATCTCGCGAGGGCCGAGCAGCTGGCCGACCAGGCGGTCGCGGCGACC
>JAODNA010000191.1 GCA_025465135.1 Frankiales bacterium | reverse complement strand
GGCGTCGCGGGGCGACTCGCGCAGCTGCCCATGCAGCGGGCCGGCCTTGTGGTCGCGTTGGAGGAGGCGCGGGCCGCCGCCGTACGGCTGCCGGCAGTGCTGGCGCGACGCGCGTCGCTGGAAGCCGCGGCCGCCGACGCGGCGGCGATGGCCACGACCGCATCGGCCGCCGACCAGCTGCGCGAGGAGATCCTGCTCGCCCGTGAGAAGTCGGTGTCGCTGCGCGACAAGGCCGCCGACGTGCGCGAGGCCCGCCTCGAGGACATCCGCTTCGAGCTCGCCTCGATGCTCGTCGACGACGACCCCTGCCCGGTCTGCGGGTCGCTGTTCCACCCCGACCCGAGCGAGGTCCGCGGCGAGCGGGTCACGCGGGACGACGAGGACGCCGCCCGCGCCGCGTTCGAGGCAGCCCAGCGCGACGTGGAGGAGCTCGGCCGGCGACTCGCCGCAGCAGAGGCCGAGCGCGATGCGCTGGCCACGCGTCTGGCCGGACGGTCGGGCGTGGAGATCAGCGGCGAGCTCGCGGCGGTCGCTGCCGAGGTCGCGGCACTGGAACCGGCTGCGACCGCGCTGCCCGAGCGGGTGGCAGCGGTCGAGGCACTCGACGCCGAGCAGGGCCGGCTCGACCAGCAGCGCTCGGCCCTCGACGTCACCGCGGTGGAAGCGGACCGGCGCGCCACCGAGGCCGAGGCGCGGGCGGCGGCGGGCCGCGCGCGGCTGATGCAGGAGCTCGGCGACGCCGACGATCTCGACGACGCGATCCGGGCTGCGACCGCGGTCGTCACCGCAGCGGAGGCGGTTCTCACCACCGAGGCCGCGGTGGTCCGGTGCGAGGCCGAGCGAGCCGCCGCCGCACTCGCTGCGGAGCAGGCGGCCGGAGCGGGCGGCTTTCCCGACGTCGAGGCCGCGGCTGCCGCGGTGCGCGACGGAGACTGGTGTGCGCGGGCCGAGGCGCTGCTGCGCGACTACGACGACGAGAGGGCGGCGACCACGGCGGCCCTCGAGGACCCGGCGCTCGACGTGCCCCTCGACCCGGCCGCCGACGTGGCGGGCACCACGACGGCCCTCACCGCTGCCGACGCGGCCCTCGACGAGGCCACCGCCGGCTGGGCGACAGCGCAGGGACGGGCCGAGTCGCTGGGCGTTCTCGTGCCGGTGCTCGTGGGGCTGCTCACCGACCTGGGCCCGGTCCTCGAGCAGGCCCGCCGGGTGCGCGCCCTCGCCGACCTCTGCGGCGGCGCCGGCGCCAATGCGCTGCGCATGACGCTGTCGTCCTTCGTCCTCGCCGCGCGGCTCGAAGAGGTCGCTGCCGCGGCGAGCGAGCGGCTGCTGCGCATGACGCAGGGCCGCTACAGCCTGGTCCACACCGACGGCACTGCCCGCGCCGGCGCCAGGTCGGGGCTCGGGCTGCTGGCGCGTGACACCTGGACCGGCCAGGACCGGGAGACCAGCACCCTGTCCGGCGGCGAGACGTTCCTCGCCAGCCTGGCGCTCGCCCTCGGGCTGACGGACGTCGTGACGGCAGAGGCCGGCGGCTCGCGGATCGAGGCGTTGTTCGTCGACGAGGGCTTCGGCACCCTCGACGAGGAGACGCTCGACGAGGTGATGGACGTCCTCGACGGTCTGCGCGAGGGCGGTCGGATCGTCGGCCTGGTCAGCCATGTCGCCGAGCTGCGGCAGCGCATCCCCGCACAGGTCCGGGTCCGCAAAGGCCGCACGGGGAGCACGCTCGCCGTCCAGGGCTGCTGACTGCCAGGATGCGGTATGGACGTCGGCACCTGGCAGGACGCTGGGCTCTACGACCCTGAGTCCCCGAACGCCGCTGATCGGCTGGCGCTGCTGCGTTACCTCGACGCCCAGGGCTGCGACCTCGAGGAGATGGTCGACGCCGAGGCTCGCGACCGGCTGTTCGCTCTCGCGGGTGACCGGATCCTCCGTCCGTCGCGGCCGCGCTACGACTGCGAGCAGGCGGCCTCCCAGCTCGGCACCGAGCCCGCGCTGGTCTCTCGTGCGTGGCGCTCCTTCGGCCTGCCCGCCCCGGTCGAGCCGGTGCTCGGCGAGCAGGACCTCGAGGCGCTGCGCACCTGGTTGCTCGTCAAGGACCTGCTCGGTCCGGACGCGGCGACCGCGCTGGCTCGTGTCCTCGGTTCCGGCATGGCCCGGCTGGCCGAGGCGACGTCGGCGACGATGCGCACCGGCGGCGGGCTCGGCGACAACATGGACCGGGCGCGATCCGGAAGCGAAGCGGTCACCGCGCGGGCGTATGCCGAGGCGACCAGCCTGGTACCGCAGATCGGCAACGTGCTCGACGCCGTGCACCGCCACCACCTGGAAGCGGCCCGCCGGCACTTCGAGCTGGTGGCGCCGACGCCCGACAGCGTGCGGTGCGGCGTCGGCTTCGCCGACCTGACCGGCTTCACGTCGATGTCGCAGGCCATGCCCATGCGCGACCTGTCGCTGCTGCTCACCGCGTTCGAGGAGGCGTCCAGCGACACGGTGCAGGACACGGGCGGCAGGGTGGTGAAGTTCCTCGGGGACGCGGTCATGTTCATCGCGCCGACGGCAGCGGCCACGGCCGAGATCGCCTGCGCGCTGGTCAACCACCCGAAGGCGGCGCATGCCGGTCTCGAAGTCCGGGCCGGCATCGCCTACGGCGACGTGCTGGCGCAGGACGGCGACTACTTCGGCCCGCCCGTCAACCTGGCTTCGCGTCTCGTTGCCGTGGCAGCGCCCGGCGAGGTGCTCGCGGGGCCTTCCGTCGTACCTCTGCTCAGTGCGTCGCTGACGGCAACCGCACGTGAGCCGCAGCAGCTCCGCGGCATCGCCGAGCCCGTTACGCCGTACGCGCTGGTCAGCGCTCCTGGTCGGTCGGACGGATGAGCACCTCGTTGATGGCGACGTAGGGCGGCTGGCTCACGACGTAGACGATCGCCCGCGCGATGTCCTCCGCCTGGAGCGGTGTCGTCTGCGCGATGGTGCTCTTGACCAGGCTGCGCGTCCCTTCGTGAGTGATGTGGTCGGTGAGCTCGGTGGCGACGGCGCCGGGCTCGACGAGCGAGATGCGGACACCGCGTGCCGTCACCTCCTGGCGCAGCGACTCGGAGAAGGCGTTGACTGCCCACTTGCTCGCGTTGTAGCCGCCGGAGCCCAGGCGCGCGATCCGGCCGGCGACGGAGGAGACGTTGACGATGTCGCCGCGACCCTCGTCGAGCATCCGAGGGAGCGCCGCGTGGGTCATGTACATGAGGCCGAGCACGTTGGTGTTGAGCATCCGGCGCCAGTCCTCGGTGTCGGCGTCGAGGATCGGCCCGAGCAGCATCACGCCGGCGTTGTTGACGAGGATGTCGAGGCCGCCGAGCTCGCCCTGCGTGCGGGCCACCGCGTTGCGGCAGGCGGCCTCGTCCGTCACGTCCAGCTCGATCGCGATGCTCTTGTCGAGCCTGCCCTGCAGCACGTCGAGCCGATCGGTACGGCGAGCCGCGATCGCGACCGCCGCCCCCTCGGCGGCGAGGGCGAGCGCAGTGGCCGCGCCGATCCCTGACGAGGCGCCGGTGACGAGTGCGGTTCTGCCGTCGAGGAGTCCCATGCTCGCCAGCGTCGCATGTACTCAGAGCAGCTCGCGCAGCCGGTCCGCCACCCACTGCAGCGACTCCTCCGCCGCCGGCGTCACCGTCGTCATGCCGGGGAACCCGTGCTGCTCGTCCTCCCACCGCCGGAGCGCGACCGTTACGCCGGCATCGCGGAGCCGGTCGGCGTACCGCTCACCGTCGTCGCGCAGGGGGTCGAGACCGGCCGTGACGATGACGGCCGGCGATGCGTTGCCGTGGTCCGTCGCGTGCAGCGGTGACACCCCGGGGTCGGAGGGGTCGTCGGTGTAGAGCTGCATGAAGGCGCTGAGCGCCGACTCGTTCAGCCCGTCGGCGGTGCTGTGGGCGCGCACAGACGGCAGGCCCAGGGTGCCGTCGAGCCAGGGGCAGAGCAGCACGTGGGCACGTAGGCCGCCGTGCCGCTGGGCGACGGCTGCGGCCAGCCCGCCGCCGGCGCTGTCGCCGCCGACCGCGTCGGGTCGCAGTCGCTCCGCGGCGGCCAGGCAGTCGTCCAGGCCGGCGGGGAAGCGGTGCTCCGGCGCGAGCCGGTAGCCGACCGAGACGACCTCCACGTCGGCACGGAGGGCGAGCTGCCGGCACGTCGCGTCGATGGCGTCGAGGCTGCCGGAGACGAAGCCTCCGCCGTGGAACCACATCAGGCGGGGGCGCGGCCCGGCCGCCGGCCGGTAGGTCCGCAGGGGGAGCCGGCGGCCCGGCAGGTCGAGCCCGCCGTCCTGGACCTCGTGCACGGGACGCCGCGACGACACGGCCCCGGCGAGCACCTCCAGACCGGCGCGCAGCTCGACGAGGCTGGCGGCCCCGAGGTCGGACAGCAGCCGCTCGACGTCGACCACGGCCACCTCCTCGACGTGCGGCACCTGTTGTGCTGTCATTACAGGATGCCAAGTGTGCAGAGCCCGCGAGGAACGATACACAAGGGCTCGCCACTGCCGTACTACGCGCAGCTGGCCGCCATCCTGCGTGGCGCGATCAGCGACGGGGACTGGCCCCCTGGCTACGCGCTGCCGTCCGAGGCCGACCTCTGCACGATGTTCGGCCTGTCGCGCACCGCCGTCCGGCAGGCCCTCGCCGAGCTCTCTGCAGAGGGGCTGGTGCACAAGGAGAAGGGACGCGGGTCCTTCGTC
The DNA here is from genome assembly GCA_025465135.1 of Frankiales bacterium. GTDB lineage: Bacteria > Actinomycetota > Actinomycetes > Mycobacteriales > SCTD01 > RYN-124. Next base: position 21,605 of record JAODNA010000191.1, on the reverse strand, counting down.
CGCGGCCCGCGCGCCGGCTTCGTCGTGCAGGAGATCCGCGGGTTCTTCGAGGAGATGCGCGACCAGGGCCGGTCGGTGGCGACGGAGGTCCTCGACCTGCGCACCGTCCTCGCCGCGCCCGACTACGCCGCGCTGCTCGACGTACCGACAGGCAGCGAGCTGATCCGCCTCGAGCGGCTCCGGTCGGCAGACGGCGAGGCGATCCTGCTCGTCGAGACGCTGCTCCCGAGCCCGCGGTTCAAGACGATCCTCGACGAGGACCTGACGACGGTCAGCCTCTACGCCCACCTGCGTGAGCTGTACGACGTCGTGCCGCGCGGGGGCCATCGCCTCGTGGAGGCCGTCGCCGCGGAACGACGGACAGCGCGCTTGCTCGGCGTGCGGGCCGGGACTCCACTGCTGCGGCTGCGCTCGGTCAACGTCGACCAGCAGGGCCAGCCGTTCGAGGCCTTCACAGCGTGGTACCGCGCCGACCGGGCGAGCTTCGAGATCTCGATCAGCCCGAGCGCGCCGTGACCGTCCTCGTCGAGCAGACCCCTGCAGTCCTGCCCACGGTCGACGACCTTGCCAGCGACCCGCTCGTGCACCGCTTCGGCGACCTGTGGAACCCACCGGGCCTCACCAACTTCCTCGGCTGCGCGCAGGTCGACCTGGACCCGGTCGCCGTGCGGAGCATCAGCTTTCCGCCGTTCGCGATGGGCGAGGCCGTCACCGGCAACCTCTTCCTCGACGACCGGCTGTTCAGCGCGCTCGGCGTTCCCGTCACGACGACCTGGCGCCCCGACTGCGTGGTGCGCGAAGCCGAGTGGGACGGCTTGCAGGTGCGCACCACCACGGTCGTTCCCTTCGGGCAGATGGCCATCGTCGTACGCCTCGTCGTCACCAACACCGGAAGCGCGAGCAGGGTGGTGCCGATCCGGCTGGCTCTTCGCTCCGGTGTCACGCAGCAGCTCACTCGCTGGAGCGAGCCCGCACCGCCGGGGGAGGACGACAACGACCTCGAGCTCGACCACCCGCGGGCGGCGCTGGTGTGGACGGCCCGACACAGCGCTGCGGCGGTCGTGCAGGGCGGCGTCCCCCGGGCCGATCACCACGACGCGCACGGACTCCGGTGGTCACCGGTCATCGCTTCCGGCGGCTCGTGGCAGGCCACGTACGTCCTGGCCATGGGCACCGACGCCGAGCGAGCGCTCTCGTCGTACGACGCCCTGACCGTCGATCCGGATGCCGAGATCGCCCGCACCCGCCGCGAGTGGGACGCCGAGCTGGCGGCGGTCTTCACGCCGGGCAACGACCGCTACTCCGGGCACCTGCCGCTGCTGGTCACCTCTGACGCGGACCTGCGCCGGGTCTGGCTCATGGGGGTCATCGGCGTCGTCTACTTCAAGCGCGACAACCCGCACTCGGTGCTCGGCCGCAGCTACGACACCTTGATGCCGAGGTACTGGCAGTCGCTGACCTTCCTCTGGGACTACAGCCTCTCCTCGCTCGTGCACTCCCTTCTCGACCCCGACGTCATGCGCCGCTACCTCGAGCACTGGATCTCGACGGACGTGCACACGCACATGGGCACGGAGTGGCTGACGGGCGAGCCGGTCGGCGTCTGGTACGCCGTCAACGACTACGCGATGTGCATGACGCTCGACGCCTACCTCCGGGCGACCGGTGACATCGAGTGGCTCTGCAGGGAGCTGCCCGGACCGGGCGGCGCGCCGCTGTCCGTCGTCGGGCACCTGGACCGCTTCGCCTGCAGCTGGCGCCGTTTCCGCAGCGAGAGCGGGCTCGCCAACTACGGCGGGATCGGCAACCTGCTCGAGTGCGTCAGCACCTACGTCAACGAGATCGCGAGCCTCAACGCCGCCAACGTGTGGATGCTGCGGAAGGCCGCAGAGGTTGCGCGCTTCCTCGGCGACGAGCTGGCGCCGCTCTGGTACGAGGCCGAGGCGACGATCCTGGCCGACGACCTGAAGCAGCTCTACGCCGAGGGAACGGGTCACTGGTACGCGCGGCAACGCGATGGAAGCCTGATCCCGGTCCGGCACTGCTACGACTTCTCGACCGTCGCCGCGACGATCGCCGACGACCTGACCGACCTGCAACGGTCGGAGATGGTCGAGTTCTTCGTCCGCGAGCTGCAGACGCCGACGTGGATGCGCGCCCTGTCGGACCGCGACACCGACGCGTCGTACAGCGTCCGTCCCGACCACCAGTGGACCGGCGCGTTCCCGGCGTGGCCGCCGTCCGCAGCGGCGGCGCTCTACCGGTTCGGGCGCGCCGACCTCGCATCCTCCTGGATCCACGGCCTGGCCCGAAGCGCCAACCAGGGACCTTTCGGGCAGGCGCAGTTCGCCGACGGCGTGGTGCCGGCGGAGTCCGGGGGCGCGGCAAAGGCGCCGTCCGAGCTCCCGTGGATCACCGACTGGACCTGCGCCGCCAACGGGTCGTGGGTCGACCTCGTCGTGACGTCGGTCTTCGGTGTGCGGTTCGGGCTGGACGGCGGGTTGACGGCGGCCCCGCAGCTCACCGGACTCGACCCGGGTGCGCGGCTGGTCGGGCTCACGGTCCAGGGCCGCACGTGGGACGTCGATGCCGACGGCGCGCACGAGCGGCCGTGACCGCCGCGGTCCGGCGGTCGACCTACGACAAGCGACCGGTCATCGACGCCGGCCCGGCGGGCGAGGTCACGGTCGGCGTCGAGGCGTGTCGCGCGACGCTGTCTGCACTCGGGGCGCGCGTTCTTGCCGTGGAGGCTTACCCCGGCGTGCGACCGGCCGATCTGCACCGCCTGCTGTCCGCGGACCTGGTCATCGATGTCGCCGAGGCGTACCGGACGCCGGCCGCGCTCGACGCGCTCGTCGGCGACGAGCTCACGGACGACCCTCTGTTCGGCCGGCTGACGACCCGCAGCGTCGAGGACTTCTTCGACCCCGGGCGGCTGGCTGTCCTGCGCGAGCGCGTTGACGCGGAGACCGGCACGGTGGCGCTGCACGGCACCGGAGCCTCGCTCGTGACCGCGCATGACGCCCTCGTCTACGCCGATCTCACCCGCTGGGAGATCCAGCAGCGGCAGCGCGCGGGCGAGATCGGCAACCTGGCGGCGGACAACGCGGGGGAGCGACCTGCGCTGCTCTACAAGAGGGGCTTCTTCCTGGACTGGCGGGTCGCCGACCGGCTGAAGGCGTCGTTGCTCGATCAGGTGGACCTCTTCCTCGACACGACGTCCCGCTGTCCGAAGCTGGCGACAGGAGAGGCGGTACGACGAGGTCTGGATGCCGCGGTGCGGCGCCCGTTCAGGGTCGTGCCGTACTTCGACCCCGCGCCGTGGGGTGGCAGCTGGATGCAAGAGGTCTGCGACCTCGAGCCGGCCGACGACAGCTACGGCTGGTGCTTCGACTGCGTGCCGGAGGAGAACTCCGTGCTTCTCGCGTTCGGCGACCAGACCATCGAGCTGCCGGCGCTGGATCTCGTGCTGCACCGTCCGACCGAGCTGCTCGGCGCGAGGGTGCGGGATCGCTTCGGCGACGAGTTCCCGATCCGGTTCGACTTCCTCGACACGATGGGCGGTGGGAACCTCTCGCTGCAGGTGCACCCGCTCACCGAGCACATCCGCGAGGAGTTCGGCTGGGCCTACACGCAGGACGAGTCCTACTACCTGCTCGACGCCGAGCCTGATGCCCGGGTCTACCTCGGGCTGCGCGAGGGCGTCGATGCGGAGGAGATGCTGACGGCGTTGGAGAGTGCGCAACAGGGCGGCCCGTCGTTTGCGGCGGAGCAGTTCGTCAACGTGCTGCCGGCCGGCAAGCACGACCACTTCCTCATCCCGGCGGGGACGGTGCACTGCGCCGGTGCTGGCGCGATGGTGCTCGAGATCAGCGCGACGCCCTTCGTCTTCACGTTCAAGCTCTGGGACTGGGACCGGATGGGTCTCGACGGGCGTCCGCGGCCGATCAACATCGAGCGGGGGCGCCGGTCGATCCGCTGGGACCGCACGACGTCGTACGTCGAACGTCATCTCGTCAACGCGGTCACACCACTGGAGGGCGGGCCGGGCTGGGTGGCCGAGCGCACCGGGCTGCACGACGCCGAGCCCCTCGAGACGCACCGGCACTGGTTCGCCACTGCCGTGCCGCACGAGACGGACGGGAGCGTCAACGTGCTGAACCTCGTCGAAGGCCGTGAGGTCACGGTCGAGGGCGACTTCCAGCCGTTCGTCGTGCACTACGCAGAGACGTTCATCGTGCCGGCGGCGGTGGGTCGCTACTCGATCCGGCCGTCAGGGCCGTCCGAGGGCGAGCGCTGCGCCACCATCAAGGCATTCGTCCGGCGCTGAGCTCGCCACGGTCCTGGCAGACTCCGTGCGCCTGCAGGAAGCCGCGAACCTCCTGGACCAGCGCTCCCTTGTCGTCCCGGGGGAGGGACTCCGACCCGCCGCAGTGCTCGCACAGCACGGTGGTGGCGTCGTCGGACATCCGGATGCTGACGGCGCTCATCGGGTCGCCCGCCTCATGCCGCTCGGAGCCAGTCCATCAGCCGCTCCGGGGACTCGGCCTTGCTGACGAAGCCGTCGACGGGGGATGTCATCCCCCGCAGTGTCGGGTCGTTGCCCCAGACCACGATGCGCGCCTCGGGGCAGAGCTCACGCAGCCGCGGGATCACGTCGTCGGCGTCCGAGCCGGGCATCTGCTGGTCCAGGACGATCAGGTCCGGGCACTCGTCCTCGGCGAGGTCGATCGCGGCGAGCCCGTCATGCGCGGTCCCGCGGACCCGGAACTTGGGGTCGCGACGGATCATGTGCACCGCGACAGTCCGGGCGACCTCGTTGTCGTCCACGATGAGCACACTGCGCGTCTTTCGCGGCATGTGTTCCCCCCGTCGTCTCGACCCTTCCGCGCTGCGATGAGCGTGTCTCGCCCGCGTTGCGTGCGATATGGCCGGACAGGGGGATTCGTGAAGTTCCAAGGTGGGACTCGTACTAGCGGTGGAGGCCGTTCGGGAGATCAATTGACTAGTGCGCCGCCCCGTCGGCCGGCCGTCCGCGGCCTAGCGCAGGTACATCTCGCGCAGCAGGGGCTGGCCGGTCGAGCTGTCGACGAACCGGCCGCTGGCGGAGCCGACGCGGGGGGCGACGACGTAGCGGCGGAGGCCGTTGGTGAGCGGGATCACCGGCATCTTCGCGCAGACGAGATCGGCGATCCGGCGGTAGGCCAAAGAGCGGTCCACCGCGTCGGATGCGCGCCAGGCCCGCCGGAGCAGCGCCTCGTCGACAGCCGGGTCCGAGAACCGCGACAGGTTGTCGCGGCCGACGGCGTCACTGGAGAACAGCGGAGTCAGGTAGCCGTCGAGGTCGCTGGCCGACCAGCTGAAGCGGAACGGTGCCCGGAACCCGCGGGCCGCGCGACCCTGGGCGAGGAACGCCGAGTAGGTCAGGGGCGTCGGTACGGCGTCCAGCCCGAGCACCTCCTGCCACTGCCGCGCCACCTCCGTGACGAGCGCGCGGTTGCGGAACTCGTCGTTGAACACCAGCGGTACCCGGACACCGCGCAGGTCGACTCCCGCTTTGGCGAGCAGAGCGGCTGCTGCGGTCGGGTCGCCCGCGGGCGGTAGCGCGTCACACGACCGCGCCGCCCCGGTCGTCGGTGGCAGGAAGCCGGTCGCCGGGACGCGGGTCGCCGGGTAGACACGCCGTACCAGCTCCTCTCTCGACAGCGACAGCGCAAGAGCCCGTCGTACGTCGGCGTTGTCGAACGGCGCGGTGTCCGTGGGAAGTCCGAGGTAGTCGATCTCGGGGCCCGCCCCGGTCCGGACGTCGCCGACATCCGACGCGAGCGCGGGTGCGATGTCGACGGCGCCGGACGCGGCGGCTGCTGCCGCGGCGCTCGCCGAGGGGTAGACCTGGAAGCGGATCTCGTCGGCGTACGACGTGCCGCCGCCCGTGAGACCGGAGTCGGCCGGCACGTAGGCCTTGCTCCGGACCAGCCGCAGCGAGCCGGTGCCCGGTGCGAACGGCTCGGCCAGCCGGTAGGGGCCCACGCACACCGGCGCGCGGGAGAACCCCCGCGGATCCGCCTCGGCCGCCCGGCTCGACACGGGCGCGGTCAGCCTCGTGGCGAGCACGCGCAAGAAGTCGGCGTAGGACCTGTTGAGGGTGATCTCGACGGTTCGCTTGTCCGAGGTGCCGACCCCGGCGAGCTTTCGCCGATCGGTGTCGCTGTTGGTCTCCTTGTCCCCGTGCACCTCGGGGAACCCGGCGATGTCCCGGAGCTGGTCGGCCCCGGTGCTGGCGAAGTCGGCGGACGCGATGCGCGACAGGGAGTACGACACGTCGGTGGCAGTCAGTGGCGTGCCGTCCGAGAACCGCAGGCCCTTGCGGAGCCGCAGCACCAGCTTGGCGCCGCTGTCGGCCACGACCCACGACTCGGCGAGCCCGGGCCGGATGCTGCCGTCGCGGGGGTCGGTCGTCAGCAGCGAGTCGCACATCGTCCGGATGACGAGGTCGCCGGACGGCTCGTAGTCGTTGCCCGGGTCGACCGAGCCCGGAGCCGTGATGCCGACGCGAAGCACGCCGCCGGGGTGCGCGCCGGTCGCGGCCGGGCGGAACGACGACGCATGGGCGCCCGTGCAGGCCGTGGCCAGCAGGAGTGTGAGGAGCAGTGGCCGTCGGATCATGGCGCCTTCGGCGTGCTCGTGATGGTGGCCGTGTTGGTGCGGCTGATGCCGTCGCTGCCGTCCATGCCGGCGAACGCGGTGCGCTCGCGCAGGAAGAGGCCGCCGTACTGCGTGCCCATGTCGTACGTCGCGGTGAAGTCGAGGTTCTGCGTGGGGCTGAGGAGCTTGCCCGCAGTGACGTCGAGCACCCAGGAGTCGAGCGGCGTTCCGCACGCGTCGACCCGGGTCTTGCCCGTCACCGTGGACGTGAACTGCATGGAGGTCGCGGTCTGGGGGTCCACACCCGACGACGAGACCGACGTCCCGCGCACCAGCGGGAAGCCGGCGAGCTCGAGCTCCGGCTGCGGTGCGAACGTCGAGCTGCTCGCGCTGCTGACGCTCTTCACCTGCTTGAGGTAGATGCCGGCGGGGAGCGCGGCCGGGACGAGGCTCGTGCCCACCACGTCGTACGTCGTGGTGGTGGTGACACCGGACAGCGACTCGGAGACGTCGTAGGTGAAGTTGGTGTCCGAGGAGCGCACGACGTTGCCGACGACGCGCAACGAGGTCGCCGGGAAGGCTCCCTTGCGCGCGTCGGCTCCGCTGACGGAGTAGCTGCCGACGTTGCGGAAGACGTACGACGCCTTTGCGGGCGGAGCGGCGATCGACGTCGGCGCTTCCCGGGCCGGTGCCTGCAGCGGATCGGCCGTCGGACATGGCGGTACCGGCAGCGGTGCAGGCGGCGACGGCTCGGGTCCGACGTCGAACGTGGGCGGCGGAAGGGCGACGACGGACGGTGGCGGCGGGGCGGTTGAGCTCCCGGAGGTGGGTGACGGCACTGGTGCCGACGACGGCGTCGCGTGCGCACCGAGGATCACGTCGCTGGGCACCTCCTTGAAGCCGATGTCGACCGGCCGCTGCGGCCCTGCGCAGGCGGTTGCGAGAAGCGCGAGGCCGAGCAGCGCAGCGCGCCTCACTCCGGGCTCCCACGTCGGGGGTCGGGCACCGGCACGTTCGTGACGCCGCTCTGCGCGGACTCGCCGCGGGCGTAGGCGAGCACGGCGGCGAAGAGGCTGTCGGCGCCGCCATAGGCCTTGCGCGCGACCATCAGGTAGTAGGAGTGCCCGTCGCGCGAGAACGACAGCAGGAGCGTCTGCTCCGGCAGGTCGAGCCGATAGATCCGCTCCTCACCGATCCGGGCCGGGCGGAAGCGCCCGCCGGCGAACCCGGCGACGAGCTGGTCGCGCACGCGCGGCGAGCGCGTGTCGGTGCCGGAGCCGAGGGCAGTCACCTGCAACGACCCCTGCACGACGTCGCGCTGGCGCAGGCTGAACACCCGGCCGTCGGTCGCCAGCGACCCGACGAACGCCGATTCCGTCTTCGGCTCCCGGACGAGTCGGACATCGCCGACCGACGCAGGTGCGATGCGGCCGGCGAGCCTGATCGGCCGCGCCACGGGGGACGTCGACCGTTGGGAGAGTGCCACTCCGCTCGCGACGACGGCGACGAGAAGCAGGGTGACGACGAGGACCAGTCGCGCGTGCCGTCTGCGTCGCCACAGCGTCGGCAGCTCCCTCGTCCATGGCTCGGCCAGCGAGGCCCGTGACGACACGGCGGCAACCCGCGCAAAGCCGGGCTGCGCCTGCCGCAAGCGGCGTGCGACCGATCGCGACATCTCCGCGGCGGCGTCGACGTCGGCCGGCTGCAGGTCTCGCGCGAGATCGCCCCAGAGCGCTCGGGTGACCAGCCAGGCGAGCTCGCGGTGCTCGGCGTCGTCGTGGACGCGGTCAACCAGCTCGAGCGGGCTGAGGCCGGGCCGGCCGATGTTGAGGTCGGTCGCGAGGTCGCGCAGCTCGGCGTACGACGCGGCGATGCGCCCCTGCGCACCGAGCCGCCTGCCCGCACGTCGGCGCGCGACGCGCCGGGCCGCCTTCACGACGGCGGGGTAGAGGACGAGGAGCAGAAGCGCGAGGAGACCGAGCGGCAGCACCCGCAGGGCGTAGTAGCGGACGAGGACGTAGGCGAGCCGGATCGACCGCAGCTTCACCGGCGCGTAGACGACCAGAGCGAGCTCGTCCGTGGGCCGCACGGAAGGGTCGTTGTTGCGCTGTCCCGGTCGCAGGCTGCTCTTGGCGCGTGGGGGAGTCCCCACGATCGGCACCCAGCCCGAGCCCTGGAAGTACGCCTCGAGCCAGGTCGCGCCGTTGCGGGGGCGGATCTCGACGGTCCGCGCGTCCTTCGTCGGCTGGCCGCCGTACCAGCCGTAGCCGATCCGCGCCGGCACCCCGGCCCAGCGCGCGAGCAGCGCCTCTCCCGCGGTGATCTCGTAGGGCGAGGCCTCCTTGCCCTGCAGCATCTCCACCACCCGGGAGGGGGGCACGTCGACCGGGTTGCCGGCGCCGGCCGCGACGACCTTCGCGAAGTAGGCCCGGCGGACGAACTGCAGCCGCGCGAACGGGTTCGCGGGTGCCTGCGCCAGCAGTGCTGTGACCTCGGCCGGCGGCGGCGGTGCGTCGAGGAACTGGTGCACGACGGCCGGCGGCTCGCCCGCGCTGCTCAGCGCCGCGCCGGTGGGAACGGGAGGCACGGTGACGTCGTAGGAGGTGCCGCGGGGGAGCCTCGTGCCCAGGGTCCGCAGCGACTGGGTGCGGGGGTCGTAGACGATGCCGCGACCGCGCACCGCCACCGGGTCCGCAGCCCCGGGAAGCGCCTTGCCGTTGTAGTCGCCGAGCCGGTAGCGGATCGTCGCGCCGCCGGTCGACGGCAGCGGACCGCGGGTGTCCCCGCCGGTCGCGCGGACGGCGCCGTTGACGGCGATGAGCGACGAGACGTCGTACGGCGGCGTGAGCCAGGCGGTCTTGCGGTAGACGTCGAGAGTGCCGAGCCGCCACGTCATCGGCCGGTCGGCCGTCACGGTGAAGAGGACGCGGTCCTGAGCCGGTGGCGGTGTAGGCGGTCGCATCGGCGGGACCACTGCTTGTGCGGACGGCGGCGGGAAGAGGAGCGAGACGTGGGAGGCACCCGTCAGCACAGCCCCGAGGGCCACCAGCGCCGCGGCGCCACGCGCCAGCCTGCGGACCTCGAACCCGCCCGACGTCGAGCCGTCGGCCGTGAGGTCGGCGCCGTAGGACACCGCCATCGACGCGACGAGGAGGAGCAGTGCGACGAGGGTCCCGGAGAGCTCGCTGCCGGGCGGCTGCAGCAGGGAAGCGCCGATGACGAAGGGGAGAACGACCGCCGCAGCAATGCGCGGTCGGCCGTAGGCCAGCGCCAGCCCGGCGCTGGTCTGGCCGACGAGGGCGACGGCGACGACCAGCAGGAACCGCCAGCCAGGGTCGAACGCCACCGGCGGCTGACCGAGCCCGCCGCCGCGCAGCGCCTCGACCACCAGGCTGGGCAGGTCGGCGCTTCCTTGCGCGAAGGGCACGACGAGCAGCGCGCCGACGAGGACAGCGACGCCGGCGCCGGCGTACTGAACGATCGAGGGCCGCCGCGTCCGCATCGACAGCAGGACGATGCCGACCCCGAGCAGCGCTCCGAGGAGTCCGACGCCGCGTGGCAGGAACCCGCGGAAGACGCTGCCCGCCACCCAGCCGAACGCGGCCGTCGCCAGCAGGGCGGAGCCGCAGGTCAGCGCTGTGCCTACCGGGGCTTCCACCTCCGGCTCGGGCGGGGGCTCGGGCGGGACGACGTCGACGTCTTCCGGCGCGAAGGTGGCCGCCGTCATCGCGCGCCCGCTCCCACGACGCGCATGAACGTGCGTCCGATGCTCGCGCCCGGCTGCAGCTCGACGACCCCGCAGCCGAGGGCCGCAGCTCGGTGCACCGCAGCCGGGTCGCTCTCCTCCCACATCACGAGGACGACCAGCATCGCCGTACCGCGGGACAGCAGCACCTTGATCCTTCGAGCCGTGGCGTCGTCGATGTGCGGGGTGATCAGCACGTTGTGCGTGTTGCGCTGCGGGTCCAGGAACAGCCGGTCGAGGCAGCCGCTCATCGACGCTTTCTCGGGCTGCACCTCCGCGAGCCGGTCGAGCAGCGGGATGCGGCTGCGGGTGCCGCGCAGCGCCTGCGCGAGCCGCGCGCCGTTGCTCTCGAGCGTGACGGCGAAGCCGTCGTCGAGGTGACGGACGCCGAGCGACGCCGCGACGCGCACTGCGCGCTCGAAGGTCTCGCTGTCCTTGCCCGGGGCGTGGTGCGTCGCGTCGGTGTCGAGGAGAAGGCGGACCCGGTCGGTGATGCCCTGCTCGGACTCACGGACGAGATACCTCTCGCTCCCGTCGGCCGCGACGGACCGGGCGCTCGCGAGCCAGTTGATGCGTCGCGGGTCGTCGCCGGCGACGTAGTCGCGCATGCCGTAGAACTCGAAACCGCTCGGCCACGGCCGCGAGAGCGGCGGTCGCTCGGGTGGGTCCTCCCACTCACGGCTGATGACCCGGTCGGTCACACCTTCGTACGACGGGTGCACGATCACCGTCTCGGCCGGCGCGAGGACAACTCGCTTGCGCGTCAGCCCGAACGGGTCGCTCCACTCCGCGACGAGCGGACCGACGGAGAAGACGCCGCGACGGCGCGCGGTGAAGCGGTAGCCGTGCTGGACCGTCTGCCCGCTCGGCAGCAGCGGAACGGGCACGCGCACGGCGGCGCCGAGCGCCTCGGGCAGCTCCTCCTCGAGCACCACGGTGGCGAGCCGGCGCTTCGCCGTGACACTGAGCTCGACATCGACCGAGGCGCTCTCGCGGATCCGGGTGGGCAGGCTGCTGCGCACGGCCTCGACGGACAGCCGTCGTCGGGCCAGCAGGCGTGACAGGCCGAGCACAGCGACGGCCCCGTAGACGAGCAGGAAGATCGGGCGGCTCCCGAGCAGGCGGCCGACCAGGAACCCGGGCACGGCGAGACCGGCCACCGCGAGGCCCGCGGGGGTGATGCCCGCGCGTCGCTCGACGGCTGCCAGCAGGCCGACTGCCCGAGGAGAGGCCACCGTGGTCAGGCGCCCCTCTCCGTGCGTGCAGCGAGGCCGAGCGGCGCCTTGACCTGCACGAGGAGCCGGGCGACCACGTCCTCGACGGTCTCGTCACGGAGCAACGCGTCGGGGGTGAGCAGCAGACGGTGGCTCAGTACCGACGGCACGAGCAGGCGCACGTCGTCGGGGACGACGTCGTCCCGCGCCTGCGAAGCCGCCACGACGCGCGCAGCGCGCATCAGAGCGAGCGCCGCCCGGCTGCTCGCGCCCATCTGCAGCGACGGCTCGGAGCGAGTCGCCTGGCAGAGGTCGACGATGTAGCGGACGACGGGCTCGGCGATGGTGACCTCGGTCGCCCAGTCCATCATCGCGACGAGCTCATCGAGGCTGACCACGGGACCGATCCGGTCGATCGCATCGCCGGTGCGGTGGGACAGCAGGACCTCGACCTCGGCCTCCGGGCTCGCGTAACCGAGCTTCAGCTTGAACAGGAAGCGGTCGAGCTGTGCCTCCGGGAGCGGGAACGTCCCGGCGAGCTCGATGGGGTTCTCGGTGGCGAGGACGAAGAACGGCGCGGGCAGCCGATGCGTCGTGCCGTCGACGGTCACGGTGCGCTCCGCCATCGCCTCGAGCAGCGCAGACTGCGTCTTCGGAGTCGCGCGGTTGATCTCGTCGGCGAGGAAGACGTTGGCGAACACCGGCCCGGGCCGGAACACGAAGCCGCCCGTCTTGCGGTCGAGCACCGGCGAGCCCGTGATGTCGGCCGGGAGCAGGTCGGGGGTGCACTGGATCCGGCTGGTGGTGGCCGACACCGTCTCGCTGATCGCGCGAGCGAGCATCGTCTTGCCGGTCCCCGGATAGTCCTCGAACAGCAGATGACCGTTGGCCAGCAAGGCCGTCAGTGACAGCCGTACGACGTCGTCCTTGCCCTTCAGAACGGTACCGATGTTGCTGACCATCAGCTCGAACCGCTCGGCGAATCCCTGCCCCGTCAGCAGTCCCGTGGCTGGGGCTCTCTTACGTGGGGGCATCGGTTGTCCTCTCATCGGTGAGCAGTGCGGTCAAGGCGCTCATGCGGCCGGAGCGCTGCACGACGTCGTCGGACGCGGCGAGGTAGGAGGCGAGCACCCGCGGGTCGCTCCGGACCTGGGTCGGCGTGCCGGACACGATGACGGCGCCCGCCTCCATGGCGAGCATCCGGTCGGACAGAGCGGTGACGAGCGGGATGTCGTGCTCGATGACGACCATGCCGCAGCCGGTCTCGCGCACGATGCGCGACAGGAGCGGCCCGAGCGCCTCGGTCTCCGCTTGCGCCAAGCCCGACGACGGCTCGTCGAGGAGGAGGACGCTGGGCTCCAGCGCGATGATGCAGGCGACGTCGACGGCCCGACGGCTGCCGGTCGAGAGCTCGGCCAGCGTCGAGTCGGCGTACATGCCCAGACCGAGCAGGTCGACGAGCCGGTCCACTTGGCGGGCGATGCGGCGTTCCGATGACCTCACCTGCGGTGCCCAGACGGCGGCGAGCAGCGGGTTGCGGACCGCCTTGCGCTCGAGGGCGGCGGCGAGGTTCTCCCGGACGGTGAGGGCGGGGAACAGCCGGGCGTTCTGGAAGGAGCGGCCGAGACCCAGGCGGGCTCGCGCGTCGGGGCTGCCGGCGGTCACGTCGTTGCCGGCGAGCACCACCCGGCCGCGGTCCGGCGCGACGAAACCGGAGATGCAGTCGAACAGCGTGGTCTTGCCCGCGCCGTTGGGTCCGATGATGCCGAGCACCTCGCCCGGGAGGACCTCGAGGTCGACACCGGTCAGTGCAGCAACACCGCCGAAGGAGACGGCGAGGTCGTCGACGACCAGGGCCGGCGCACCAGCCGTCACGGCGGGTCGCTTCCCGGCCATGCGCGTTCCGCCGGCTGCGCCACCCATGAAGACGCTGCGCACCAGGTCGGGTCGGGCCAGCAGCTCCTCGGTCGGGCCGTCGAAGCGGATCTCACCCTTCTCCATGAAGACGGCGCGGTCGGCGACAGTCAGCGCGACGTTCAAGGACTGCTCGACGAGCACGACCGTCGTACCCGCTTCGTTGAGACGGCGCAGGACCCCGAGGAGCTGCTCGACGACCGCCGGGGCGAGCCCGAGGGACAGCTCGTCGACGAGCAGCAGCTGCGGTGACATCAGCAGGGCCTGCGCGAGACCCACCATCTGCTGCTCACCGCCTGACAGCGTGCCGGCCTGCGCGTCCCATCGCTCGCGCAGGATCGGGAAGAGGCCGAGCACCTCCGCGGTGCGTGCGGCGACGCCGGCCTCGTCGTCACGGTGCGTCCAGGCGGCCGACCGGATGTTCTCCGCGACGGTGAGCCCGGGGAACACGGCAGCGCCGCCGGGCATGCTCACGACGCCGAGGGACGCGATGGTGTGCGGCGGCAGGTGCGTGATGTCGCGGCCGTCGAGGAAGATCGCACCGCCGGACGCCTCCGTGACTCCGGCGATGGCGCGCAGCAGCGTCGACTTCCCGGCACCATTCGTGCCGACGAGCGCGACGATCTCGCCTCGGCCCACGTCGAGGTCCACGCCGTACAGCACCTGCACGCCGCCGTACGCCACCTCGACGCCCCGGCAGACGAGCAGGGTGCTGGCACTGGCGCGGGCGCGCTCGTCGGCGGCATCGGCGGCCTGGGCGGCGCGGATGTCGCGCTCCACGCCGGGCGCGCCGGTGACGAGGATCAGCCCGCCGGTGACGAGCAACGGCACGAGCAGCAGCAGACCGTGCGGCAGGCCGACCTTCAGCATGCCCCGGAGCACGAACGGCAGCGCGACCAGGTTGATCAGCTGCCACGGGACGTTGGTGGCCAGTCCCAGCCCGCGGATCCGCGACGGCACGACCAGCGAGATCAACGTGTAGCCGCCCGGCTGGCCGATGACCTCGGCGACGACGAACACCTGCAGGACCGCGAGAGCGGCCGGCAACGGCGGACGCGTGGACAGCGCCGCGACCGCTGCGGCCTGCACGATGGGTGCGAAGCCCAGCACGGTCATGAAGCGGCCCGGCCGGTCCCGGAGCAGATAGGCGCCGAACGGACCCGCGATCAGGAGGCCGACGAGGCCGCTCGCACCGTTGAGCGTCAGCACCAGCCCGAGCTGCGTGCTCGACAGCTGGTAGACGTCGGTCAGGAAGATCGGCAGCACCGCGAGCGCGAAGATGCCGCGGGCGCCGACGAACGGCGTGGCGTACCAGAACCTGCGAAGCGTCGAGATGCTCGCGGCGGCGCGGTAGGCCTCGGAGAAGCTGGGTGCCGGTGGTACGGGGGCATCCGGGTCGGGGCGGTCCTGCTGCCCGCGGACCGGCTCGCGCAGCAGCAGCGTCAGCAGGCCCGCGCCGAAGGCAAGGCCGCCCAGTACCAGAAGAGTCGCCCGCCAGCCGATCCGGTCGCCGGTGATGCCGGCGATGGCCGGACCCGCGATGATGCCCAGCTGCGCCGCGGCGAAGTAGAGCGCGAAGACCCTTGCTCGCGACCGGGCCGGGAAGTAGTCCGTCGTCAGCGGGAAGCTCGCGGGCGGGGCGATTCCTTGCGCGAGCCCGTTGGCGACCCGCGCGCCGGCGAAGGCAGCCGGGCCGCCCACGAGGCCGGTGATGGCGATCGTGCCGGCCGTCAGCAGCGTGCCGGTGCGGACCATCAGCACCCGGCGGATGCGATCGGCGAGGTAGCCGAGCGGGAGCGCGATGACCGTGAACAGGATCCCGGCGAGGGACGAAACGGTGCCGATGAACGCGAGGTCCACGCCGAAGTCCGTACGGATTTGCGGCAGCAGCACGGCGATCGCCTGCTCGTCGATCCGCGCGAACAGCGACACCAGGCAGAGCACGAGCAGCACGAAGCCGGGACCCTCGATGGTGCGCGGGTCGACGTCGCGGAGGAACTGGCCAACGGTGCGCCGCTCGTGCGTCGCCTCCGGTGACGCGACCCCTGTCGGGATTGCGTCGCCGCGCTGGTCGGGTTCGATCGCCAGCTCGCGCGCGGACGGCACGAGGAGCCGCGGTCCCTCCTGCAGCTCGGTCACTCGAGGCCCTCAGCCCGCCGGCGGGCGCCGGTCGACCAGTCGCCCGTCAGCGCGTAACGGCGGGGGACGAAGACGGCCCCACCGCGTGGCCGGGTCTTCGGGATGATCGGCGCCACGGCCGCGTCGGCGGTGAGGCTGCGATCGAGGCTCGGTACGGCGATGCCGTTGCGACGGGCGATCCGGCGAAGCACGCCGTCGCGCAGGTCCAGGAGGAGCTGGGCGATGCCGCCGGGAGCGACGAGCAGCAGGACGACCCCGCCGACGCCGTACGTCAGTGCGAATGCGGTGGGCCACTTGGCCAAGGTCAGCGACATGACAGCGAGCAGGAAGAAGCCGGCCAGCGGACCGCCCACCGAGCCGAGGCCACCGATGACGGCGAAGCTGAACACCAGCAGACTTGCCTGGACCCCGAACGACTCGGTCTTGACGCCCGCCTGCTGGTAGGCGAACAGCGCGCCGGCGAGCGCGGCGATGGCGCCGGACAGGGCGAAGGCCTGGAGGCGGGCCCGCAGGACAGGGATGCCGAACGACTGGGCGGCCGGCTCGTTGTCACGGGCGGCGAGCAGGACCCGCGCCGTCCGGCTTCGCCGCAGTCCGGCGACTGCGCCGACGACGAGGGCCAGCACGGTCATCGCGACGAAGTAGAACGCCCGCTGGCTGTCGAGGTTGACGCCGAGCAGCAACGGCCGCCGCAGCTCGTCCGGCAGCCGCCCGCCGAGTGCGTCGCGGTTGAGCAGGACCGACGGCACCGCGGCGGCGAACGTCAGCGTCGTGATGCCGAGGGTGAGCGGCCGCAACCGCAGAGCCGGCAGCCCGACGACCACGGCGACGAGGGCGCCCGCCAGCGTCCCGAGCGGCACCGCGAGCAGGAAGGGCAGGCCCGAGGACGCGGCAGTCCACGCCCCGACCGCGGCGAAGGCGAACTGCCCGAGGCTCACGAGCCCGGCCCAGCCGGTGAGCAGCAGCAGCGACATCCCGACGACCGCCAGCAGAAGGGTCGTCGTCACGGTGCTGGTCTGGCTCGGCGACAGGACGAACGGCAGGCCGAGCAGGAGGACGGCCATCAGCAGAAGGCCCCCGCGGCGCAGGTTTCGCACGCTCGGCACATCGGCGAGCTCGCGAGGCACCGGCCGCGCCTGTCGCCCGGTCAGGTAGGAGCTCGCCGAGTCGGTGTCGGCGCGGCCTATGGCGCGACGCTGCACGAGCAGCAGGGCGCTCACCACGAGGAAGTAGGCACCGACGAGGTAGTTGGTGCTGTGCACGGAGAACTCGACTGCGGAGGAGAGCACCCCGACCGCGAGCGCGCCGGCGGCGACCATCGGCAGGCTGACGAGCCGCGCCAGGACGACGACGACGAGCACCGTGCCGATCAGGCCGACGCCGACACCGCCGCCGGTGCCGTCCCCGATCGGCGCGCTCATCGCGAACAGGATCGAGGCCGCGCCGGAGAGCGCGCCGACGAGCATCCAGATGCGGCCGGTCACCCGGGCGACATCGACGCCGAGGGTCTGGGCGCGGGCGGCGTTCTCAGAGGCCGCGCGGATCGCGGTCCCCGTCGCGCTGCGCTGGAGGTACAGCCCGGTCCCGAGGAGTGCGACCACGGCGAAGGCAACCAGCAGGATCTGCGGCAAGTCGAAGCGCACCTGTCCGACATGGAAGCTCACCTGCACCGGCGGCGGGACCGTGCTCGTCACACCGATGCGGAGCCGCTGCTGGTCGGTGCTGAGCGCGTTGACGAGGCCGTGCTGGGCCCCGGCGAGCAGCGTGATGAGGAAGACCGAGGCGACGGTGGCGACCAGACGCGGCGCCCGGTCGAGTCGGCGGATGACGACGACGTAGACGAGCCAGCCGAGCAGCACCGCGGCACCGAACGCGATGACCAGCGAGGCCCAGTAGTTGACGGTGACGGCGGTCCCGGACACCTGCTCGAGGCACGGCGGGCAGACTGCGCGGATCCCGCGGAACACCGGCTGCGCGTTGACGAGCACCGCGAACAGCGTGCCTGCCACTGCACCGATGGCGACCTGCGCGAAGTTGAGGAAGCGGTTGCTGCGGAAGACGAGGACGACGCCGGCGGCCTGCAGCGCGAGGAACGATCCCTGCACGATGCCGAGGCCGTAGACGCCCCAGGGCGTCCGTCCGGGGAGGAGGACAAGGACCGGCAGCACGGCGAGCAGCGCCACGAGCTCAGGTCGCCGTCGTACCCAGGCGGTCATGAGCAGGGTCCGGAGAAGAAGACGGGATCGGATCGCGTCCAGCCGCCGAGGGCGAACCGGCGACCGCGGTCGACGTAGCAGATCGCGCCGGGGACGGACGGGTCGATCGTGCCCGGGCGCTGCGGGTCGTACCAGAACATCGCGGCGTCGGCGGACATCGTGTGCCGGCCGCCGTCGAAGCCGACCCGGGCCTGGTAGTACGGCGCGCCCTCGGCCCCTGGGTTGGGGAAGCGGGCTCGGAACAGCCCGGCGGCGAACGACTGCGGCGTCAGGTGCGGGCCGGCGAGCTGGATGCCGGACGCCAGCAGGAGCAGCTGCTCGTAGCGGGAGTTGGCGGAGTAGTAGGCACCCGCGGAGGGACTGGCGTTGGGGTCGGCCTCCCGGAGCGCCCAGTACCAGGGCATGTCCTGCTTCGGCAGCAGCTTGTTGCGGAAGATCACGCCGAGCACGTGCGAGGACTGGTCGGGCGGGGCGTTGCCGCTGTTGTAGGAGTTGTCGAGGTCGTTGTTGATGTACGTCGACTCGACCCACTCCGGCTCGTAGCCCTGCCCGGACGCGGCCGGCATGTAGATGCCACGGGTGTCGAGGTTGTTGCAGACGCAGAGGACCGAGGTGACGCCGGCGTTCTGCATCGACACCATCGTGTTGACGCCGTTGCGGCTGGCGTCGCTGCTCTGGTCGTCGCGCACCTCGAACAGCGACTGCCCGCACGACTTCAGCCCGTTGCGGAGCGGCGAGATGTCGGGCACGGTGCCGTCGACCGCGCGGGTGTAGATGAGACCGAACTTGCGGGTCGCGGCTCGGGCCTGTGCCGGGCCGGCGTACTTCGGCGGTCGGGCCGCGAGCTTGCCGCAGATGAACTGCGCCGTGTTGGCGAGGATCGTGTCGACGCCGGGCTGCACGTTCCACTCGTACGGCGCGTGCGCCGCGTAGTGCGACTCGACGCCGGTCGTGAGGTTGCCGTCGGTGACGCTGATCGTCTTGCGCTGCGCCAGCGCGTCGTAGTAGTGGTGGTCGGCGCCGGAGGCGTTGCAGTAGGCGAGGGTGGCGAACGCCTGCAGCTCCTCGTCGACCGCGACCGCGTCGTCGCGCATCTTCGCGGGGTCGGGCTGGCTGCCGCTCGCGCAGCCTGTCGGTGTGAAGGGCTGGATGACGAGCTTGCGGCCGTAGAGCTCGAAGCGCTTGTTGAAGAACGTCGCCAGCTTCGGAGCGATGCTGGTGTCCTCGAGGAACTGCGTCGGCACCGCGATCGTGATCTCGTTGCGCGTGACGCCCTTGGCGGTCGCGCCGCCGTTGTCGAGCTTCGGGTCGGAGTAGGCAACGCACGGAGGGGACTGGGGGTCCTCGGTCTGGCGAGGGGGGTCGCCGACGCACTGGCGGATCCGCGGCACGACCAGCGCCGGTCGCGGTGACGGGAGGCGCGAGGCGCCCGGTCTCGTCGTGCCCGGGGAGGGCGAGGGGCTTGCACCGATACCGGCGCCGGAGCCCTTGTCGGCCACCTCGTCGGGCTGGGCGTCGAGCGCCTTCTTGATCTGCTGCACGGGCTGCGGGGCGAACTCCGCGACGGCGGGGGGCGTCTGGCCGCGTGAGGTGAGCGCAACGGCGGCCACGAGCACGGACAGGGCCACGACAAAGGTACCGAGGACAACTGCGGGCGTTCTGGGGCGATTCGCCGCAGCCACGCGCTCGCCCTCCCGTTCCGGCGGTCGCCGTTGACCGCACGCCGTTGGCCATCCTGCCTGACGCACGCTCGGCACCGGCAGGAGATCGCCGTGCAGCGGCGAAGTCGTGAGCAGACCGTCACCCGCGGTCGCGCCCCGTCGTTGAGGACGTCATGAGACTGGCATCGCCCCGGCCCCGCATGCTCGTCGTACTTGCCGTCGCCCTCGTCGTCGGGCTGGCGGGGGCTGCGCAGGCCGGCGCGCCCAAGCTCGGACCCAACCTCGTCCCCAACGCAAGCTTCGAGCAGTCGTCCAACGACGCCGCAACGCAGCAGGGGATCCCGGTCATGCCGGTCGGCTGGTCCTTCGAGGGCGCGACCATCCTGTTCGACTACAACCAGCGCGGTGGTCACACGGGCGCCCGCAACGCCGCCATCTCCGGCTCCCTCGCTCCCGGCAAGCAGATCTGTGACGCCAGCGGCGCGGCCGCGACGGGCGGCTACACCTGCGTGCCCAACCCGGCGGCCAGCGTCACCGGCGCGGCCAACGACGGCGCCCAGAACACCTACTCGATCCGGCCGTTCTGGGTGAGCGCGGCGCCGATCCCGGTCGCTGCCGGCAAGCGCTACCGCTTCTCCGTCTTCGCGATCCGTCCCAGCCTCGACCCCAACGCCGGTGTCGACGGCGAAGGTGCCGTCACCCGGGTCCGCTGGCTCGATGCCACCGGCAAGGCCCTGTCGATCACCGACGGCGCCTCACTCGTCAAGGGCCCGAAGCGCCAGCTGGGCTTCAAGCTCATCTCCGCAGACCTCACCGCACCGGCCGGAGCTGCGGGTGCCGTCCTGATGCTGGGCCACACCGACTACACCGTGACGTCTGCGCAGGTCGCCTTCGACGACGTGAGCTTCCAGCAGCTCGGCTAGCCGCCGAGGTAGGGGCGGCCGATCGCGGCCGGGGCTGCGCTCTCGATCGGCGTACCGCTTCCGTCGCGCTTGCCGTACGACGTCGGGAGCTCGACCGGCTCGCCGCCGGCACCCGCGGCCCAGGCCGGAGCCGGGCCGGCCCAACCGAGGACGAGCACGGCCTCGCCGGACAGCAGTCGCTGGCACCGGACGCCACCGGTGGCGCGCCCCTTGCGCGGGTAGTCCGACAGCGGCGTGACCTTCACGGTCGACACCAGGCCGGGTCCCTTGGACCGACCCTCCGGCGGCAGGCCGCCGCCGGTCACGACGACGGGCTCTTCGAACAGCGTGTCGCCGCCACTCAGGGCAACTGCGGAGAAGGCGATCACGGCAGCGTCCTTCGACAGCTTCACGCCGGCGATGCCGCCGCCGGCCCGGCCCTGCGGTCGCACGGCGTCGGCCGGGAAGCGCAGCAGGTCGGCGGTCGAGGTGAAGAAGACGAGCTCCTCCTCGCCGTCGGTCAGCTCGAGCGCGCCCACCACCTCGTCGCCGCTCTTCAACGAGACGATCTCGAAGGCGTCGCCCTTGGCCGGCCACTCCGGCGTCACCCGCTTGACCACGCCGTCGCGGGTGGCGAGCGCGAGACCGGGCCCGTCGGTGCGCAGCGATGTCAGCCCGAGGATCCGCTCACCGCGCGACAGCTCGGCGAACTCGCTGGCCGGCGCCCCACCGCGCAGCGACAGCGCACCCGTCGTGACACCGGGCACTGCCGGTACGTCGAGCACTCCGATGCGGATCAGCCGCCCGGCACTGGTCAGCAGGCCTACCTGGCCGCGCGCCGTCGTACGTGCTGTGGCAACGATCACGTCGTGCCGCGAGCGACCGGTGCGCGACGTCGCCGACGCCTCCTCGACGGGGGTCCGCGCGAGCAGGCCGGTCGAGGAGAGCAGCACGTCGACCGGGTCGTCCGCCACCTCGAGCGATGAGGTCTGGCGCGTGACGAGTGCCTTCAGGTCACCGCCGACGAGCACCGTGCGCCGGGGCGTGCCGTGCTCGGACGCGATCTCGGCGAGCTCGGCGCTGATGACCCGCCGCAGCTTGGCCGGGTCGGCGAGGATCGCCTCCAGCTCGGCGATGCGGGCCCGCAGCTCGGCCAGCTCCTGCTCGAG